>NZ_LSJN01000070.1:0-88856 GCF_001557225.1 Streptococcus sp. CCH8-C6
ACGGCACCGGTACATGAAGTACTAGAAGCAACTAACTACGGCACTACTCCAGACACGGCACCGGTGCATGAAGTACCAGAATCAACTAACTACGGTACTACTCCAGACACAGCACCAGTGCATGAAGTACCAGAATCAACTAACTACGGCACTACTCCAGACACAGCACCAGTGCATGAAGTACCAGAATCAACTAATTACGGCACTACTCCAGACACGGCACCAGTGCATGAAGTACCAGAATTAGAACTGACTACGGCGAATGAAATAAGAAGGGAAAAAATAGATTTTTCCACCGAAGAACAGTATACAGACGAAATTCCAGAAGGCAACCGTCAAATCGCAACTCCAGGAGTCCAGGGTGAGCGAACAATCAAGACTCGTGTCTATAGTTCCAATGGTCAAGAAATTGACCGCCAAGAGTTGTCCAATGAGGAAACTCTAGCTCCAGTAACGCAAGTCGTCAAAGTTGGTACATCTAAGCCGAACATAGTACCGAACGATGCACCGAAAGCAGACACTTTGCCAGAGTACCCACTGACTTACACCGACGAAACTCGAGTGGAGAAAATCAACTTCACAATTCGAGAAGAAGAAACGGACGAACTTGTTCGAGATGCTCGCCAAATCGCAACACCGGGAGTTCAAGGCGAGCGGACCATCAAGAATCGTGTTTACAGCTCCAATGGTCAAGAAGTTGACCGCCAGGAGTTATCGAATGAGGAGACTCTCGCTCCAGTGACGCAAGTTGTCAAAGTCGGAACAGCTAAGCCGCATATGGTACCGAACGATGCGCCAAAAGCAGAAGCTTTAGAAGAATTCGATTTAATTCCACTGCACAATCTATTAGCAGAAGCAGATCAGATTAAAGCTCAGGCACGTTATTTCAACGATAGTCAGAGCCATCAATCTAGTTATGATACTGCTTTGACGGCGGGGCAAGCGATTCTAAGTCAATCACATGCTAGCCAAGCAGAAGTTAACCAACTGGTGGGACAAATCAATCAAGCCAAGGCTCAGTTAAGTGGTCTTGAGGTTGTCAAAACGGCTCTTCAAAACGAGTACGATTTAAATCCAATTGTTAAAACAAGTGCTAAATATAAAAATGCAGATTCAGATAAGCAGACAGCTTATACTGACGAATTGACCAAGGCAGAAGGAGTTCTGAATAATCAAACTGCAACACAAGTGCAGGTCAACCAAGCATTTGCTAGCCTGACAGCAGCCAAAGAAGCTCTAAATGGAGTGCCTAAAGTCAAGCCGGCAGTTTCTATTCTAAGTTTGACAGAAAATGCGGACGATAAGTCGGTTACAGTCCAATATAGATTAGAAGACCAGACCCAGTCCTTCCGTTCAGCGACTGCTGAATTGTACCAGGGTGATCAGCTTGTCCGCACTCTTCCGATTACCAATTTCGCAGGAAGTCTGAAGATTGGCGACTTAGACTACTATACAGGCTATACCCTGAAAACCAAGCTGACTTATGAACTGGATAATGGCAGCTTCACAGACCTTGAAACAGACAGCCGCAATTTTGAATTAGAATACAAGAAGATTGCCTTCCGAGATATTGATTCGGCCGAGTTTTACAGAAAAGAAAACGACCAGTTTAAGCGCGTCGTGTCCATGAACTCTATGCCTACGGATCTGTCTACCTACTTCGTCAAAGTCAAATCAAGTGAATCTAAGGAAATGCTCCTGCCGGTTCACAGCATAGCGGAAAGTCATAAGGATGGCAGGGATGTCTATAAGGTGACGGTCTCTCTGCCTGAGCTGGTCCAAGAAGGTGAGACAGGCTATAAGTCTGGCTATGATTTCTATATCAGTAAGGCAGTTCCTAGCCAGCAAAATGTCTACACTAGCTTTGCTGGTTTGGTAGACGCTATGAAGCAAAATATGGCTGGCAACTATGTTCTGGGAGCAGATTTGGATGCTAGCGAAGTTAGTCTGGCACCTGCGGACTATGTCTACCTCAAAGGGAACTTCACAGGCAGTCTGACAGGTAACCATAATGGCAAGCAGTACGCTATTTATAATCTAGCCAAGCCTTTATTTGAAAACCTCAAGAGTGGTTCCTCTATTTCTAATCTGGATTTGAAAGAGGTCAATATTGTCGGTACTTACGACTCAGCTGCCCTAGCTCGCAATGCAGAAAATGCTCGAATCACAGATGTTTCAGTCCAAGGTAGAGTAGAAGTAAAAGAAAATGCTTCACAGGTAGCAGGTTTGGTAGTTATTGCTAACAATACCCAAATTACCAATAGCTCCTTTACTGGAACTATCGTGTCAAATGATAAGCAGGGCAAGGAATACAATGTCGGTGGTTTGGTTGCTAATCTTAAGGGAGGAAACTCCTTGATTAGCCAGAGCAGGGCAGATGTGACCATTCTAGCAGGTGCTAGAGCCAACAACCAACGCTTTGGCGGTTTAGTCGGCCGTTTAGAAAACAATGCCCGCATCAGCCGCTCTTATGTAGCTGGAAAGATTCAAAACTCTACTAAGAACGGTCAGATTGGCGGCGTAGTAGGTTCCAATTACTTCAATGGCTTGATTGATAATGTCATCAGCAACGTCAGCGGTACAAATGTTTACAGTATTTCTGGCGATCAGGGATATGAGAACAACCGTATCACAGAAGCTTATGCCGTTGAAGGAAATAAAACACTGGAAAATGACAAGTTTGTCACTTCAACACTGACTCTGAACGAGGCAGAAGAGAAGCTAGCTAGTTTAGACATTACGACCACGCTAGAAGACACGAATCTCAATATTTATTCTGTCAACTATGCTCAGGAAAAGAATGCCCGAGAAGATCGTCTGATAGCTTATGCTAACATGGAAAAACTCCTTCCATTCTACAATAAGGAGACCATCGTTGCTTATGGAAATAAACTTCCAGATAATCACAAGCTCAATACAGAGTACTTGCTGGATGTTGTTCCGATGAAGGGCGACCAGATTATCACTGATATCAATAGCAATAAGACCGGAATTAACCGTCTGATGCTGCACTTTGAGGATAATACGGTTGACTATCTGGATCTGACCTATAAAGGAGATTTCAAATATAAGGCAATTGCAGAGTATAGTGTAAATGGCTTAGACCTTCTTTATACTCCGGAAGCTTTCCTGTCAGACTATAGCAGAGTTCTCAATCAAGTGCTGCCAGAGTTGAACAAGGTTGTCCTTGACTCACCGGCTATGCGAACTGTTTTAGGCGTAAATGCTGACACATCTCTGGATGATCTCTATCTGGACACTGCCTTTGACCAAGTCAAGACCAAGCTGTCAGAAGAGTTACGCAAGGTTCTGGCTATGGACAAGTCCATCAATACTGAAGGCGATGTCGTGGCTGACTATGTAGCTCAGAAGATTACAGCCAATAAGGAAGCCTTCCTGCTTGGTCTGACCTATCTCAACCGCTGGTATAATATCAACTATGACAATATCAATGTCAAGGATTTGTCTGCCTATAAGTTTGATTTCTTTGGAAATCATAATGCTTCAACGCTGGATACCATCATTTCACTTGGTAAGTCAGGCTTTAATAATCTTAAAGCCAAGAATAACTATATGGCTTATGATACCTCGCTCTCTGAAGCGACTGGTAAGCGAGGGCTCTTTAACTACCTGGAAGGCTATCGTCAGCTCTTCCTGCCGGACAAGAGCAATAATGAATGGCTCAAGACCAATACAAAAGCCTACATCGTTGAGGCTAAGTCGGATGTAGCAGAAGCGAGACAGCTTCAGGATGCAGCTGAGGGCAAGAGTAAGTATTCTGTCGGCGTTTATGATAAGATTACTGCCGATAATTGGGAACATAAGGGCATGCTCCTGCCGCTCTTGACCATGACTGAGAAGGGCGTCTATGCTATCTCCAATATGTCTACCATCTCTATGGGGGCTTATGATCGCTATCGCCTTGATGCCAATGGCAGGGTTCGGACAGATGCAGAGCTAGCTGAATATGTCGAAGACCGAGTGAGAAAAACAGCTGAATACCAGCGCGATCACTATGACTTCTGGTATAAGATTCTAAGCGATGAAAGCAAGGACAAGCTCTTCCGTTCTGTTCTGGTTTACGATGGATTCTCATTGGTTGACAAGGATGGTAAAAGATATTGGGCTCCAGCTAATGATAAAAAATCATTGGCTATGCAGGAGTTCTTCGGACCAGCTGGTAAGTGGTATCCAAGTAAGGGCTACAATGCCTATGCTACTGGAAGCGTAACCCATTTTGATGCTGCTCGCTTGTTAGAAGACTATGGTAACTCTGTCTACACGCATGAGATGACCCATAACTCTGACGGTGGCATCTACTTTGAGGGCAATGGCCGCCGCGAAGGTCTGGGAGCTGAGCTCTATGCTCGCGGACTCTTGCAGTCCACTCCAAGTGCAGATGAGGCAACCATTACACTCAATACCCTCTTCAAGGTGGACAAGGACTCTAAGACGCGCCTACACACATATAACTTCAAGGAACGCGTTCAAAATGCAGAAGACCTGCAGCACTATGTCCATGGTATGTTTGACATGATCTACACCCTAGATTACCTAGAAGGTACCTCTATGCTTAAGCAGAGCGATGACGCTAAGCTCCAGTGGTTCAGGAAGATGGAGAATTACTATGTTACAGATAAGTATGGTAAGGAGACTCATGCTGGTAACCAGACGCGAAGCTTTACTGCTGAGGAAATCAAGCAGCTGAAGACCTTTAACTCCCTGATTGAAAATGATGTTATCACTCGTCGGGAGAACAAGGATAGTGGGAAATATGGCCGAAATGGCTACCTCAGTCTCAGCCTCTTCTCACCAATCTACTCAGCCTTGAGCAATCCAAATGGAGCGCCGGGTGATGTCATGTTCCGCCGCACGGCCTACGAGTTACTGGCAGCCAAGGGTTACCATGAAGGATTTATCCCTTATGTTTCTGGTAAGTACTCTAAGGAAGCCTTTGATGAAGGTAAGAAAACGTGGGATGGATGGTCCGGAAGAGATGTTGGTCTCGTAACTGACCAGAAAGTCTTGGAAAATGTATTCAAGGGTGAATATGACTCCTGGGTAGCCTTCAAGAAAGCTATGTATAAGGAGCGGATTGATCAGCTGACCAAGCTTAAACCAATCACCATTGAGTACGAGCTCAGAAACCCAAGCAGTACCAAGAAAGTAACCATTCGCTCTTATGAAGAGATGCAGAAGCTAATGGACGAAGCAGTGGCAGAGGATGTACGCAACATTACTAATGCTACCAGCCGTGTTGATGCTAGCTGGGTCAACCTGCTCAAGAAGAAGATTTACAATGCTTATATTCGTGAGACAGATGACTTCAGACAGTCAATCTTTAATAAGTAAGCATTTTAATACTAGCTAAGGAAACTTAGCTAGTATTTTTTTACTTTTTCCTTGATTTTTGAATTAGGATATGGTTAAATATTTTAAAGAAACAGATGTTGCGCAACAAATGTATCGGAAAGGGATATCAATGCCTCCAAAAAATAAATTCACCAAAGAAGAAATTATTGAAGCTTGTATAGATCTTGTTCGAGAAGAGGGGAAGTCGGCTGTTACAGCTCGAGCAGTTGCTGCTAGATTGAAGTCTTCACCTAAGGTTATTTTTGGTCTCTTTGATAGCATGGAAGAGCTTAACAAGGCCATTGTTATTGCTGCTGAGGAAACCTTTGTCAGACAAGTTGAAATCGCCTTGCAGGAAGAAAAAGCCTTTCGGGCTGTTGGGATCGCTTATATCCGATTTGCTGCTGAGGAGCCACAGCTTTTCCAACTGATTTTTATGAATGAGTCCGAACGTGCTATTCATCAGTTTTCTGAGTTCTTACCAATCAAAGATTATAGTTATGAAAAAATGATTTTGTCCATTCAAGAGGAATATGGACTTTCAAGACAGCTATCTGAGCAACTTTATCAGCATCTATTTATTTATTCGCATGGAATTGCCAGTATGACTGCTGCAGGAATCTATCGCTTTTCACCCGCAGAACTAACTGCCATGCTGACACAAGTATTCACAGCACTTATAAAGGAACTATTAGGAGGAAATCATGATTGAACTAAAGGGAGTAAGAAAGTCCTACGGAGCCAATGAGGTTTTAAAAGGTATCGACTTAGGGATTGAAGAGCAAGATTATTTGGTGATTTTGGGAGCTTCTGGATCGGGTAAGTCAACCTTACTAAACATTCTTTCTGGCCTTGAAAAACCAGATCAGGGTGAAGTTTTATATGATGGGGCAAATATTGCGTCTTTGAGTGAAAATCAACTGACAAAATTTCGCAAAGATAACATCGCTTTTATTTTCCAGCAATATTATTTATTGCAAGAGTTGACGGTAGAGCAGAACGTTAAAATGGGAGCCCATCTTGCAAAGAATCAGGATTACCTTCCAATCATCGAGGCCATGGGTTTAAAAGAAAAACTCCATCAATACCCTAGTGAACTATCGGGTGGAGAGCAACAACGCGTAGCGATTGCCAGAGCCTTGGCTAAGAAGCCAAAGGTACTTTTCCTTGATGAGCCTACAGGAGCTCTTGATGAGGCGACAGGTCGCCAGATTCTCTCCTACATTGCACAAATGAAAAAAGAGCTTGGATTTACCCTAGTGATGGTTACTCATAATGAGCATATTGCCAAGCTGGCAAATACTGTGGTGAGGGTGAATAGTGGACAAATTCAGGACATCGTGGTTAATGAAGAGCCAAAGAGCGTGGAAGAGATTGGGTGGTAGATTATGGTAATCAGTATCAAAGATTTACGGAAATTATCTGTTGTCTCCATTATCAGCTTTTGTGCAGTTTTGGTCTCGACTTTATTTATCAATTTTTACTTTGATCTTCAATCCATTGAGGTTGAGACATTATCTCTACCAGCCAAGGCTTATTACGATGCTCAAGTTCTCATTGCTAAATTTGTCTCCTTGGTTAGTGGAGGAGTGCTTTCTCTCTTAGCTGTTCTTCTCTTATTCTTTTATATCAAGCAGTTTATTGATGATCATAAGGAAGAGTTAGGGATTCTCAAAGCCTTAGGCTATCAAAATTTTGAATTAGCCAAGCATTTCTGGATTTTTAGTTGCTCTGTTTTTATAGGATCTTTGCTCGGGTTTGCTTCTTCATTCTTCTTTATGAAGGACTTTTATGATTTGCGCAATCAAAAAGGTTTCTTGCCCACTATTGAAATTCATTTTCATTGGCAATTGTTCCTCGCTATGGTCATCTTGCCGACTTTTCTATTTGCCTTATTAGGAATTGGCTATGCTTTGATAAAATTGAAGCAGCCAAGCCTTTATTTGCTGAAGAGATTAGAGTTGGCACAAGTAAAGCAAAAACATCGCAAAACTAAAGCAAATAAACTTTTTTTGAAAGAGTTGGGGGCTGTTCATTTTTATAAAAGGAAATTATTGATTTTCTTTGTCGTCTTTGCAGCATTTTCTTTTGCAGCCATGATGCAGCTTTCCCTAGGAATGAAAGACTTTATAGATGGGACGATTCAAGTTATGATGATAGGAATAGGCGTTCTTTTGTCAATTTCTATTTTGCTCCTTTGTCTAGGAACTGTCGTCCAAGAAAACAAAGCTAGTTTGGCTTTTATGAAGGCTTTTGGCTATAGCAAAAAAGAATGTTGTCGCGTTATTTTTGCTCGTTATCGAGTGGTTGCTTACCTTGGTTTTGTCTTAGGGACGGTATATCAGTATGCCCTGATGAAGATACTACTCAAAGTCATTGTAAAGAATGTTCAGGGTGTGCCCGATTATTCATTTGATGTTCAGCTTTGCTTAATCGCCTTCTTAGTCTTTGTAATCTTATATGAATTGCTCCTTGCCTACTATGTCAAAACTATTGAAGGCTTGACCTTAAAAGAAGTCATGCTAGCTGAATAATATAAATAATCTAGCTTTTACACTGATAAACCCATCTGTAAAAGCTATTTTTGTGCTATAATGATAAAAAAATATGAGGAGATTAAAATGAATCAAACTGTTCAATATTTACAAGAATTAACGGCGATTCCTTCCCCAACAGGCTTCACAGCCGAGGTGGCTGACTATCTGGTAAAAACTTTGGAAGGATTAGGATATGAGCCTGTCCGGACAAATAAAGGTGGCGTCCATGTTGTGGTTAAGGGTGAAAATGATTCCCAGCATCGGGTAGTGACTGCTCATGTGGATACACTGGGGGCTATTGTTCGGGCTATTAAGTCTGATGGTCGTCTTAAGCTGGATCGGATTGGCGGTTTCCCTTGGAACATGATTGAAGGAGAAAACTGTCTGGTTCATGTGGCAAGTAGCGGTAAGACTATCAGTGGGACTATTTTGGTTCACCAGACTTCTTGTCATGTCTACAAGGATGCTGGGACGGTTGAGCGTACTCAGGACAATATGGAAGTTCGTTTGGATGAACAGGTGACAAGTGAGAAAGAAACACGTGATTTAGGAATTGAAGTTGGCGATTTTATTTCTTTTGATCCTCGTACCACAGTTACCGAGTCAGGCTTTATCAAGTCTCGCTTTCTAGATGACAAGGTCAGCGCAGCTATTTTGCTCAATCTTTTGCGCATTTATAAAGAGGAAAATGTTCAGCTACCAGTGACGACTCATTTTGCTTTCAGTGTCTTTGAAGAGGTTGGTCATGGGGCCAACTCCAGCCTTCCTGAGCAAGCGGTAGAGTATTTGGCGGTTGATATGGGGGCTATGGGTGACGACCAGCAGACAGATGAGTATACGGTTTCTATCTGTGTCAAGGATGCATCAGGACCTTATCATTATGGCTTCCGCCAGCATTTGGTAAATTTGGCCAAGGAGCAGGACATTCCTTACAAGCTGGACATCTATCCATTTTACGGGTCAGACGCCTCTGCAGCCATGAGTGCAGGAGCAGAAGTCAAGCATGCCCTGCTAGGTGCAGGTATCGAATCCAGCCACTCTTATGAGCGGACTCATATTGACTCGGTTGAAGCGACAGAGCGCATGGTGGATGCATATCTAAGGAGTGGCTTGGTAAAATAGGAGAAAGATATGAATGATTTATTGGAACAGCTAATTACCCCAATTATAATAACAGCTATAGTATCAGGATTATATAGATATTTTCAAAAGAAAAAAGAAGAATATCAAAAGTATGTTTACGAAAATAAACAAAATGATTTTCAAAAGTTAGAAAATTTTTCAAATGAGCTTATAGAAGGTGGGGAAGCTAATCCAGAGTTAAAAACAATACTATTTAAAATCTCTCAGAGAATAAATCCGTACGGGCGTGAAATTAAAACGTTTGGGAAATATCAGTGGATAAAAGATGACGGGCATATATGGAACCAATTAAATCAAATAGAGGGGAAAATTAATTCTCAAGAAATAACAATTGATGATTTAAAAGAACTAGCTTATCGTATCCAAATTTCAAAGCGAATATTAGATGTAAGATTGGAACAAGCTGTCTCACCGATTAGCCCATCAAAGATATGGTTTTATTTTTTACAGTATCTAACATTGGTATTTCAATTGTTTTTGCTATTCTCTTTATATACTATTGGATTTAAGTCCTCTGAGATAAATGAGTCTTCTATTCATTTAGCATTTGCATTGTGGTTAAGTCTAATGATTTTTTTAATATTTCTAATTCCAGAATTAATTATTAATGAAAGTGATGATAGCAAATTTGAAATCTTTATAATAGTCTATACTATGGTGTTTGCCTTAGTAGATGCTTTTACTACATATTATCTGTGGAATAACTTATCTAGTGCGATAATTGTATTTGTAATTATACTCTTTTTTATGATTACACTTACTTTTTTAAAATCTATAATTTTTGGTGATAGTGAGATAGGTAAAATTTCTACGATCTATATTGAAGAGTATAGGGAACTACAAGAATCTAAATCAAATAAAAAACGTTTTAAAGACTACTTCAGAAAATACAAATTCTTTTTCAACAAAGAGAAGTAAAAAAAGAAAATAATGATACATAAAAAATCAAAGTAATCCAAAAACGAGAGGGAAATATTTTTCCTTCTCGCTTTTGAATGTATTGATTACCTGACACTCCAGACACTAACTGATTTTTCCTCCACAGGAAATTCTCCCGAGCCTTGATCGTCAATGGTTACGATTTGGGAGCTATTGCCTAGATAGTCACTGAATTCTCTGCCTGCCCATTCTGGACCGACAAACATAGATTTACTGGCTGCTTGGTCATTACTGATAAGGACAGCGATTGGCTGACCATCGTCCTTTCCTTGGCGGGTCCAGCCGATACAGTTGGCATCGTCGAAGTAGTCGGTTTGCTCACCATAAGCCAGATTGAGACGGATGTCTAGGAGTTTATCCAGTATCTCTTGAAAGCTCTCTTGTGCAAATTCTCCGCTAATGCCATAGTAGTCTCCATAAAAGACGCAGGGCAATCCGGCTTCTCTTAGAAGTATAAGAGCATATGCTGCAGGTTTGAACCATTCTTCGACGGTAGACTCCAAAGCCTGACCTCTCTGAGTATCGTGATTGTCTACAAAGGTCACAGCTGATTCAGGATGATTCTTTGCAAGTGTCTGGTCAAAAATAGTTCGCAGGTCATAGTCTGCTCCTGATTTGCTGGCATCAAATAAATTCTGATGGAGCTTGACATCAACTAGGTCAAAGCGGTAGTCAATGCTTTCTAGATAATCGTTATTGGCTGTCTCGTCACTATTCCAAAATTCCCCAAAGACATAGAAATCATCGCCGTATTTCTCAGTAATATCGCGGATGAAATTTTTCATAAAGAAAGAATCAATGTGCTTGACAGCATCTAATCGAAAGCCATGTACGCCAGTGCTTTCAATGAACCAATGAGCCCAGTCGTAGAGATTTTGGATGACTTCAGGGTGCTTGAAATCAATATCCGCATACATAAGATAGTCGTAGTTGCCGTTCTCATTGTCTACTAGCTCATCATCTGCCCAACCTTTATTGTCCCCTTGAATGAGGAAAATGCCTGACTTGTTGTTTTTTGCATCATAGTCAGTGCCGGTGAAGTGATACCAGTGCCATTCGAAGTCATTGTATGTTTTATTGCGGCCTGGGAAGACAAACTTAGTCCATCCTTTGATCTCGAAAGGTTCTGACAAGACCTTTGTGCGGTCGTTAGGATCAACTTCAACAACAGTAAAACGCTCTTTGTAATCTGCTGCGGCCTTGTGATTGAGGACTACATCTGCAATAGCTTCGATACCGTTCTGGCTAAGTACTTCAATCGCTCGGAGGTATTCTTCTTTCAATCCATATTTAGTACGAACAGTTCCTTTTTGGTCGAATTCTCCTAAATCAAAAAGGTCATAAACGCCATAGCCGACGTCATTAGAGCCTGTTCCTTTGAAGGCTGGCGGCATCCAGACCTTGCGAATTCCTTTCGCTGCTAAGTTTGGTGCATCTTCCGCTAAGCGATTCCAATGCTGACCATCATCTGGCAGATACCATTCAAAATACTGCATTAAGGTTTGGTTTTCCATATAAATTTTCCTCTTCATTCTCACTGATTGGCTTTATTGTACCAAAAGAAGCAGAAAGTCGCAATCGTTTGCGTTTTTCACTATCATAAACACTTAGCTCTTTTATAACTTGAAAAATCTTTTTAAAATTGAACATGAAACATTTTTAGATGAGACAAAAAGCCGCAAAAAGAGTATACTAATCTGTATAGAAATCGGTAAAGGAGCTCTCTTATGATTGAATTTAAAGATGTCACTAAAGTTTATGAAGGAACGGTAGCTCTCAATCAGCTGAATCTGACCTTGCAAAGCGGAGAAATCGTCGGTCTGATTGGTCACAATGGCGCCGGAAAATCTACTACCATTAAGTCATTGGTCAGTGTTATCAATCCTAGCAGTGGTCAGATTTTTGTGGATGGGAAAGAATTATCCGCTAATCGCTTGGAAATCAAGAAAAAAATTGGCTATGTAGCTGATTCACCAGATCTATTTTTGCGTCTAACTGCCAATGAGTTTTGGGAACTGGTAGCGACTTCTTACGATATGACAAATGCTGAAGTAGAAGAGCGATTGGGAAATCTGCTCCATCTTTTCGACTTTGGCTCTCATCGGTATGAGGTCATTGATTCATTCTCTCATGGGATGCGGCAAAAAGTTTTTGTCATAGCTGCGCTTTTGTCTGACCCGGATATTTGGGTGCTGGATGAGCCGCTGACGGGTCTTGATCCGCAGGCAGCTTTTGACCTCAAGCAGATGATGCGCCAGCATGCAGATAAAGGAAATACAGTTCTCTTTTCAACCCACGTCTTGGAAGTTGCAGAGCAGCTCTGTGATAAGGTGGCCATTCTCAAAAAAGGGAAATTGATTTTCTACGGAACGATTGAAGAACTAAAAGGCCAACATCCAGAACAGTCTCTTGAAACCATTTATCTTGGTCTAGCAGGCCGTAGAGAAGAGGTGAGTCCTGATGCGCATTAAAGCTATAAAAAAACTCGTTGATATCAACATCCTCTACGCCATTCAGCCGTCTCAGCTGCAGCAGTACCGCAAGATGCAAGCTAAGAATCCTGAGCGCAAGGTCAATGTATCGCTGAAGGCCATCCGCATGTATCTGATTTTAGGACTGGTCTATCTCTTTCTTTTCGGTTTGATGGGCTCCCTGAACCAACTGGTTGGCAATCCTGGTCTCTTTGCCAATTTGGTTTCCGCTTTTGCTCTCTTTTCTATGTCTCAAGGCTTTCTGGTTTTTTACAATGTCTTTTATGAAAGCAAGGACTTGCAATCTTACCGTCCCTACGCTTTTAGCGAAGCAGAAATCATCGTCGGCAAAAGCATTTCAGTTATTCTGACCTTGCTGATTGCCATTCTGCCTATGTTCAGTTATTTCTTGGTTCTGGCTTTTCAAGGTGGCAATCCTTTCTTGGCCCTGCCCTTGGCTCTGCTTGCTATTCTGATTTTAAGTTCGGTCATCACCTTTCTGATTTTGATTGCCGTCCACTTTATTACCAAGACAGCCTTTTTCAGAAAGTACAAGACCATCCTGTCCAATGTCATTCTGGCTCTTGTTTCCGTCGGCTCCTTTTTCCTCTATTTTATGATTAATCAAATGAATAGCAGAAGCGTTGTAAATCGTACAGAGGTTAAAGCTTTCTTCCCGCCAGTTCAAGCTTTTTATGATTTTATTCTTCATCCTTTTCATACAGCTTCCTTGCTGGGATTTTTGGGATGGGTGGCAGTCGCGGCTCTTCTATTTTTCATCGTAAAGACCAAGGTGATTCCAGAGTTTTATGAGGCAGCCCTGATGACGGGCTCTTCAGTAGGAAAGCGGGAGCGCGTGCATGACATCAATATTGCGGAAGCAAAAAATCTCAAAAAGTTTGTCTGGCATTACAATATCAGGCTCTTGAGTGAGGGCTCTGTCATTATGCAGGCCATCTTTATGTCGGCCTTTCTCCCTTACATTGTCATTTTCAGTATGGGAATGGGTATGATACAAGGCGGCCTGTCTTTGACTTCTTATCTGGGACCGCGCTTTCTCTTGCCAATGATGGCTCTGGCTGTTTTGATTGCAACACTAAACTCAGGCGGCAGCAACCTCACGGCTATTGGGATTTCTCTGGAAAGGGAAAATTTTGATTATCTCAAGGTTCTCCCCTTTGATTTGAAGCAATATATTCATCTGAAGTTTTGGCAACTCTTTGCCGTCCAGTCTATCCTGCCTCTGACCTTGCTTTTCATAACCAGCCTTGTTTCCGGTATGCATCCAGTCACTTTCTTGGGCATGGTGATTGTTTGGGCCTTGATTAGTCTAATGTGGAGTTCTTGGGGTTACTACCGAGACTATAAGCATCTGGTGACCAATTGGTCCAATGTCACAGAATTGATGAGCCGAGATAATAGTATGGTGAAAACTCTCCTAGCTATCGCTCTGATTTTAGGAATGATGATTGTCATTACTCTTCTCTTCTTTATATCCAATGTTCTTGCGCCTTTGGTAATTTATGTGATAGTCGCTCTAGTTTTAGCAGGTTTAGCTGTGTTGTCTTACATAGTCCACAAACACTACATGAAGAAGCTGAATGAAGAATTAGCAGTATTTTATTAAAAGAGCATCAGGAAGTCGAAAGGCTTTCTGATTTTTTGACTGTAAAAATAACAGCTCCGCACATTTGCAGAACTGTTATTTGTTTTTCTTTATTTTTTCTACATCCAGTGGCATGAAAGTCGCCATAACTCGACCGATAAGTTTAGGTTCTTCCTCATGCGGGATAAACTTATCACTGTATTTTTTATTAAGGGAAATTAGACGAATACCGGATGGATCGTTGAAGACTCTTTTTATAATGGTTTGACCGTCATAGTCAATAGCATAGATAGCGCCGGCAAGTTCGAAATGAGTCTGCTTGATTAGGGCTACAGAATCTCTCGGATACTTGGGCTCTAACGAGTCAGTTCGTACCCAAAGGGCAATATCGTAGTCAATTTCTCTGTCCAGCCAGACTAAATCAGCTTGTTCAGGCTTATGCTGAGAGAGATAGTAATTTTCATAGACCAAGTAGGGGAAGTAGTCGTCCTTTAAGCTAGCTTGTGTTTCTTGCTCAGTCAGGCTGGCTTCTAGTAGCTTTAATCCTTTCTCCTGTCTGTCTTGGTCAAGTTGCTGATAAATACGATTTAAATCGGGAAATTGTTGAGGGATATCTGCAATTAGTCGGTAACGAGGGTCGATTTCTTCAACCTCTACGTCGAAAAATCTTGCAATCTTTTCTAGATTGGCTGCGATAGGCAGAGATGTCCCTTTGATATAGCCAGTCAGTGTACTAGCGGGAATGCCTGTTTCACGAGATAGCTCAACTTGTTTTTTACCTGTTTCCTTGAGAAGTTCTTTGAGTTTTTTAGAAATGAGAAGACTTGCTTCCTTATCTTGGGGGCTTGCGGCGCCTCTTCCTCTGGCCATAATATCAACTCCTTTACTTGGTTTTATTATAGCGAATTAAATCGAAAAAGTAAAGGATTAGGTTAATTATTTGAGCCTAATCCTTTACTTTTTAGATACTGTATTAAATTTCGTAGCCCATTAAGATTCCGCCTTCCTCAGCATAGAAGCTGCAGAGACCTGAAGTCGGCACCGTTTCGATTTGAGCTTGGGGATACTTTTCTTGTACCAGTTGGCTAAATTGCTGGCAGAATTTTTCGTTATTGCGGTGAGCGATGATGAGTCGGCCACCCTTGTAACCAGCTTTGAGTAGCTCTTCGATTGCAGAAGCAAGAGCCTTTTTTGGACCGCGTGCCTTTTGCAGAAGCTCTAGCGTGCCAGTCAGGCTAGCTTCACCGACCATACGGATATTGAGCAAGCCTACCACTGTTCCCAGAAGTTTACTCAGTCTACCGTTTTTAACCAAGTTATCCACCTTTGCCAGAACGAAGAGAAGCTTGGTTTTCTCTTGATAGCGACTAATGACTTCAACAACTTCATCAAAGCTGAGATCTTGCTGGATGAGTTCATTGAGTTTTGTCACAAGCAAGTCCACCTCTCCACCAGCAGAAAGACTATCAATGACATGAATCTGGGCATCAGGATGTTCTTCCAAAAAGATTTTCTTAGCAACCTGTGCACTATTATTGCTGCCAGAGAGAGTTCCAGTGATAGTCACCACAAAAATCTTGTCGGCTCCCTCAAAGCTTTTGAGATAGTCATCTGGACTAGGGCAGGCAGACTTTGAAGCAGCAGAAGAAGCATACATCTTCTCCATCATAAGATTGATATCAAGCTGGTTATCATCTACAAAAATCTCATTTTCCACTTGAATGGTCAAGGGAACACTTTCAAACTGGGTGTCTTTGGCCAAGTTTGCCATTTCACGAAAGTCACAGCCAGAGTCAGCTATAATTTTCCAAGTCATATTTTTCTCCTTTTTTGTCAAGTATGTACAATAAAAAAATTGACAAAAAACCTGTCTTTTTTTACAATTATAACATGAAGAATGCTTACTAGAAAGCGGAAACTGTCAGCTGAGACAAGAGGGAAGAAATTGTTATGTCGGAAAAGAAAATATCGGAAAAATCACTCGCGAATTTAAAGAAATACAATCAGGAATCCAATCAAATCACGAGAGAGTCTCTGGAAATTTCTCTCATGCAGTTGCTTGAGAAGAAAGAGCTCAAAAAAATCACGATTTCAGAGCTGGTTGAGCGAGCAGGGGTTTCCCGCGCTGCATTTTACCGCAATTATAGCTCTAAAGAGCAGATTCTGGAAGAGATTTTAAAAAACACTGTTCAAGGTATTACGGATAAATTGGAAGAGTTTAACTTTAAAACGGAGATGTACCAGATTTGGCTTTTTCTTTTTAAGGAAGCTAAGAAAGAGGCTCGGGTTATCAGTCTAGCCATTGACTATAATTTTGAAAAGCTGCTGACCCAGGCTGTATTCGACTTTTTGGAAAAGCGCAATCGCAATGCTAAGAAAATGACTAACTCTTACATGAATTCCTTCTGGAGTTCGGCAGTTGTTTCCGTTCTTTCCAAGTGGATTAAGGACGGCATGAAGGTTCCAGCTGAAAAAATAGCTTCTTTAGGCCTACCTCTTTTCCCACAGAAAAAGAAAATCAAATAAAAACAAGTGAGTCATTAGGGCTCGCTTGTTTTTAGGTTCTGTAAGAAGTCGGTTAGTTCTTTTTGATTTCTTAATTCGTAGAATTTCTGAGGAAAGGTTTGACGGATTCTCTTATATCTTTCCAGTGCTGTCTGACGCCGTCCATTCCAAAGAACCCAGCACATAAACGCCCAATCAAACTTTTCGGGGCAGCCTGGAGCCATGCTTTCTCTAGTCCGATTGTGATATTTTAAATAGCGTTTGAAAGCTCGATAAAGGCAGTTCCAGCGAGAGAAGTTCAGAAAGATGATTTGGTCGGCTTCTGCCATCCGACGTTCATAAAAACACCAAGAGTAGTTGCCATCAATAATCCAGTCGGTATTTTTTGACAAAAAATTATCCATCTGTTCACTCATCCAATCACGGTCGCTATCCTTCCAGCCAGGTTGGAACTGCAATCTATCCATGTGAAGTTTGGGAATGGAGTAGTGGTTGGACAGTTGTCTTGCTAAAGTGGATTTGCCAGAGCCGGAATAACCGATAATTGCTATTTTCATCCCTACCTCCTTTGTGTGAGAAACAAAAAAAGCTCCTGAGAGCTCCCTTTGTATGCATTATTTAGCAAGTTTAGCTGAAAGACGTGCTTTATCGCGGCTTGCTTTGTTTTTGTGGATCAAACCTTTTGTTTCTGCTTTATCGATAGCTGAGCTAGCAGCACGGAAAAGTTCTTCAGATGGGTTTGCTTCAAATGCTTTGATTGCAGTACGCATAGCTGACTTTTGAGCTGAGTTTTTTTCGTTATGTTTCACGTTCAATTCAGCGCGTTTGATAGCTGATTTAATGTTTGCCAAGTTGTTTCACCTCCATTGAAAATACTAACTATCTAATTATATATGAAAAGTTAAGATTTGACAAGCTTTTTTATTTTTTTAAGTAAATTTCATCAATTTCGTGATTTCCAGCTTTATGCAGGATAATTTCTGCCCGATTGCGGGTTGGTTCAATGTAGTCTAGCAGGTTGACAAGGTTAATGCTTTTCCAGACATTATGGGCGAAAGCTACCACTTCCTCTTCTGCTTGAGTGGTGAAGCGGTGGTAGTAGTTTTTGGGGTCGTTTTCAGCCAGCGTCAGCATTTTTTTAAAGCGATCTAGATACCAGTTTTCGATATTTTCGATTTCTGCATCAACATAGATAGAAAAGTCAAAAAAGTCTGTCATATAGAGGCGCTCGTTCTGTGGATTCTGGAAAACATTGATCCCTTCGACGATAACAAAGTCAGCAGCTTTTACCTCTTGCATTTCTTGAGGAACGATATCGTATGTCTCATGCGAGTAGACAGGAATTTGGAAATTCTGCCCGTTTTTTATGCTATCCAGAAAGGAAAGAAGCAGCTCCATATTATAGCTTTCTGGAAAACCCTTGCGGTTTAAAATGCCATGATCTTCCAAGGTTTTGTTCGGAAATAAAAAACCATCTGTGGTAACTAGCTCGACTGTCGCATTTGAAAAAGTTCTAGAAAGCAGAATCTGCAGCAACCGGCTGGTGGTGGATTTCCCAACGGCCACACTGCCAGAAACTCCGATGATAAAGGGCTGTTTCCGGCTCTCTTTTTGTAGAAAAATCCCCTTGGAAAAAGCCAAGTCTTCCTTAGAACGTTTATAAATCTGAATGAGATTGGTCAAGGGGAGGTAAATGTCCGTCACGTCCTGCAGGCTGATCTTATCATTGAAACTCTTGATAGAGTTAAGCTCGGCCTGGGTCAGTGGCGGAGTTGTTTTACGGTGCAGGTTTTGCCAAGTATGGCGGCTGATTTTTTCAAAGTGAAGAAATTCGTTAGTCATAGGTTACTCCTGTATGATGGACTTTAGTATAACATACTTTTTGGAGAAATGAAAACGATTTACAAATCTAGGAAAATTATGATAAAATGGTTGTATGACTAAAATGTATTTTGCAGAAAATCCTGATGCCAAACATGATATTCATGAATTAAATGTAGAACTGTTAGGACAGCGGCTGACTTTTTTGACTGATGCTGGTGTTTTCAGTAAAAAAATGATTGATTATGGCAGTCGGGTTCTTTTGTCTGTCTTGGACTTTGAAGCTGGAGAACGGGTGCTGGATGTTGGCTGTGGCTATGGGCCTCTAGGTTTGACCTTAGCCAAAGCGCAAGGAGTGACTGCGACTATGGTGGATATCAACCAGCGAGCCTTGGACTTGGCTCAGAAGAATGCTGAGAGAAATCAGATTTCAGCTGAGATCTTCCAGTCAAATGTTTATGAAAAGGTCAGTGGCATTTTCGATCATATTATCAGTAATCCACCTATCCGTGCTGGTAAGCAGGTTGTACATGAGGTTATCAGCGGAAGCTATGAGCATTTGACAGAAGGCGGTGATTTGACCCTTGTGATTCAGAAGAAGCAAGGAGCGTCTAGTGCCAAGTCGAAGATGGAAGCTGTCTTCGGTAATTGTGAGATTGTTAAGAAGGACAAAGGCTACTATATACTAAGGAGCGAAAAATAGGATGCGTGCTGTAGATATTATTCAAAAGAAAAGAGATGGTCTTGAGCTGACCAGTCAGGAAATCCAGTGGCTGATTGAGGGGTATGTGGACGGGACTGTGCCAGACTATCAGATGGCAGCCTTTGCGATGGCTGTCTATTTTAAAGGCATGACGACTCGGGAAATTTCTGATTTAACCATGACAATGGTTGGAACCGGTGAACAGTTTGACTTGTCAGAAATCTCGGGAATAAAAGTAGATAAACATTCTACTGGCGGTGTTGGTGATAAGGTAACTCTGGTCTTGGTTCCTTTGGTGGCTAGCTTTGGTGTGCCTGTTGCTAAAATGAGCGGCCGCGGTCTGGGTCATACTGGTGGAACCATTGATAAATTGGAATCCATTAAAGGATTTCAGGTAGAGCGCAGTCAGGAAGACTTTATCAAGCAGGTGCAGAAAATCGGCTTGTCCGTTATCGGTCAGTCTGATCAGTTGGTGCTAGCGGATAAGTTGCTCTATGCCTTGCGAGATGTAACCGCAACTGTTGATACAATTCCGCTGATAGCGAGCTCTGTTATGAGTAAGAAGATTGCGGCTGGTGCCGATAGCATCCTTCTGGATGTGACGGTCGGTGAAGGCGCCTTTATGAAAAATATTGATGACGCTCGTGTACTAGCACGTACTATGGTAGATTTGGGTAAGGCTGTCAGCAGAAAAACAGTAGCTGTTTTGACAGATATGAGTCAGCCTTTGGGAACCAGCATTGGCAATCGTCTTGAAATCATAGAAGCCTTGGAAATCTTGCAGGGCAAGGGACGTGAAGACATCACAACTTTCATTTGTGAGTTGGCTCAGATTATGCTCGGATTGGCAGATGTCGAGAAAACGGTGGAAGAAGTGAGAGAACAGCTGACCAACGGTGCTGCTTTGAAGAAATTTGAAGCTATGGTTGTAGCTCAAGGTGGTGACTTGGAAGATCTCTATCGTCCCTCCAGTGCAGCTCATATTGTAGATGTGAAAGCAGAACAGGCAGGTTATATCACTGAACTGCCTGCTATGGAGTTCGGACTCTTTGCCATGAGACTTGGAGCAGGACGGGCAGTTAAATCTGACGACTTAAATTATGAGACAGGAATTGTTTTCGAAAAGAAAGTCGGAGACAAGGTCGAAATTGGAGAAGTTTTCGCAAAAATTTATTCAAATGAAAAAATTTCTCAAGAACTAGTTACAGATTTTCAAAAAAATGTTAAAATAGGTGATGAAAGCGTTGCAGTAAGCGAGATTATCGAGGTTATTGCTTAATACTAGGAGAAGCCAATATGAAATTAAACAAATACATAGACCATACGCTTTTAAAACCAGAAGCGTCAGAAGAGCAGATTCTGAACTTAATTGAAGAAGCAAAAGTTTATGATTTTGCCAGTATCTGTGTTAATCCAACCTGGATAGAGTTTGCTGCGGAGCAGCTGAAAGGTTCAGATGTCAAGGTTTGTGTACCAATTGGTTTTCCTTTAGGAGCCAACACTTCCGATGTGAAAGCTTTTGAAACAAAGGACGCCATCCAAAAGGGTGCGGGCGAAGTGGATATGGTCATCAATGTCGGTGCTCTGAAATCTAAAAATTATGATTTGGTAGAGCGAGACATCCGTGCGGTTGTAGAAGCTGCTAACGGTACCTTGGTCAAGGTAATTCTGGAAACTTGCCTGCTGACAGATGCGGAAAAGGTTAAGGCCTGCCAATTGGCTCAGAAAGCTGGAGCTGATTTTGTTAAGACTTCTACGGGATTTTCAACTAGCGGTGCGACAGTCGAAGATGTTGCCCTTATGAGAAAAACAGTTGGTCCTGACATGGGCGTCAAGGCTTCTGGCGGTGCTCGTTCTTATGAAGATGCGCTGGCCTTTATTGAAGCAGGTGCGACTCGTATCGGAACTTCGGCTGGAGTGGCGATTATGAAGGGAGAAGAAGCTAGTGGCGACTACTGAGTTGATTGACTTGGCTGTCCAAGCCAGCAAAAATGCTTATGTTCCCTATTCTCATTTCCCTATCGGAGCGGTTTTGGTCGCTAAAGATGGACGGGTTTTTACTGGCGTTAACGTTGAAAATGCCAGTTTTGGCTTGACCAACTGCGGAGAGCGAACAGCTATATTTAAGGCGGTTTCAGAAGGAGTTTTAGACTTCGAAGAACTGATTGTCTATGGTGAGACGGAAAAACCTATATCACCCTGTGGTGCCTGCCGCCAAGTAATGGCAGAATTTTTTGCTGAGGATCTAAAAGTGACCTTGGTCGCTAAAGATAAATCGACGGTCGTGATGACGGTCAAGGAATTACTTCCATATTCTTTTACAGATTTAACATAAGTCTGTTATCGGTCATCTGACCAAACTCAAACTTGCAACTGTGTTGCACATCTTAATTAGGAGGTTCAGAAATGAACAAAAAACAATGGCTAGGTCTTGGTCTAGTAACTGTCGCAGCATTCGGACTTGCTGCATGTGGAAACCGTGCTTCTCGCTCAGATTCTTCAAACGCGAAAACTGATTTGAAGGCTGCTATCGTAACTGATACTGGCGGTGTTGATGATAAGTCATTTAACCAGTCTGCATGGGAAGGCTTGCAAGCTTGGGGTAAAGAAAACGGTCTTTCTAAAGATAACGGCTTTACTTACTACCAGTCTACAAGTGAAGCGGATTTTGCGAATAACTTCAGTCAAGCAGCTACAAATGGCTATAAATTAGTTTATGGCGTTGGTTATAAATTAGCACCTGCTGTTACAGCTGCTGCTGATGAAAATGCTGATATTAATTATGTTATTATTGATTCTGTTATAAAAGACAAGAAGAATGTAGCATCTGCTGTTTTTGCTGATAATGAAGCTGCTTATCTTGCAGGTGTTGCTGCTGCAAAAACTACTAAGACTAACAAAGTTGGTTTTATTGGAGGGGCACGTGGCGAAGTTATCACTCGTTTTGAAAAAGGCTTTGAAGCAGGAGTGAAGTCTGTTAACAAAGATATTTCAGTTGATATTCAATATGCCGAAGACTTTAATAATCCTGAAAAAGGAAGAACTATTGCTGCCACCCAATATGCCGCAGGAGCTGATGTAGTTTATCAAGCTGCAGGTGGGACTGGAGCAGGTGTCTTTAAAGAAGCAAAAGACTTGAATGAGAAGAAAAATGAAGACGAAAAAGTTTGGGTCATCGGTGTCGATCGTGATCAAGCTGAAGAAGGTAAATACAAGTCTAAAGATGGCAAGGAATCTAACTTTGTACTTGCTTCCAGCTTAAAACAAGTTGGCAAAACTGTTCAAGAGATTGCTACTCAAACAGCTGATGGTAAATTCCCGGGTGGGAAAGTAATTACATTTGGTTTGAAAGATGGTGGAGTTGAATTGACAACTTCTAACCTATCTGAAGATGCTAAAAAAGCTGTAGAAGATGCTAAGAAACAGATTATTGATGGTAGTATAAAAGCACCTGAAAAATAATAAAGATCCAGAAGCGACCCAACCTTCTTGGGTTGCTTTTTTAGGGTATTGAGACATTTTGTCTCAATAGAACCTACTAACTTGATTAGCAGGCTCTACTGAAATAAAATATAATTTTCTAGAAAGGAATACTCTAATGGCACATGAAAATGTCATTGAGATGCGTGAGATAACCAAAGTTTTTGGTGAATTTGTCGCAAATGACAAAATCAACCTACAACTGCGTAAAGGTGAGATTCATGCACTTCTTGGTGAAAATGGAGCTGGGAAATCTACCTTGATGAATATGTTGGCTGGTCTTTTAGAGCCAACTAGTGGAGAAATTTTTGTCAACGGAAAATCGGAAAAATTGGATTCTCCTTCTAGGGCTGCAGCTCTCGGAATAGGAATGGTTCATCAGCACTTTATGTTGGTTGAAGCATTTACTGTTGCTGAAAACATTATTCTTGGTAGCGAAATAACGAATAAAGGTGTATTAGATTTGAAAAAAGCTAATGCAGATATCCTTGAATTATCAGAACGCTATGGCTTAGCTGTTGACCCAACAGCTAAGGTTGAAGATATTTCTGTTGGTGCCCAACAACGTGTAGAAATCCTGAAGACCCTCTATCGTGGTGCCGAAATTTTAATCTTTGATGAGCCGACGGCAGTATTGACCCCTGCTGAAATTTTGGAATTAATGGATATTATGAAAACTCTTGTTAAAGAAGGGAAATCTATTATCCTGATTACTCATAAACTAGATGAAATTCGAGCAGTAGCGGATCGTGTCACAGTTATTCGCCGTGGAAAATCAATTGAAACTGTTAGCATTGAGGGAGTTTCAAATAAAGATTTGGCTGAAATGATGGTTGGACGTTCGGTTTCTTTTGTTACTGAAAAGGAAGAAGCTAAACCGAAAGACGTTGTACTTCAAATTTCTGATTTGATAGTGAATGAGAATCGTGGTGTACCAGCTGTTAAAGAGCTTTCTCTTGATGTTCATGCAGGTGAAATCGTAGGAGTTGCAGGGATTGACGGTAACGGTCAGAGTGAGTTGATTCAGGCTATTACAGGACTTCGAAAAGTAAAATCAGGAAGTATTAAAATCAAAGGAAGGGAAGTTGTAGGACTTTCTCCACGAAAGATTACAGAAATGCAAGTAAGTCATGTACCTGAGGATCGTCATCGTGATGGTTTGGTACTTGAAATGATGCTTTCTGAAAATATTGCTCTCCAGACTTACTATAAAGAACCGCTCAGTAACAAAGGTGTTTTGAATTATAATCAAATTAATTCATATGCCCGTAAATTGATGGAAGAATTTGACGTTAGAGCAGCTAGTGAACTTGTTCCAGCAGGTGCTTTGTCAGGGGGAAATCAACAAAAAGCTATTATTGCTCGAGAAGTTGATCGTAATCCAGATCTATTAATTGTCAGTCAACCTACTCGCGGATTGGATGTTGGTGCGATTGAGTATATTCATAAGCGCTTAATTTCTGAACGTGATAAAGGGAAAGCCGTTCTTGTTGTCAGCTTTGAATTAGATGAAATTCTTAATTTATCAGACCGTATTGCTGTTATTCACGATGGAAAGATTCAAGGAATTGTAAAGCCATCTGAAACTAATAAGCAAGAACTTGGTATTCTCATGGCTGGTGGAAAAATCAAGGAGGGTTCTAATGGATAAAAAAACACAGCAAATTGCTATTCCTTTTATTTCAGTTCTTTTAGGAATCTTACTTGGCGCCATCATCATGTGGATTTTTGGTTATGATGCCTTGTGGGGTTATGAAGAGTTGTTCAAAACAGCTTTTGGTTCCATTAAAAATATTGGAGAAATTTTCCGAACCATGGGGCCTCTAATTTTGATCGCTCTTGGGTTTGCAGTGGCTAGCCGTGCTGGTTTTTTCAATGTTGGTTTACCTGGTCAAGCTTTGGCAGGTTGGATTGCAGCTGTTTGGTTTGCCCTATCTTTTCCAACCATTCCTCGTTTTGCAATGTTACCGCTGACTGTCCTTGTAGCAGCAGTTGCTGGTGGTTTAATTGGTTTAATTCCCGGCTTGTTAAGAGCATTTTTAGGTACAAGCGAAGTTATTGTTACCATTATGATGAACTATATTGTTCTTTTTGCTGGAAATGAAATTATTCGGAATTTCCCTAAAAAACTAATGGTTGATTCCGAATCAAGTATTCCTGTTTCGGCAAACGCTAGCTATCGTCTAGACTTTCTTACAGAGCTTACTAAGTCACGCATGAATATTGGAATTTTCATTGCTTTGATTGCTGTCGCTGTAATTTGGTTTATCATAAAGAAAACCACACTTGGATTCGAAATTCGCTCAGTAGGTCTCAATCCAAACGCTTCAGATTATGCAGGGATGTCGGCGAAACGTACTATTATTCTTTCAATGGTGATTTCTGGAGCTATTTGTGGTATTGGAGGAGCAGTTGAGGGTATAGGTACTTTCCAGAACGTTTATGTTCAAGCAGGATCTCTGGCTGTTGGATTTAATGGTATGGCAGTTGCTCTTCTTGCTAGCAACTCTCCTATCGGAATCATTTTTGCTGCGTTTCTACTTGGAACATTGCAAACTGGTGCGCCTGGTATGACAACGGCTACTATTCCTCCTGAACTTGTCAATATTGTAACAGCTTCCATTATCTTCTTTGTAAGTGCTCACTACATTATTGAAAAATATATCAAACCTAAAAAACGAATGAAAGGAGTAGAGTAAAGATGAATATTGTTGCTATTCTAACAATACTTGTATCAAATATGCTGGTCTATGCCGCTCCTCTCATTTTCACCAGTATTGGAGGTGCTTACTCTGAGCATGCTGGTGTTGTTAACGTTGGCTTGGAAGGCATCATGGTCATGGGAGCTTTTACAGGAGTTGTTTTTAACCTGACTTTCGCTGAAAGCTTAGGAGGAATGACTATTTGGCTTTCTCTTCTTGCAGGTGGTTTAGTTGGTCTTATTTTTTCTGCGATTCATGCACTAGCAACCATTAATTTTCGTGCTGATCATGTTGTCAGCGGTACTGTACTGAACTTGCTGGCGCCAGCTTTAGCTGTCTTTCTTGTGAAGGCTATTTATGGAAAAGGACAAACTAATAATATTGATTTGTCCTTTGGTAAATTTGATTTTCCAATTTTGTCCAATATTCCTGTTATTGGAGATATTTTCTTTAAAAATACTAGCTTGATGGGTTACATAGCTGTTGGATTCTCATTTTTAGCTTGGTTCATCATGTTTAAGACGAAATTTGGTCTTCGCTTACGCTCAGTAGGTGAACATCCTCAAGCTGCTGATACATTAGGGATTAACGTTTATCTCATGCGTTACTATGGAGTGTTGATTTCAGGATTTTTGGGAGGAGTAGGTGGAGCTTTGTATGCTCAATCTGCTTCGGTAAATTTCTCTGCTACGACGATTGTCGGTCCTGGATTTATCGCTTTAGCTGCCATGATTTTTGGCAAATGGAATCCAATAGGTGCTATGCTTTCAAGTCTTTTCTTTGGACTTTCCCAGGCTCTAGCTGTTGTTTCTACTCAGATTCCTTTCCTTGCTCATATACCTGCGGTTTATCTTCGTATCGCGCCTTATGCGTTGACAATCATTGTCTTAGCCGCTTTCTTTGGTAAATCAGTTGCTCCGAAAGCGGATGGTATCAACTATATCAAGTCTAAATAAACCTTTACACCAGTTCTTTGGAGCTGGTGTTTTTTGTGATTGGAAGAAGTACAATCATAGGAATAGAAAAAGCCTACTTCAAGTGAAGCGGGCTTTTTAAGATTAGTTGGTTGCAATTTCATTTAGCAGGTCTTCTGCAGTAGTGGTCGGGTTAACGCGAACTCGGTTGAGCGTGAGCAAGCCATTGGATAGGGAAGCTAGTCCGTTATTGGTTGTCAGACCCATCTTGTAGCCAAGGTTTTCAGCAATCTGCAAGGTTGCATCACTGTATCGTCCAGATGGATAGGCAACGGTTGTAGTTGTTTGAGACAGTTCTTTGTCTAAGTAAGACTTAGAATCTTTTAACTCAATTTTTTGTTGGTCTTCTGCAGTTGCTGAGAGGTCAGGATGGTTGACAGTGTGGTCTTCAAAGGACATGCCTTTGTCCTTCATTTCCTTTATCTCATCTAGCGTCAGCATATCTTCACGACCCGCTTGAACAAATCCAGTAATGACATTATTGGTTGCTTTCATGTCATATTTCTGGAGAAGTGGAAAGGCATTAGTATAGAAATCCCTTAAACTATCATCGAAGGTCAGCCAGACGACTTTTTTATTTTCTGGCAAGACATTCTCCGTCAGTACCTTGTATGCTTCTGCCGGTGTTAGTGGATAGTAGCCTGCGTCTTTCAAGGCTTTCAGATGACTTTCAAATGTAGCTGGATCTACAATCAAACCAGCATTAGCTGCTTCTGATGGATCCATGACGTGAATGGCATGATACATCAAGATAGGAACTTGAACTGGCTGGTCTTGCTTAACCCATTTAATCTTCTCCTTACTGTTGTCATCCGAAGTCGTCTTTTTATCCCGAGTCGGTGCTGACGAAGTTTTAGAAGAAGTATTAACCTGGTTTGTTGACACGTTATTAGCTTCTTTTTGGTTGTGCGAGTTTTGCAGCTTGGCTAGTAAAGAAAAGCCACCTACAATCAAGACAAGAAAAAGTAATAAACTCGTTAAAGAAAGCAAAATAGCTCTTTTCCTAGCTTTGCGTTGCTGCATGCGATTTCCTCGGTGTTTTGCTGTCATAATATCTCCTTTTTTAAAAAAATACAATTCCTTGCGGAAATTTACATCTATTATAACAAATAAAGAAGTAGTTTTGTAGGCATTTTTTTATAATTTTGTTATAATATTTTTTATACAAGAAATTTTCAAGGAGTGCTTCATGTCTATTAAAATTGCTTTACTTGGTTTTGGAACAGTGGCCAGCGGTGTGCCTTTTTTGCTGAAAGAAAATAGAGAAAAAATCGTTCAAGCGGCTCATTCAGAGATTGAGGTTGCTAAAGTCTTGGTCAAAGATGATACCGAAAAAGATCGTCTTTTAGCAGCTGGAAATGACTTTAATTTTGTTACAAATGTTGAAGAAATTCTGAACGATTCTGAGATTACTATCGTTGTAGAATTGATGGGACGAATCGAGCCAGCGAAAACGTTCATCACTCGTGCTCTTGAAGCTGGCAAACATGTGGTTACAGCTAATAAGGACTTACTGGCTGTTCACGGAGCAGAGTTGCTGGAAATAGCTCAAAAGCAAAATGTGGCTCTCTACTATGAAGCAGCTGTTGCCGGCGGAATTCCAATCCTCCGTACCTTGGTTAATTCATTGGCTTCTGACAAAATCACTCGTATCTTGGGTGTGGTTAATGGGACCTCTAACTTTATGATGACCAAGATGGTGGAAGAGGGTTGGTCTTATGAAGACGCTCTTGCTGAAGCACAACGCCTTGGCTTTGCTGAAAGCGACCCAACCAATGACGTAGATGGCATTGATGCGGCTTACAAGATGGTGATTCTCAGTCAGTTCGCTTTTGGTATGAATGTTAAATTTGAAGATGTGGGCCATCAGGGAATTCGAAATATCACACCAGAGGATGTGGCTGTTGCTCAAGATCTGGGCTATGTAGTCAAGCTGGTTGGTTCTATCGAAGAAACGGCATCAGGTATTGCAGCAGAAGTAGCTCCAACATTTCTGCCTAAAGCGCATCCTTTGGCTAGTGTCAATGGGGTAATGAACGCCGTCTTTGTCGAATCCATAGGTATCGGAGAATCCATGTACTACGGACCGGGAGCTGGGCAAAAACCAACCGCAACTAGTGTTGTGGCAGATATTGTCCGTATCAGCCGCCGTTTGAATGAAGGAACAGTTGGCAAGGCCTTTAATGAATTCAGCCGTGAGCTTGTGTTGGCTAAGCCAGAAGATGTGAAGAGCAGCTATTACTTCTCTATCTTGGCACCTGATTCTAAAGGTCAAGTTCTGCATTTGGCTGAGATTTTCAATGCTGAGGATATTTCCTTTAAGCAGATTCTGCAGGAAGGTACTGATGGCGAGAAAGCTCGCGTGGTGATTATTACCCATGCTGTCAGCAAGACACAGCTGGAAAATGTCACTGCTAAGCTCAAAGAAGTTGCTGAGTTTGACTTGCTCAATACTTTCAAAGTATTAGGAGATTAAGATGAAAATTATTGTACCAGCGACCAGCGCCAATATCGGTCCTGGCTTTGACTCTGTTGGAGTAGCCCTGTCAAAATATCTGGAAATTGAAGTCTTGGAAGAAAGTCAGGAGTGGGTGATTGAGCACGACCTCAATCTAAGAATTCCTAAGGACCGACGCAATTTACTGGTTAAGATTGCCCTGCAGTTGGCTCCAGATATTCAGCCGCGCCGTTTGAAAATGACCAGTGATATTCCATTGGCTCGCGGACTTGGATCTTCTAGTTCGGTCATTGTGGCTGGGATTGAATTGGCCAACCAGCTAGCTCATCTTAATTTGTCGGATTATCAGAAGCTGAAAATCGCTACAAAGATTGAAGGTCATCCTGACAATGTTGCGCCAGCGATTTATGGTAATTTGGTCGTATCTAGCTCATCTAGAAATCAGGTATCTGCTGTGGTAGCGGACTTTCCGGACGCAGACTTCATCGCCTATATCCCAGACTATGAGCTTCGGACGGTTGAGAGTCGCCAAGTCTTACCAAATCGGCTTTCTTACAAGGAAGCTGTTGCGGCTAGCTCCATTGCCAATGTTGCGATTGCAGCTCTTTTAAAAGGTGATATGAAAATCGCTGGTCGGGCTATTGAGTCAGATTTGTTCCACGAAAAATACCGTCAACCTTTAATCAAGGAATTTTCAGATATTAAGTTCTTAGCCAGAAAAAATGGCTCTTATGCAACCTATATCTCAGGAGCGGGTCCGACCGTTATGGTCTTATCACCTAAGAACAAGACAGAAAAGATTTACCAGCTTTTGCAAAAACAGAATTTCAAGGGGCAAATCTTCCGACTTCAGGTAGACACAGAGGGCGTCCGAGTAGAAAAATAAATCATCAAGAGGTTTTCTATGAGCCTCTTTTTTCTTTTCGTAAGATAAGGATTTGATATCCCTATCTTTTTATACCTAACTGTGCTATAATGGGTCTAGCTTAAAGGAGGATAATTCACTTTATGGAACATTTAGAATTACAGGCTCTAGCGAGTGAGTTAGCTTTCGGTGCCATCAGGAATGCTCTTTCTAGTCAAACACAGCGTTTTACTACTAGACAATTATAAGCGTTAAAAAGCTGACCTTTCTCAGCTTTTTCTTTGTAATCTATCGTAAATGCCATAGATTTTTGATATAATAGAGTGTATTTTGTTTACATAAAAGAGAGAAAATCATGCAAAAACTAGAGAAATTAAAATCTGAATTAGAGGGAATCGACATTCGCTTCAATGAGCCTTTGAGTCAATACACCTACACAAAGGTCGGGGGTGCAGCCGATTTCTTAGTTTTTCCCCGCAATCGTTATGAGCTGGCTCGTATTGTCAATTTTGCTAATCAAGAAGACATCCCTTGGATGGTGCTGGGAAATGCCAGTAATATCATTGTGCGAGATGGCGGTATCCGAGGTTTCGTGATTATGTTTGACAAGCTCAACAATGTAGCGGTGGATGGCTATATGATTGAGGCAGAGGCTGGAGCTAATCTGATTCAGACAACCCATATCGCCCTGCAGAATAGTCTGACTGGCTTTGAGTTTGCCTGTGGTATTCCAGGCAGCGTCGGCGGAGCTGTCTTTATGAACGCTGGGGCTTATGGCGGAGAAATTGCTCATGTTTTGGTATCTTGCAAGGTACTGACTCCTCAGGGGCAAGTCAAAACGCTGGATATTCGGGATATGAAGTTCGGCTATCGTCACTCACTTGTTCAGGAAACAGGAGACATAGTTATTTCTGCTAAGTTTGCTCTTTCTCCTGGTGTTCACAGAACGATTCGTCAGGAAATGGAGCGCTTAACCCATCTGCGGGAGCTCAAGCAGCCTTTGGAATATCCGTCCTGTGGCTCTGTTTTCAAGCGTCCTTTGGGTCACTTTGCTGGTCAACTCATTAGTGAGGCAGGTCTCAAGGGGCATCGTATCGGCGGTGTAGAAGTATCCGAGAAGCATGCTGGCTTTATGATTAACGTCGATAAAGGAACGGCTCAAGATTATGAAAATCTTATTGCCCATGTGATTGAAAGGGTGCGGGAAAATTCAGGTATTACTCTGGAGCGCGAAGTCCGCATCATTGGTGAATCTCTGTAAGACAGATTGATTTCCAGTAGAAGTATGCTGGATCAGGAACTGCAGCTGGCTGCAACTTAGTAAGGGGGTGAAAGCCTATCGACACGGAATTTATAAAGGGCCTTTACAGCCCTCACGAGGTAGCAGCGGTCTGACAGAACCCTTAATCTGTTAATACGAGAAAGAAGGAATTTATGACAATTGAAAAAACCAATCATCGAATTTAAAAACGTTTCAAAAGTTTTTGAAGATAATAATACTGTCGTTCTGAAAGATATTAATTTCGAGCTGGAAGAAGGAAAGTTCTATACTTTGCTGGGCTCTTCCGGCTCTGGAAAATCAACGATTCTGAACATTATTGCCGGTCTTTTGGACGCGACAGACGGGGATATTTTTCTTGATGGCGTCCGCATCAATGATATTCCCACCAATAAAAGAGATGTTCACACGGTTTTTCAGTCCTATGCACTGTTTCCGCATATGAATGTTTTTGAAAATGTTGCCTTTCCGCTGCGTCTGCGCAAGGTTGACAAAAAAGAAATTCAAGAGCGAGTTGCAAAAGTGCTGAAAATGGTTCAGCTGGAAGGTTTTGAGCGCCGTTCTATTCGCAAACTGTCGGGCGGTCAGCGCCAGCGTGTAGCTATCGCGCGAGCAATCATTAATCAGCCGCGGGTCGTTTTGCTGGATGAGCCCCTCTCCGCTCTGGATTTGAAGCTGCGTACAGACATGCAGTATGAGTTGCGCGAATTGCAGCAGCGTCTAGGTATTACCTTTGTATTTGTCACGCACGACCAAGAGGAAGCCCTGGCTATGAGTGACTGGATTTTCGTTATGAATGACGGTGAAATTGTTCAGTCGGGGACGCCTGTCGATATTTATGACGAGCCCATTAACCACTTTGTTGCAACCTTTATTGGCGAGTCCAATATTCTGCCAGGTAAGATGATTGAAGACTATCTGGTTGAGTTTAACGGCAAGCGCTTTGAAGCAGTGGATGGCGGAATGCGACCAAATGAAGCTGTCGAGGTGGTGATTCGGCCAGAGGATTTACGGATTACTCTGCCAGAAGAAGGCAAGTTGCAGGTTAAAGTTGATACCCAGCTTTTCCGTGGTGTTCACTATGAGATTATCGCTTATGATGAGCTGGGCAATGAATGGATGATTCACTCGACTCGTAAGGCCATTGTTGGTGAAGAGATTGGTCTGCATTTCGAGCCTGAAGATATCCACATCATGCGTCTCAATGAAACTGAAGAAGAATTCGATGCCCGTATCGAAGAATATGTAGAAGTAGAAGAGCAAGAAGCGGGTCTGATCAATGCTATTGAGGAGGAACGCGATGAAGAAAACAACCTCTAATCTTTTTCTCTTGCCCTACCTGCTCTGGATTTTCCTCTTTGTCTTGGCACCTGTTGTCATGATTATCTGGAAGTCCTTCTTCAACATTGAAGGCCAGTTTACGCTGGAAAATTACCAGACCTACTTCACATCGCAGAACTGGACCTATCTCAAGATGAGTCTGAATTCGGTTCTTTATGCAGGGATTATTACTGTCGTAACCCTGCTGATTTCCTATCCGACCGCATTCTTTTTGACTCAGCTCAAGCACAAGCAGCTCTGGCTCATGCTGATTGTCCTGCCGACCTGGATCAACCTCCTGCTTAAAGCTTATGCTTTCATTGGTATCTTTGGTCAGAATGGTTCAATCAATCAATTTTTGACTTTTATCGGAGTAGGACCGCAGCAGATTCTCTTTACGGACTTTTCATTTATCTTTGTAGCTAGCTACATTGAGCTACCCTTTATGATTCTGCCCATTTTCAACGTTCTGGATGATTTGGATCCTAATCTTATCAATGCCAGCTACGACTTGGGAGCTAATCGCTGGGAGACTTTCCGTCGGGTAGTTTTCCCTTTGTCCTTGAATGGTGTCAGAAGTGGAGTGCAGTCAGTCTTTATCCCTAGTCTCAGCCTCTTCATGCTGACCCGCTTAATCGGGGGTAATCGGGTAATTACTCTGGGAACTGCCATTGAGCAGCACTTCCTGACCACTCAGAACTGGGGCATGGGCTCTACTATCGGAGTGGTACTGATTGTTGCCATGCTCTTTACCATGTGGGCAACCAAGGAAAGGAGAGGGCGATGAAAAAAATTGCAAATCTCTATTTAGCCTTTGTCTTTTTGGTGCTCTATATCCCCATCTTTTACCTGATTGCTTATGCCTTTAATGCTGGGGAAGACATGAATCGTTTTACAGGATTCAGTCTCAGTCATTTTCAAAATCTCTTTGAGGATTCACGTCTGATTCTGATTTTGGTCCAGACTTTCTTTCTGGCTTTCCTGTCTTCGTTGATTGCGACTTTGATTGGAACTTTTGGAGCCATCTATATCTATCAAGCCCGCAAGAAATATCAGGATGCCTTTCTGTCTATCAACAATATTCTTATGGTGGCACCGGATGTCATGATTGGGGCCAGTTTTCTGATTCTCTTTACTACTGCAAAATTCCAGCTGGGCTTCCTGTCTGTACTGGCTAGCCATGTGGCCTTTTCCATTCCGATTGTGGTGCTGATGATTCTTCCGCGTCTGAAGGAAATGAATGATGATATGATTAAGGCTGCTTATGACCTAGGAGCCAGCCAATTGCAAATGCTCAGGGAAATTATGTTGCCTTATCTGACTCCAGCCATCATCGCTGGCTACTTCATGGCTTTTACCTATTCACTAGATGATTTTGCTGTGACCTTCTTCGTTACTGGCAATGGCTTTTCTACTCTGTCTGTTGAGATTTACTCCCGCGCTCGGCAGGGGATTTCTCTAGAAATTAATGCCCTATCAGCCTTGGTCTTTCTCTTCAGCATTGCTTTGGTAATTGGGTATTACTTTATCACCCATGAGAAGGAGGAGACTGTATGAGAAAGCTCTATTCATTTTTAGCGGGGATTCTGCTGATTATCTTTGTTTTGTGGGGTGTCAGTTACCAGATTGAAAGTCGGACGCAGAGCAAGGAGAGCGATAAGTTAGTCATTTACAACTGGGGTGACTATATTGATCCTGAGCTGCTGACTGAGTTTACTAAGGAAACTGGTGTCCAAATCCAGTACGATACCTTTGACTCCAATGAAGCCATGTATACGAAAGTGAAGCAGGGCGGCACAACCTACGACATTGCTATTCCTAGTGAATATATGATTGCCAAGATGATGAAGGAAGGCTTGGTAGAAAAGCTAGATCATAGCCAGATTAAAGGCTTGGAAAATATCGGCTCTGACTTTTTAGACCAGCCTTTCGATCCAGGAAATCAGTACTCGATTCCTTATTTTTGGGGAACACTGGGCATTGTCTACAATGAAAAAATGGTTGATAAAGCCCCAGAGCATTGGAATGACCTTTGGCGTCCTGAATACAAAAACTCCATCATGATGATTGACGGAGCTCGCGAAGTCATGGGACTTGGTCTGAACTCGGATGGCCATAGTCTAAACTCCAAAGATGCAGATCAGCTGCAGGAGGCTGTTGATAAGCTCTACACTCTGACGCCAAATATCAAGGCCATTGTGGCTGATGAGATGAAGGGATACATGATTCAGAACAATGCTGCTATTGGTGTGACCTTTTCTGGCGAGGCTCGTCAGATGCTGGAGGCTAATGAAGACCTACGCTATGTCGTGCCTACAGAAGCCAGCAACCTTTGGTTTGACAATATTGTCATTCCTAAAACGGTCAAAAATAAAAAAGCAGCCTATCAGTTTATTAACTTTATGCTGAGACCGGAAAATGCTTATAAAAATGCCCTTTATGTTGGTTATGCGACACCAAATCTTCCTGCCAAGGCCATGTTGCCTAAGGAAACTCAGGAAGATGAGGCTTTTTATCCGACTGAGGAAACGATGAAACATCTGGAAGTTTATGAGCAGTTGGGCCCTAAATGGTTGGGAACCTACAATGACCTCTATCTTCAAGTCAAGATGTATCGGAAATGATAGTCAAATAATTACTTGATGAATACAAGAAAAACGCCCGGCTCATTGAGCCGGGCGTTTTCTGCTTTCTTAGTTTGAAGCTTCTGTCTGAGTGTTGGTTGCTGTATCTGCAGCAGAGCTAGAGGCAGTAGTATCGCCTGCTGCTGTATCTGCAGCAGAGCTAGATGCACTAGTCTCAACGGCTGCTGTATCACTGCTGGAAGCTGCTGTATCAGTTGCAGTTGTTGAAGCAGGGTTGCTAGTTTCTTTTTCGATTTCCTTGATGATGGTAGTCGTTGCAGTAGAGCTGCTGGTATCAGTTTTTGATTTTTCATCCTTTTGGCCGGTTAGATTCATGATCGTGATGCTGGCAATGATGATAGACAAGATACTGGCAACAGTTGCAATAGTCTTTTGGAAGGCTGAAAGACCAGTTTTGATATGCTGTTTAGTGGGTTTTTTAGTTGATTTTGTCTTGTTTTTATTGCTGCGAGAATAGTTTTCCATGCTTGCAAGAATCTCCTTTTAAAATTTCAATTGATGTTTCATCTCTCATTATACGTTTTTTATATGAAAATGTCTTAAAAAAATCAAATTTTTCTCTATGAAAACGCACACAGAAGATTGCTGTCAAGAAAAGAGGCTGCTCAAGTTTTGGTTGAGCAGCTTCTTGAGCTAGAATAGCAAAGTAATCACGCTTTCTTATCTTTGAGCGCAGCTTGAGCAACAGCCAGCCTAGCTGCTGGAACCCGATAAGGAGAGCAGGAGACATAGGTGATACCAATTTCTTGGAAGAAGGGGATGGAAGTAGGATCACCACCGACCTCGCCACAGATGCCGATAGGAAGTTCAGGCTTGACTTGACGACCCTTACTGATGGCTATCCGCATCAATTCACCAACACCCGCTTGGTCGACAGTTTGGAAAGGATCAAAAGGAAGGATTTCTTTCTCCTTATAATGGCCGATGAATTTTCCAATATCGTCTCGTGAGAAACCGTAGGTCATCTGGGTCAGGTCATTAGTACCAAAGCTGAAGAAGTCTGCTTCCTGAGCCAGCTGGTCTGCAACCAGACAGGCACGCGGAAGTTCAATCATAGTGCCGATTTCATAAGGGAAAGGCTCTAGACCTTGATGCCTAAAGAGCTTGTTGATATGTTGGATGAGAAAGGCTTTGACAGAGTCCAGCTCAGCCTTGTCCGCAATCAGCGGAATCATGATTTCTGGCTTGACAGTCAATCCTTCTTGACTCAGCTTGATAGCACTCTTGAAGACGGCTTCGACCTGCATCTTGTAAATCTCTGGTTGCGTAATCCCCAGACGGCAGCCGCGGTGGCCCAGCATAGGATTGCTTTCTTGCAGCTGTTCAATGCGGCGAGTCAGCTTTTCTGGTGACTTGTGCAGCTTGTCAGCCAAAGCCTTGATTTCCTGTGAATCTTTAGGTAGAAATTCATGCATCGGCGGATCCAAAAGACGGATAATCATAGGTTTGTCCTGAACTGCTTGGAACATTTGATAGAAGTCATTTTCTTGGAACTCTAGCAGTTTTTTGAGGGCGGACCTGGTTTCCAATTCGTTGTCGGCCAGAATCAGGCGCCGCATTTCCAGAATCCGCTCTTGGCCAAAGAACATGTGTTCGGTACGAGCCAGACCGATGCCCTTTGCCCCAAACTTAATAGCTGTTTTTAGATCTTGAACGGTCTCTGCGTTGGCACGGACTTTGAGCTGTGCGACTTCGTCTGCCCATGAAAGCAGTCGTTGGAGTTCTTGGTCATTTTCGACAAGGACGGTCGGAATCTCACCGCTATAAATGCGCCCAGAGCTGCCATCAACTGAAATGACGTCACCTTCGGTCAAGACAAGATTTCCGCAGGAAACAGTCTTGCTTTCCTCGCTGATGGTCAGCTCACCGCAGCCAACCACACAGCAAGTTCCCATTCCCCGAGCTACGACAGCTGCGTGAGAGGTCATACCGCCCTGACTAGTTACGATGGCCTGGCTGACAACCATGCCCTCAATGTCTTCAGGTGAAGTTTCCTGCCGTACTAAGATGACATTTTTACCCAAGGAGTGGTAGTCTTTGGCGCGCTCAGCTGTAAAGACAATCTCACCAGTTGCAGCACCAGGGCTTGCTGGCAGTCCTTGAGCAAAGAAAGGAGCATCTTGCAGAGCTTTTTCTTCAAATACAGGATGGATGAGCTGGCTAATCGTAGCAGGAGATACGCGCTGGAGAGCTTCTTTTTTGCTGATAATGCCCTCGTCTACCAGATCTAAGGCGATTTTCAAAGATGCCTTGGCGGTCCGTTTACCGTTTCTAGTTTGGAGAATATAGAGTTTACCTTTCTCAATAGTAAATTCTATATCTTGCATGTCTTTATAGTGGTTTTCGAGAATCTTAGCATAGTCTTGGAAGGCTGCATAGGCCTGAGGGAGAGCTGTCTCAAGTGCAGCAATAGGCTCAGGTGTCCGAATGCCGGCTACGACATCCTCTCCTTGTGCATTGAGCAAGAACTCGCCAAATAGCTGCTGCTCACCGCTGGCAGGGTTTCTCGTAAAGACAACTCCTGTACCGCTGGCTTGGTCGCTATTTCCGAAAACCATGGCTTGGACATTTACCGCTGTTCCCAAATCATGAGGAATATCATTCAAGTTGCGGTAAACCTCAGCTCGGGGATTATTCCAAGACTTGAAGACTGCCTTGATAGCAGCATAGAGCTGCTCTTTCGAGCTTTGGGGGAAGGTTTGATGATGCTCACGATAAAGCTGCCTATACTGCTCAATCAAAGCTTGGTGCTCTTCCAGTGTGAAATCCTTGGCCTGTTTGCCAGCATTCTTTTCAAAATATCCCAAGAGGTCATCGAACTCGTCTTTGGAAATGCCATAAACCACATCAGCAAACATTTGCAACAGACGTCGGTAGCAGTTGTAGGCAAAGTCAGCATTGGTCTGCTCAGCCAGAGTCTGGGTTCTTAAATCGTTCAGACCTAGATTGAGAATAGTGTCCATCATGCCCGGCATGGAAAACTTGGCTCCGCTTCGAACAGACACTAAGAGCAAGGCTGAGTCGTTGCCGCTGAAATATTTACCTGTTTTTTCTTCTAATCCAGTAACCGCTTTCAAAACATCTTCTTTTAAAGAAGATTCAAAGAAATAAGGATTTTCTAAATATTCGATACAGCTTTCTGTGGTAATAGTAAAACCTGGAGGGACAGGCAGTCCCAAATTGGTCATTTCAGCTAGGTTGGCTCCTTTTCCGCCAAGCAGGGCTTTGTCTTCTGCACATCCTTCCTCGAAGGAGTAAATCCATTTCGCCATATTTACCTCCAAAATTATGAAATATATGTCATATTGCAGACAAATACATTGTAATATACATCACATATATTTGTCAACAGAAAAAAGCATCCTATTTTATTGACAATTTTTCTTTTTTTGTTATAATGTGTTACAAAATGATGATTATTTAAACGTCTGAAAATGAAATATGAGTAATAATTCCTAAATTTTAAGCGAAATCAGGCCAATCATCTACATAAAGAAAGAAGGAGTCAGACCTATTTGAAATTAAGTGAACGGCAAAAGAAAATTGTAGAAATTGTTAAAGAACACCAGCCACTCAGTGGCGAGAAAATTTCAGAATTACTCGATATTTCTCGAGCGACTCTGCGTTCGGATCTGTCTTTTCTGACCTTGGTTGGGATTTTGAAGGCTACGCCTAAAGTTGGTTACACATACTCGGGCTCGGATTTAGAGACGCTTTTCTTTTTCGATACCTTTCGAAAGGAAGTGGCAGAGATTATGACTTCGCCTGTTTTGGTATCTCATGATTCCTTTATTCAAGATGCCATTATTACCTTATTTATGTATGATGCGGATGTTCTCTATGTCATTGATGAGCATAAGCTGCTCTTGGGGATTTTGTCGCGTAAAGACTTGCTGCGGGCTTCGCTCAATACTAACATTGACGGCACTCCTGTAGCGGTCTGCATGACCCGAATGCCCCATATCAAAACTTGCTACAAGGATATGAACATTTTGGAAGCGGCAGCAGTTTTGCAGGATTTTGCGATTGATTCACTGCCGGTAGTGGATAAGGATAATGAGCGTAAAATTTTAGGAACTGTGACCAAGTCAGCCCTGCTGGATTACATTATTCAAGAGGCTAGAAGCGCTGAGGTTAATAGGTAAGAGGAATGAACATGAAGAAAGAAATTATTGTTTACAGCATTTCAGATTCTTTGGGGGGGACTTCGCAGAAGCTATTGTCTGCGGTGACAGCCCAGTACCCAGATATTATTTTTAATAACAACTATCGTTTTCCATTTATCAACAAAGAAGAAGAATTGCTGGATATTCTGCGCGATGCCATCAAGGACGATGCCCTTGTTATTAGTACTCTGGTTGATGGCAAGCTAGCAGCTGCAGCTAGAGAGTTCAGTCAGGCCAATGGCCTTGCTTATCTGGATTTGATGCATCCATTTTTTGAGATTATCAGAGAAAAGACGGGCACCAGTCCCATAGAGGTGCCGGGTACCTTGCACCGGCTGGACACTGAGTATTTTAATAAAATCTCCGCTATTGAGTTTGCAGTCAAATACGACGATGGCAAGGCACCACAAGGATTTTTAGATTCGGATTTGGTGCTCTTGGGCGTCTCCCGTACATCCAAAACGCCACTCAGTATTTATCTGGCTAATAAAGGCTACAAGGTTTCCAACCTGCCTTTGATTCCAGAAGTCCCTCTGCCTCAGGTCTTGGAGAAGGTTGATCCGGAGCGGATTATCGGCCTCTTATGTGAGCCAGAAAAACTGTCTAAGATACGCAGTAATCGCTTGAATTCTCTGGGATTGACCCAGTCGACCAGCTACACAGATCTGGAAAAGATATACGAAGAACTAGACTACTCAAAAGAAGTCTTTAAAAAGTATCGGGCTCATGTCATCAATATCACGGATAAATCAATTGAGGAGACGGCTTTCTTGATTGAAGACCATTTGAAGAAATTGAGATAAGAGAGAAGATTGCAAAAAGCGGTTATAGAGTGAGGGCATAAGATGGAGCAATATAAGCGTATTTTATTGAAAGAATTTGATAGTCGGCAGAAGGTCATTACAGAGCTGACCAACCTAGAGGCAATTTTGAACCTGCCCAAAGGAACGGAGCTGTATATCAGTGACATTCACGGGGAGTTTGCTGCATTTGACTATATTTTGAGAAGCTGTGCAGGTATCCTCAATGAGAAGATTAAGGACTGTTTTGGGGACAGCTTGTCAGAAGCTCATATGGACCGCCTGTCAGCGCTGGTTTCCTATCCTGAGCTTGTGCTGGGGGAAGAAACTAAAGGCCAAGACTGGTATCAGGAAACCATTCCTCAGCTCTTGAACTTGCTGGCTTTTGCAGGTGCAAAATACAGTCGGTCCAAGGTCAGAAAGGCTTTGCCGCCACAGTATGCCTATATTATCGAGGAGTTGCTCTATAGTGACACGGCTCTAGCTGATAAAAAATCCTATTTTGAGAATATCCTGACTTATGTGATTGAATTGAGGGAAGCTGTGCCTTTTATCCTAGGCTTGTCTCGAAGTATCCGGCGGTTGTTGATTGACCATCTGCATGTAGTTGGAGACATTTTTGACAGAGGAGCTGGTAGTGCTCAGGTCATGGATGAACTGCAGCATTTTCACTCGCTCGATATTCAGTGGGGCAATCACGACATTATCTGGATGGGAGCCTTTTTTGGCTCTAAGGCCTGCTTGCTCAATGTGTTGCGCATCGCAGCTCGCTATGGCTATCTCTGGGATATCGAGAAAGATTATGGTTTAAACCTGCGCTCTTTGACCCTTTTTGCGGACAAGACTTACCAGTCTAATCCTAAGTTTAGGCCTATTCTTGGTGGTAGAGAGCAGGAGTTTTCAGATGAGGAAATTCTGCAGCTGGAAAAGGTTCACCAAGCCTTAGCGATTATCCAGTTCAAGCTGGAAAATCAGCTCATCAAACGACGACCTGAATTCCAGATGCAGGATCATGTTATGCTGGACAAGATTGACTATTGGGAAGAAAGTGTTACGATTGACGATACCAAGCATGCCCTAGTTAATACCTGCTTCCAAACCATCAATCCTGAAAATCCGTCAGCCTTGACACCTGAAGAAAATCAAGCTGTAGACAGTATGCTGGCCTCATTCCAAAGTTCTCTTAAGATGGCTGAGCATATGAGTCTTCTGATGAACAAGGGCTCTATGTATAAGATTTACAACCAGCACTTGCTTTTTCACGGCTGCATTCCTCTGGAGCCGTCAGGAGAATTCCAGCCTTTCATTCTCAATCAAGCCCATTATGCAGGCAAGGAATTGCTGGATTTCTTTGAGTATCATATTCGGCAGGCGGCCAAGGACAAGGAAGTGGGCGATGATTTGTCGACTGATTTGATTTGGTATTGCTGGAAAGGCAAGTTGTCTCCTCTGTTTGGCAAAGAAAAGATGACTACCTTGGAGCGCTATTTCATTGAAGATAAGGATACCCACAAGGAAGTAGAAAATTCATATTTTTCTTATCGTAATTCTGAGAAAGTCTGCCAGCTGATTTTGGAAGAATTTGGCCTCTTTTCTCAAGAGTCTAGGATGGTCAATGGCCATACTCCGGTTAAGACGGGCAAGGGAGAGTCGCCTATCCGTGGGGGCGGTCTGCTCTTTGTCATTGATGGTGGTCTCTGCAAGGCCTATCAGAAGAAGACTGGAACAGCCGGATATTCACTGCTCAATAATTCCTATGGCTTCCAGCTGGTGACCCATCAGCCTTTCCAAAACGCTCAAAAAGTCGTAGAATCGCCGTTTGCTCAGACCTCCCTGAAAAAGGTGATTGAAAATGTAGAGGAACGAACCCTCATCAAATCTACTACCATCGGTCAGAGCTTGTTCGCTCAACAACAGGAACTCTTTGGCTTGCTGCATGAGTTTTATGACCGGTGAAGTTTAGCCCTAAGTTTTAACAGAATTTAGGGCTTTTTCTTTCTTGTTCCAGTTTCTCTTTCGTGTTACAATAGGAGTATTGAAATTTAGAGGAAAGAACATGATTTATTTAGATAATTCAGCGACAACCAAGCCTTATCCTGAGGCTTTGGCCGCTTACACAGAGGTCGCTTCTAAAATCTGGGGAAATCCATCCAGTCTGCACAGTTTAGGCAGTCAGGCAACCCGTCTCTTAGAAGCTTCACGCAGGCAAATAGCAGAGCTTTTAGGAAAGTCTTTGTCGGAGATTTTTTTTACGTCCGGAGGGACAGAAGGGGACAACTGGGTGCTAAAGGGAGTTGCTTTTGAAAAGGCTCCCTTTGGCAAACACATCATCGTATCCAACATTGAGCATCCTGCAGTTAAAGAATCAGCCCTCTGGTTGCAGAGTCAAGGCTTTGAAATAGATTTTGCCCCAGTGGACAAGGCAGGTTTTGTTGATGTAGACAAGCTGGCTGAGTTGATTCGACCAGACACCACTCTAATCTCCATCATGGCTGTCAATAATGAAATCGGCAGTATTCAGCCCATTCAGAAGATATCTGAACTGCTAGCAGACAAGCCGACTATTTCATTTCACGTGGATGCTGTCCAGGCTGTTACGAAGATTCCGACAGCTTCTTATCTGACGGATCGCGTGGATTTTGCGACATTTTCCAGTCATAAATTTCACGGTGTCCGGGGCGTAGGATTTGTCTATATCAAGTCTGGTAAGAAAATCAGCCCCCTCTTGACTGGCGGTGGTCAGGAGTCAGACAAGCGCTCAACGACGGAGAATTTAGCTGGCATTGCAGCGACGGCCAAGGCACTGCGTTTGTCCATGGAAAAGCAAGAAGTATTTGCCCAGCGGACGGCTCAGATGAAGAAGATTCTCCTTGAAGAGCTGCAGAAGTATCCAGATGTGGTGATTTTCTCAGACATGGAAAATTTTGCGCCTCATATACTAACCTTTGGTATCAAGGGAGTGCGGGGTGAAGTTGTCGTCCATGCATTTGAAGACTACGAGATCTATATCTCGACTACTAGTGCTTGCTCTTCTAAGGCCGGTAAGCCAGCAGGAACCCTAATCGCTATGGGCGTCGAAAAGTCTCTCGCTCAAACTGCTGTTCGCATCAGTTTGGATCTTGACAACGATATGAGCCAGATGGAGCAGTTTTTGACGACTTTTAAAATTATTTACGAAAAAACCAGAAAAGTAAGGTAAACAATGCAATATTCAGAAATTATGGTGCGCTACGGCGAGCTCTCAACCAAAGGGAAGAACCGCATGCGCTTTATCAACAAACTCAAACGCAATATCCAAGCTGTCTTGTCAGTCTATCCACAGGTCCATGTCAAGGCTGACCGTGACCGCACTCATATCTATCTGCAAGGGACCGATTATCAGCTGGTCGCTGAATCACTCAAGCAGATTTTTGGGATTCAGAATTTCTCACCATCTTATAGGGTTAAAAAGTCTGTACCAGCCTTGATTGAAGCTGTTCAAACCATCATGAAGCAAGTCTATCAGGAAGGCATGACCTTTAAAATTACCAGCAAGCGCAGTGACCACAGCTTTGAATTGGATAGCCGCGAGCTTAACCAGACGCTTGGTGATGCTGTTTTTGAGGCTATTCCCAATGTTCAGGTCAAGATGAAAGCACCAGATATTGAGCTTCGGGTCGAAATTCGTGAAGAAGCGGCCTATATCTCGTATGAAACGATTCGTGGTGCTGGAGGACTGCCGGTTGGCACTTCAGGAAAAGGTATGCTCATGCTTTCTGGTGGGATTGACTCACCGGTGGCGGGCTATCTGGCTCTTAAGCGTGGTGTGGATATTGAGGCGGTTCACTTTGCCAGTCCGCCTTACACCAGTCCAGGTGCTTTGAAAAAAGCTCAGGATTTGACTCGAAAACTGACCAAGTTTGGCGGCAACATCCAGTTTATCGAAGTGCCTTTTACAGAGATTCAGGAGGAAATCAAGGCCAAGGCTCCAGAAGCCTATCTCATGACACTGACCCGTCGCTTTATGATGCGTATTACGGACCGGATTCGAGAGGAGCGGAGCGCTCAAGTCATTATCAACGGAGAAAGTCTTGGTCAGGTGGCAAGTCAAACGATTGAGAGTATGCAGGCTATCAACGCTGTAACCAATACACCGGTTATACGTCCTGTCGTGACCATGGACAAGCTGGAAATCATTGATATTGCAGAGAAAATTGATACTTTCCAAATCTCTATCCAACCATTTGAAGACTGCTGTACCATTTTTGCTCCAGACCGACCTAAAACTAATCCGAAAATCAAGAATGCTGAGAAGTATGAAACTTACCTAGATGTTGAAGGCTTGGTGGAGCGCGCTGTTGCAGGAATCATGATTACAGAAATCAGACCGCAAGCAGAGGCTGATGAAGTTGATGAGCTGATTGAGGGGCTGTTGTAAAAGCGAGAGAAGGTGACGTTTATGCTTGCTGTTTTTCTCTTAATTCCTTTTCTGCTGATTCGTTTTCCTTTATTAAGTCATTTTGGCAAAAATGCTTTGTCACGCGCAGCTTATTTTGCACCAGTCCAAGGAAAGGAAAAGATAGCTTATATGATTTATCAATTGAGCAATCTAGCTTTGTTCATAACGCCTTTTTTGCTTGAAATTAAGTTTGATTTTTCTGTTTTCTTTTATGCTGGTATAGCTATTTACCTGCTTGGTTTGGCTTTGTGTGCTATCAGTATGAGGGATTTCGCTAGACCAGATGCAAACGGCATGAATACAAAGGGTCTTTATCGCTATTCCCGTAATCCCATGTATGTAGCTTACTTTGTTTGTTTTTTGGGAATAGCTTTTTTGACTAAGTCAATGATTTTCTTTCTGATTTTAGTGATTTTTCAGACTGCGGCCCACTGGATTATCCTATCTGAAGAGCGCTGGTGTCTTGAAAAATTCGGAAAGTCTTATCAAGACTATCAAGATAAGGTTCGGCGTTATATTTAGAAATTTTTTATCTAATCATTATTTAACAAGGCGGTTAGCGGATAACAGAAATAGTCTTTGTTCATTAGTAGACAAAATCTAAAGATAATCCTTGAAAATCCGTTTTCATGAGATAAAAAAACTTGCTAAAGAGCGGCAGAAGTGATATACTTATAGAGTTGACTATGCACATTCCTGTGCAACCGCACGAACATCGTTGCTCGTCGTATAACAAATTTAAACTTCGTCATTATCGCCTTGCCTAACACAAGTTATGCCTTCGGCTCAATTCCTAGTTTATTCTTTGTTATACTTAGAGCTCTTCTCTTAAGTGGTTCGTCCCACGATGCTAGGCGAGTCTTCACAAAATTCGGGGAAACCCTAAAAAATCATAGGAGGTGCATAATGAGCACATACGCAATCATTAAAACTGGCGGAAAACAAGTTAAAGTTGAAGTTGGTCAAGCAATCTACGTTGAAAAGTTGAACGCTGAAGCTGGTCAAGACGTTACTTTTGACGAAGTTGTTCTTGTTGGTGGTGAAAACACTGTTGTAGGAACTCCGCTTGTTGCTGGAGCTACTGTTGTCGGAACTGTTGAAAAACAAGGCAAGCAAAAGAAAGTTGTTACTTACAAGTACAAACCTAAAAAAGGCAGCCATCGTAAACAAGGTCACCGTCAACCATATACAAAAGTTGTCATCAACGCTATCAACGCTTAATTTTAAGGAGATTAAATGATACAAGCAGTCTTTGAAAGAGCCGAAGATGGCGAACTGAGGCGTGCAGAAATCACAGGTCACGCCGCGAGTGGTGAATACGGCTTTGATGTCGTGTGTGCGTCCGTTTCGACGCTCGCCATTAATTTTGTCAATTCAGTTGAGAAATTCGCAGGCTACGAACCAAACTTAGAATTAAACGAAATAGAAGGCGGCTATCTGAAGGTTGAAATTCCTCAGGATATACCGTCACACCAAAGAGAAATGACTCAGCTTTTCTTTGAATCATTTTTCCTAGGAATGGCAAACTTATCGGAGGACTCTTCTGAGTTCGTCCAAACCAGAGTTATCACAGAAAACTAACACGGAGGAAAAACATTATGTTAAAAATGAATCTTGCTAACTTGCAACTATTCGCCCACAAAAAAGGTGGAGGTTCCACATCTAACGGACGTGATTCACAAGCGAAACGTCTGGGAGCTAAAGCAGCTGACGGTCAAACTGTAACAGGTGGCTCTATCCTTTACCGTCAACGCGGCACTCATATCCATGCAGGTGTCAACGTTGGACGCGGCGGAGATGATACTTTGTTTGCAAAAGTTGAAGGCGTAGTACGCTTTGAACGCAAAGGTCGCGATAAGAAACAAGTTTCTGTTTACCCAATCGCTAAATAATTCAGAAATGGATAAAATCCCCTGCTATTAAGCGGGGGATTTTTTATATCGGAACTTTTTACTATGGCGCAACTTCTTCGTCTTTTATATTAACAACGCCATGCCAATTAGTATAATAGGTCTTTCCTTTGTAGTCGAAAGAACCTTGCCTCAAAAGATCGCCATACTCGGTAAAGTAATAATAGTACTTGCCAATCTTATAAAGTCCGTTTTTATAAGGTGTTCCATCTTCTCCAAAGTAATAAGTGTATTCAGAGTAACTAATAAATCTGTTTTTAGCCATTTCTCCGTAAGAATCAAAGAAGTATTGTTTGCCATCTACACTGTAAAGATTGATGACCCTTCGTCCTTTTTCGTCAAAATAATAGACCTTACCTGTTGGGCTGGTATAGAAGGAGTTTTTTAGATTTGTCGGAATTTGTTCTGCTGGGTCATCTTGAATTTTGTATGTATCTCCATATTGGTTTGCGAGATAGTATTTACCCTCGTGAAGTACGATTCTATTTTTAATTATTTCCCCAGACTCATCATAAAAAGCAGCAGGGAACTCACGTTTAGGAGCCTCCGGAACCTTGATAGGTCCTGGATCATCAAAGATAGTAGGGTCGTCCTCAATATCTGGTACACTAGGATCGTAAATACCAACTTCACGTCTAGAAGCCCAGTCAGGGATTGACTTGTTCTCCGCTTGAACTGTTCCGGTGGAAATCAAAGCAGAGGCCAAAGTCGCAGCAGAAGCGAGAGAGAGGCCCAGCCAATAGCGGCGGTTGAACATTGCTTTGGTGTTCTTTTCTTGTCTCATAGCAAATCCTTTCTATGCAACTGTTACTATAAGATTAAAGAATCTCATTTTTAACAGTTAGGTTATGTTATTTCTATAAAATTATACCTCTGTAACATTTCTATAATATTGTAATACTATTTCATTTTTATAGAGATTGTATTACTAATTGGTGATAAAAACAAACAATCATTAGATGATATGTAAACGTTTACAAACATCGTTTTTTGTGCTATTATTATAGGGATGAAAGGAGAATGCCTATGATGAAAAGGTATAAATTGCTATTGGCGCTTGCCTTATCATTACTAGTTTTTTGGCCATTGGGAGCCATAAAAGCAGATTCGGTTAATCAGCCGCCAGAATCTGCTAACCAGTCTGAACAAGCAAGTGCAGCAGTTGTAACGGACTCTTCTGATAGTGTTGCAGGGGCTAGTGGCACGACAAGTCAGGATAGTCAAATTGCCGCAAAAGCCTTGCCAGTCTCTGATGCTTCGGAAGTTGCAGCTACTGAAACGGCTGCTTCAACCCAAGAAGCTAATACTGGTAATTTGGTAGAAGATTCTGCCAAACCAGCGACCGCTCAGTCTGCAGAAGTTTCCTCAGATGCCAATCAGGCGCAAGGTCAAGCGGCGACTGATGCGCCACCAGCTTCTAAGAGAGTACAGGAGCTTGTGGCAGATATGACGCTTCGTCAGAAAATTACCCAGATGCTGATGCCAGACTTCAGAAAATGGCAGCAAGAGGGCCAAGCTGCCCAGTCCGATATGACGGAGCTTAATAAAGAGGTTGCAGAAGCGGTTGATAAATACGATTTTGGCGGAGTTATTCTTTTTGCTGAGAATGTGAAGGGAACTGCTCAAACCTTAGCCTTGACACAGGCCCTGCAACAAGCAGCTATCAGCAACCAAGCTAATAATGGTAAGCTGCCGCTTTTGCTCGCGATTGACCAAGAAGGTGGTATCGTCTATCGTTTGGGCAGCGGGACAGCTCTTCCTGGGAACATGGCAGTTGGCGCGACGCGTGATCCGGAATTGGCTAATCAAGCAGGTCAAATTATCGGACGGGAATTATCGGCTTTAGGTTTGAATGTCAACTTTGCCCCAGTATTTGATACAAATAATAATCCGCAGAATCCCGTTATTGGTTTGCGTTCCTTCTCTTCAGATCCTAAGGTGGTTGCCCGTTTGGGAACGGCTATGATGGAGGGGATTCAGAAATACAATGTCGCAGTAGCGGCTAAGCATTTCCCTGGGCATGGTGATACAGCGGTGGATTCTCACACTGGTCTGCCTCTGGTAGATAAGTCCTATGCGGAGTTAGAAGCACTGGAGTTCTTGCCTTTCAAAGCTGCCATTGACAAAAACGCTGATATGCTGATGACAGCTCATATCCAATATCCTCAGATCGAAAAAGACACGGTTATATCTAAACAAACTGGGGAAACCATCTATATCCCTGCCACCTTGTCTGATGACATTATTACCGGCATTGTTCGCAAGAAGTTTGGCTACAAGGGTGTAGTGGTATCTGATGCCATGGGCATGGATGCGATTGCCAAAAACTTCGGAGAATCTGAAGCGGCTATCATGGCAATCAAATCAGGTGTAGACGTGGTGCTGATGCCAACCGTCTTACGTAGCAAGAGTGATTTAGCTAAAATCGATAAGATTATCAATGATATTGAGCAGGCGGTTCAGAGGGGCGATATTCCAGCCAGCAGATTGGATGAGTCAGTGACCCGTATCTTGAATCTAAAAGAAAAACGAGGTATTTTAGACTTTGACCCATCTGAGCGCACACAAGCTAAGGCTGAAGCAACTGTTGGCTCAGAGTTAAACAGAGATACTGAACGAAAAATCGCTGCTAGCGCAGTGACTGTAGTTAAAAACGATGATACTGTTCTGCCTTTTAAAGTCAAATCTGGCGACAGGATTTTGCTGTTAGCGGCTTATGACGATGAAGTGCCTGGACTAGAGCTGGGTGTCAAGCGTCTGATAGCGGACGGAGTGATTCCAGCAGGTGTCACATATGAAGCGATGAACTACAGCAAGACAACCAAGTTAGAAGATTTGAAAGGGAAGATTGACCAAGCAACTCACCTAGTCTTGATTTCTGAAATTGGACGGCAATCTCAACTAGCCAGCGATTTCTGGCTGACAAGAGTTCCGACAGAAGTTGTGGACTATGCAAATGCAACTGGAAAACAGGCAGCTGTCATGAGCATTTCCAAACCTTATGATGTAGCGAATTATCCTAATGCCAAGGCTATTGTAGCAGTTTATGGAAACAAGGGCATGGATCCAACAGAGTCTCTGAAGCCTGACAATGCCTTCGGCCCTAATATCCCAGCTGGTGTGGAAGTCGTTTTTAATGGTCAAAATCATATTGGGAAGTTACCAGTAAATGTGCCGCTCATCAAGGATGGTATCATGTCCGAGACAGAGGTAGCCTATCCTATCGGGCAAGGTCTCTTTTATACCGATCCAGTTAAGGATATCAAACTCAATATCCCTGCATCTGCTCAGCTAGCTCAGCCTTTTACAGCTACTGTTACCCTGAGTGAATTAAACGGTCTAGAGAAAAATGACTACCGTCTTGCCCTTAAGATTGATAGTCAGCATTTCAACATCCTGCCAAGTCCTGACTATACCATCTCTGGCGATACTGTTCTGATTTCTAAAAAAGCCAATGATTCCAATCCGGTTGAGATCAGCTTGAAAGGTTTAGTAGAGGGTCAGTTCAGTCCGGTACTTTCTCTGACCTTGATTGACAGTCAAGATAGAGAATTCAGCATGGGAGAAGGTTATTATAAGGAGCTTATTCAGATTACTGCAGCTAGGCAGAGCATGGTTCCAGGTCAACAAAATCCTCCGCAGCTGAGTTTGCGTTCTGTTGAACCTGTAAGTTCTCGTCGGCAGCTAAGTCAGCAGGCTGCACAGTTTAGCCAGCTTCCAAAAACAGGAGACAGCAGCAGTTTGTTCTTAGTCTTGCTGGGTGCCTTGTTCTTGTTTGGGGCTGTCTATCTGTATGACTTGTCCTCTCGCAGACTATAAGCAATAAAAGAATGAGCGAGCAGTGTTGAAAAGCTTACAGTTTTACTTATTCTTGATAAAATAACAAAAAGGAAGAATCCAAAGCAAGTTTGCAGTAAAAACGGATTCTTCTTTTTTTATTTGGAAATTAGTAGGAATGCGGTAGCTGAGAGCTTTATGTGTTTCCTAAAAGCATACTGACTTGAATATTTTACTCATCTGTCATCGGTTTACTATTTACTTTTTATACGCTTTTTGGTATAATAGTTCATGTTATAAAATGTAACATCAAAGGAGGTTCTATCCATGAAAGCATCAAAGTGGCTGATTGCGACTGGAGTTGCACTGAGTGCCGGGCTATTGCTGACGGCTTGTAGCCAGTCTTCATCTAGCACAAATAATTATACTTACGTTTATAGTTCAGACCCTGACAGCTTGAACTATCTTACTACAAACCGTGCAACGACAGGTGATGTCATTTCCAACCTGGTCGATGGACTTTTTGAAAATGACAAGTACGGGAATCTGGTTCCCTCAATCGCCAAGTCATGGACAGTTTCTAAGGACGGCCTGACCTATACTTATAAGCTACGCGATGATGCTAAATGGTACACATCCGATGGTGAAGAATATGCAGAAGTAAAGGCCCAGGACTTTGTGACTGGTTTGAAATATGCAGCGGATGAAAATTCTGAAGCTATTTATCTCGTTCAGGACTCTGTGAAGGGCTTGGATGCTTATATCAAGGGTGAAGATAAGAATTTTGACAATGTTGGTGTCAAAGCTATTGATGACCATACCCTGCAATACACTTTGGCCCGTCCGGAGCCTTACTGGAACTCTAAAACGACCAGCACGATTCTTTTCCCAGTCAATGAAGAGTTTCTGAAAGCAGAAGGAAGCAATTTTGGCTCTGTCAAGCCATCTAGCATCCTCTATAATGGTCCTTACTTGCTCAAGTCTCTGACTTCCAAGTCTGTGATGGAATTTGTCAAGAACCAAAACTACTATGACAAAGACAATGTCACTCTGGATAGTATTAAACTGACCTACTACGATGGAAATGATCAGGAAGCGCTGATTCGTAACTTCAGCGATGGCGTTTACAGCACAGCTCGTCTCTATCCGAATAGCTCTGGCTTTGCTTCAGTCAAGAAGAAATATGCGGACAATATCGTATACAGCCCGCAAGATTCTACTTCTTATTACTATAATTTCAACTACAACCGTCAGTCTTACAATCATACTTCTAAAACAACAGATGCTCAAAAATCTGCTACTAACGAAGCAATCATGAACAAAGACTTCCGTCAGGCTATTAACTTTGCATTTGACCGTACATCTTATGGTGCGCAAGGAAATGGTGAAGACGGAGCGACTAAGGTCTTGAGAAATACCTTGGTACCGCCTAGCTTTGTCCAAATTGGCGACAAGGATTTTGGAACTGTTGTTGGAGAAAAATTAGTCAACTATGGCAGCCAATGGCAAGGAATTGACCTCTCTGACGCTCAAGATCCTTACTACAATCCTGAAAAAGCTAAGGCGAAATTTGCAGAAGCGAAGCAAGCCTTGCAGGCTAAGGGTGTTGAATTCCCAATTCACTTAGATATGCCAGTTGATCAGTCTAGCACGATTGGCGTTCAATGGGCTAGCTCAACCAAACAGTCTATCGAATCAGCTCTTGGAGCGGAAAATGTCGTCATTGACCTGCAAAAGATGAGCACAGACGATCTTAATAATATCACTTATTTTGCTAACTCTGCTGCTCAGAAAGACTATGATATGTCTACTGGTGGCTGGACTGGTGACTACCAAGACCCATCTACCTACCTTGATACTCTCAATATCAAGAATGGCGGAAGCTTGCAAAACTTTGGATTTGAACCAGGTCAAGACAATGATAAGATTAAAGAGCTAGGCTTGGATACTTATACCAAGATGCTGGAAGAAGCTAATGCTGAAACCAACGATGTGCAGCTGCGTTACGAAAAGTATGCAGAAGCGGAAGCTTGGTTGCTAGATAGCGGCTTGATTATTCCGACTGTTTCACAAGGAGCAACACCGTCTGTTACTAAATCAGTGCCATTTACAAAAGCCTACTCACCAGTTGGTGTCAAAGGTTCAGGCTACAACTTCAAGCTGACTCAGCTTCAGAAGGATGTTGTAACGACCAAAGAATACGAAGCGGCTAAGAAAAAATGGAAAGAAGAAGCTACTGCGGCAAATAAAAAAGCCCAGGAAGAACTTGCTGACCACGTTGAAAAATAAAAAAAGATTCACTTAGCGACATTGGGGCTGGATTTTTCCAGCCCCTTTTTGAATGGCTTGACTAAGGTTTTTGTAGTAAAATAGAAAGAAATACTTGAAGGAAGTGAGACGGATGCAGATAAGAACTTATAGTGCATTACCTGAGAAAGAAAAGCAGGCATTGTTTGAATTAGTTCAAGAGTGTAATAAGGTAGACGGAGGCTATCGACTGCCCTATCTGGATAATAATTATAATGCAGTTCCTGAAATGCCAGCCTTTTTCTTGGCTGAGATGGATGGCCGAACCATCGGATTTTTATCAGTCTATGCGGATGAACCCGGCCAAGCAGAGGTTTCTCTCTATGTTCTGCCGGCGTATCGCCGTCAGGGTGTAGCTAATCAGCTTCTAGCTGCTTTTGCAAAAGTAGCTGATAAGTATGATTTGACCAAGATTGAATATATAGTGGAGCTGGTCTTTTTGAGCGCTCAACCTGATTTTGCTAGAAGATTTGATTACCAAGCAGATGAAGCGGAAATCTGGCTGGCACAGCCTGCTCAAACTTTTCCTCTGGAAGAAAGAGAAGGGATAGAGGTCATGCAGGGAAGTTTGGACTTGGCAGAAGAGATTGCAGCCTTTCAGTCCCAAGTCTTTGAGACACCGCTAGATGTTGCTTTGAAATATGCCAGAGAAGCCGTCAGCAGCACATCCAGTCTGCTTTATATCTTGAAGAAAGATGGTAGAGGTGTAGCTTCTGTGTCAGTTGATACGGATTTTGGTACCAATTATTTCTTTGGCTTGGCGGTTGATCAAGACTTTCAGGGGCAAGGGTTAGGAAGCTATCTCTTGCTTGCAAGTATGCAGGATTTGAACGAGCGCAATGGACAGGAGTTTCAGATTGTCGTAGAAAAGCAGAATACTCAAGCTTTGAAACTCTATAAAAAGCTAGGCTTCAAAGAGATGACAGAGGTTGTTTATCTAAAAGAAAAATAGCAAATTTGCCTCAGATTGCTCATTAACTTAAAAGGAGAAACCGGCTTCTTACAGCTGGTTTCTTTTGTTCTGCCTTGGTTTATGGTATAATGAGACGATATGTAAAGAAGGAAAATGTTATGAATATTCAACAATTGCGTTATGTGGTCGCCATTGCTAACAGTGGAACCTTTCGAGAAGCCGCGGAAAAAATGTATGTCAGCCAGCCTAGTCTGTCTATCTCTGTCCGTGATCTGGAAAAAGAACTGGGCTTCAAGATTTTTCGTCGGACCAGCAGCGGGACTTTTCTGACTCGCCGAGGAATGGAGTTTTATGAGAAGGCTCAAGATTTGGTCAAGGGTTTTGATGTCTTCCAAAACCAATATGCAAATCCCGAGGAAGAGCGGGATGAGTTCTCAATTGCCAGTCAGCACTATGATTTTTTGCCGCCTTTGATTACTCAATTTTCTCAGACCTATCCAGAATATAAGAACTTCCGGATTTTTGAGTCAACAACTGTGCAGATTCTGGATGAAGTAGCGCAAGGCCACAGTGAAATCGGCATTATCTACCTTAATAATCAAAATACCAAAGGCATTATGCAGCGGGTGGAAAAGTTAGGCTTGGAAGTAATTGAGTTGATTCCTTTTCAGACCCATATTTACCTGCGGGAAGATCACCCTCTGACTCAGAAAAATGAGCTTGTCATGGAAGATTTGGCTGCTTTGCCGACTGTTCGCTTCACTCAGGAAAAGGACGAGTATCTCTATTATTCAGAGAATTTTGTCGATACCAGTGCCAGCTCACAGATGTTTAATGTGACGGACCGTGCGACTTTGAATGGAATTTTGGAGCGTACTGATGCTTATGCGACGGGGTCTGGCTTTTTGGACAGCAATAGTGTAAATGGTATTACTGTCATCAAGCTTTGCGACAACTTGGACAACCATATGGTCTATGTCAAGCGTGAAGATGTGGAGCTGACTCAGGTCGGAGAAGACTTTGTATCGGTTATGAAAGAGTATTTTGCACAGAAAAAATAAAGTATGAAAAGAAAAATTATTATTCCTTTTGCAGTCTTGATTCTTATTGTTGTGGACCAGCTGGTTAAGTTGTATATTGTCAGCGATTTTAAGCTAGGGCAGGTCAAGAGTTTTATTCCGCATCTGGTGAGTCTGACCTATCTCCAGAATACCGGCGCAGCCTTCTCCATGCTGGAAAACCAGCAATGGCTCTTTACTTTGGTGACATTTTTGGTCATCGGCGGAGCTGTTTACTACCTCATCAAGCACCTAAATGCCTCAAAGTGGATGCTGGCCGGGTTGACCTTGGTGATTGCTGGCGGTTTGGGGAACTTTATTGACCGGATACGCCAAGGTTTTGTAGTGGATATGTTTCAGTTAGATTTTATCAATTTTGCTATTTTCAATGTGGCTGATATGTATCTGACCTTTGGTGTAGCTATTTTACTATTGATGATTTTGAAGGAAGAAAAAGATGGAAGTAAAAATTGAGGCCTCAGCAGCTGGTCAGCGATTGGACAAGGCGGTGGCAGAGCTGACGGACCTATCGCGGAGTTTGGCTAATGAGCAGATTAAGGACGGCCAGATTTTGGTCAATGGCCAAACCAAAAAAGCTAAATATGCGGTCAAAGAAGGTGACGTCATCTCCTATGAATTGCCTGAGCCAGAAGTGGTTGAGTATGTGCCTGAGGATATTCCGCTAGAAATCGTCTTTCAAGATGAGGACGTGGCAGTCGTCAATAAACCGCAGGGAATGGTGGTCCATCCTTCTGTAGGCCATAGCAGCGGTACGCTAGTCAACGCCCTTATGTACCACATCAAGGACCTCTCTGGCATCAACGGTGTCCTCCGGCCGGGGATTGTCCATCGGATTGATAAGGACACTTCTGGGCTTCTCATGATTGCTAAAAATGACCAAGCCCATGTGGCTCTGGCTGATGAGCTCAAGGATAAGAAATCCCTACGCAAGTATTGGGCTATTGTTCATGGAAATCTGCCTAACGACCGTGGAGTGATTGAAGCACCGATTGGCCGCAGCGAAAAAGACCGCAAGAAGCAGGCCGTGACGGCCAAAGGCAAGCCAGCTCTGACGCGTTTCCAGGTCTTGGAACGTTTTGGTGACTATAGCTTGGTTGAGCTTCAGCTAGAAACAGGTCGGACTCATCAAATCCGCGTTCACATGGCCTACATTGGACATCCTGTGGCTGGTGATGAGGTCTATGGACCGCGTAAGACCTTAAAAGGACATGGCCAATTTCTGCACGCACGAACACTGGGCTTTACTCATCCTCGAACTGGTGAAGTGCTGGAATTTACAGCTGAAGTGCCAGCTATTTTCCAAGAAACCTTGGAAAAGCTACGACAAGATTAGTCAGGTCCATTCATTATTAAAATACAATTTTTCTCAGACCGCCTCAATCGCGGTCATTTTTATTTTACGTAAATCGTGGTATAATAAGACAATCTAGCAGTGAAGGAAAAGGAAATGAAAGCAAAGCGAATCGTATTTAAGGTGGGGACTTCATCGTTGACAAACGCAGATGGCAGTCTGTCACGCGCCAAGGTAAAGGAAATTACTCGGCAGTTGGCTCTCTTGCACGAGGCGGGGCATGAGTTGATCCTGGTCTCATCAGGAGCTATTGCGGCAGGTTTTTCTTCTCTGGGCTTTAAAAAACGACCAACCAAGGTGGCGGATAAACAGGCATCAGCTGCTGTTGGACAGGGTTTGCTTTTGGAGGAATATACAACCAATCTTCTTTTGAAGCAAATTATTTCTGCTCAGATTCTTTTGACTCAGGATGATTTTACAGATAAGCGGCGTTACAAGAATGCCCATCAAGCCTTATCTGTCTTGCTGAATCGCGGCGCTATTCCTATCATCAATGAAAATGACTCAGTGGCTATCGAGGAGCTCAAGGTTGGGGATAATGATACATTAAGTGCGCAGGTGGCAGCCATGGTTCAGGCGGACCTCTTGGTGCTTTTGACAGATGTAGATGGACTCTACACGGCCAATCCCTCTACTAATCCAGATGCCCGCCGACTTGAAAAAATTGAGAAGATCAGCTCTGAGCTGATTGATATGGCAGGCGGTGCAGGAACGAGCAACGGAACTGGCGGCATGCTGACAAAGATTAAGGCAGCAACGCTTGCGACCATGTCAGGTGTGCCGGTCTATATCTGCTCCTCACTCAAGACTGATGCTCTGCTGGAAGCAGCGGAGGAAACCAAGGATGGCAGTCTCTTTTTGGCTCAGAAAAAAGGTCTAAAAACGCAGAAGCAATGGCTGGCTTTCTATGCTAAAAGTCAAGGTGAAATCTATGTAGACCAAGGAGCAGCCAACGCTCTCAGAAATAAGGGAAAAAGTTTGTTGGTATCCGGTCTTGTATCTGTATCGGGGAACTTTGCCTATCAGGATACGGTGACCGTTTATGAAGAAGGCAGCGGAGCTATTCTTGGTAAAGGGCGCGTGCGTTTTGGCAAGTCAGCTCTTAAAGATATGCTCAAGACTAATAAACCTAAAGGTGTCGTCATTCATCGGGATGACTGGATTTCTCTGACACCGGAGTTAAATAATTTATTTGCAGAATTTTAGAAGACGAGGAAAGGAGAAGAGATGACCTCAACACAAGCGATTTTTAAAAAGGTTCAGAAAGTTAAGAAGACGATCAATACGGCCACAACTGCTGAGAAAAACCATGCTTTGGAAGAAATGGCAAAGCAGCTCTGGCTTTCTCGTGCGGATATTTTAGCAGCCAATGAATTGGATATGAACACGTCTAAAGGTAAGATTTCAGATGTGATGCTGGACCGCCTCTATCTGGACGAGGATCGCATTGCTGCCATGGCTGAGGGCATTCGCCAGCTGATTGACTTGGAGGATCCTGTAGGGCAAGTCTTGGAAAAAACCGAGCTTGAGAACGGTCTTGTCATCAGTAAAAAGCGGGTGGCTATGGGTGTGATTGGTATTATTTACGAGAGCCGGCCTAACGTCACCTCTGACGCTGCAGCTCTTGCCCTAAAGAGTGGCAGTGCAGTCGTCCTCAGAAGCGGCAAGGATGCTTATCAGACAGCGCTAGCTATTGTTACAGCTTTGAAAGAAGGCTTGGCTCAGACGAAGATTTCGCCGGATTGTATCCAGTTGGTTTCTGATACCAGCCGGGCTTCAGCCCAGGCTATGATGAAGGCCAAGGGATATCTGGATTTGCTCATTCCTCGTGGAGGTGCCGGACTGATTCAGGCGGTTGTGGAAAATGCAACTGTGCCGGTTATTGAGACAGGTACTGGAATTGTCCATGTCTATGTAGATAAGGATGCTGATCAAGACAAGGCTTTGGCGATTATTGAGAATGCCAAGACCAGTCGCCCTTCTGTCTGCAATGCCATGGAGGTACTCCTGGTTCATGAAGAGATTGCTGCAGCATTTTTACCACGTTTACAAAAGATTTTGGTAACAGATCGTGATGCTGCGCAAGAAAACCCTGTTGAATTGCGTTTGGATGAGAAAGCAGCTCAGTATATCTCGGGCTCGCAAGCTAGTCCGGAAGATTTTGATATCGAATTTTTGGACTACATCTTAGCGGTCAAGCTGGTTTCTTCGCTGGAAGAAGCGGTGGAGCATATTGAAGCTCACAGCACCCATCATTCGGATGCCATTGTGACGGAGAACGATTCAGCGGCAGCTTACTTCACAGAGCAGGTGGATAGTGCGGCAGTTTATGTCAATGCCTCAACCCGCTTTACAGATGGCGGTCAATTTGGCCTCGGCTGCGAAATGGGGATTTCTACTCAGAAACTGCATGCCAGAGGTCCTATGGGGCTGAAAGAGTTGACCAGCTATAAATACGTCATCCAAGGGACTGGTCAGGTGAGGAAATAATGATGAAAATTGGATTTATCGGTTTGGGAAATATGGGTGGCAGTTTGGCTCGCCTAGTTGCCCAAGAGGAAAGATTTAGAAGTGAATTATTATTAGCCAACCGAAGTAGAAACAAGGCTGAAAAGATTGCTGCGGAAGTTGGTGGACAACCGGTCAGTAATGAAGAAGTTTTTTCTCAGGCAGAGGTGATTTTCCTTGGCATCAAACCAGCTCAATTTGCTGACATGCTGGCTGAGTATCAGGAAATTCTAGAAAAACGGGAGTCTATTTTGTTGGTTTCAATGGCTGCTGGTCTGAGTTTGGAAATATTAGAAAAATTGACACCTAGCCACCATCGTTGGATTCGGATCATGCCTAATACACCAGTAGCTGTTGGCGAGGGTGTTATTAGCTATGCCTTATCCCAGCAGGCGAATCAAGCAGACGAAGATTTGTTGCGTGAGCTACTGTCTTCTGCTGGCCTTTTGGTCAAACTAGAGGAGAAGCAATTGGATGCAGCGACAGCTCTTGCTGGCTGTGGACCAGCCTTCGTCTATCTCTTTATAGAGGCTTTAGCGGATGCTGGTGTCCGAGCAGGACTCAGTCGCGATATATCGCTTGAACTGGCCAATCAAACCCTTTTAGGCGCTGCCAAGCTAAGTCAGGTCAGTGGGCAACATCCGGCTCAACTCAAAGACCAGGTCTGCAGTCCGTCCGGTTCGACCATCGCCGGGGTAGTCAGTTTGGAAGAAAATGCCTTTCGAGGAACGGTCATGGATGCCGTTCAAGCTGCTTACAAGAGGACGCAGGAGTTGGGGAATAATTGATTTAGATCTTCAATTTTTTTAGATTATAGAAAGGGTGTGACATGCGAGGACAATTTTTGTCTTTACAGGATCACTCTTTTTTTCTTTGTTTGATAATCAAATAAGTCCTCTCTTTAAAACTGTGGTATAATAAGTACTATGCAAACCAAACCGACTTCTGCTTATGTGCACATTCCTTTTTGTACTCAGATTTGTTATTACTGCGATTTTTCCAAGGTTTTTATCAAAAATCAGCCAGTAGATAGTTATCTGGAGCATTTGATTGAGGAGTATGATTCTTACGACATCAAAAAGCTCCGTACCCTCTATATCGGTGGCGGAACTCCGACCGCTCTATCGGCGCGTCAGTTGGCTTTTTTGTTGGAAAAACTGACGGACAAGCTGGACTTGTCTTATCTAGAAGAGTTGACCATCGAAGCCAATCCCGGGGACTTGGACCAGGAAAAGATTGCTGTTCTTAAAGACTCGCCTGTCAATCGAGTTTCGCTGGGTGTACAGACTTTCAATGATCGCATGCTCAAGCAGATTGGTCGCAGTCACTCAGAAAAGGACATCTATGAGAATATTGCCAATCTCAAAAAAGCGGGTTTTGATAATATCTCGATTGACCTGATTTATGCCCTGCCCAAGCAGACTATGGAAGATGTGAAAATCAATGTAGCCAAGGCTATTGCCCTAGACATTCCCCACATGAGTCTGTACAGCTTGATTTTGGAAAATCATACGGTCTTCATGAATCGGATGCGGCGAGGGAAGCTGCCTCTGCCCAAGGAAGATTTGGAAGCGGAGATGTTTGAATACATTATAGCTGAGCTGGAAAAGGCCGGCTTCGAGCATTATGAGATTTCAAACTTTTCCAAGCCAGGCTTTGAGAGCCGCCACAATCTCATGTACTGGGACAATGCGGAATATTATGGTGTTGGAGCGGGAGCGTCTGGCTATGTCGATGGTGTTCGCTATAAAAACCATGGACCGATTCGTCATTATCTGCAGGCAGTAGAAGCGGGCAATGCCCGTGTGCAGGAAGAAGTGCTGACATTGAATGAAAAGATGGAAGAAGAGATGTTTCTAGGACTGCGCAAGAAGTCAGGTGTTTCTAAAAAGCGCTTCGAGGAAAAATTCGGTCTTTCCTTTGAAGACCAGTACGGAGCTGTTGTGGCTGAACTGACTGAGAAGGGCTTGTTAGTGCCGGACAGAGACATCGTGCGCATGACCAAACAAGGTCTCTTTTTGGGCGATACGGTTGCTGAGAAATTTATATTGGAGTAAATCATGGGCTTAACTTATCAAATGAAAATGAAAATTCCTTTTGATATGGCAGATATGAATGGCCATATCAAGTTGCCGGATGTTATCCTGCTGTCCTTGCAGGTATCGGGGATGCAGTCGATCGAGCTTGGTGTCAGTGACAAGGATATGCTGGAGCAGTATAACCTAGTCTGGATTATCACTGACTATGATATTGATGTGACACGATTGCCGCGATTTGCAGAGGAGATTACCATTGAGACAGAAGCTTTGACCTACAATCGGCTCTTTTGCTACCGTCGCTTCACGATTTTTGATGAAGCGGGTGAGGCCATTATCCAGATGATGGCAACCTTTGTTCTTATGGATCGGGATAGCCGAAAGGTTCGTGCCGTTGATCCGGAGATTGTCGCTCCTTACCAGTCTGATTTTTCCAAGAAATTACTGCGCGGTCCTAAGTATCCAGACTTGGAAAATCCTGTCAGCAAGGACTACCATGTGCGCTTTTACGACTTGGATATGAACGGCCATGTAAATAATAGCAAGTATCTGGACTGGATCTTTGAGGTAATGGGTGCAGACTTCCTGATGAAACACATTCCCAAGAAAGTCCAACTCAAGTATGTCAAGGAAGTCCGTCCGGGCGGTATGATTGCTTCTAGCTATGACCTAGAAGGTCTGCAGAGCAATCATCAGATTTCCAGTGACGGGGAAGTCAATGCCCAGGCTTTAGTAACCTGGCAAGAGTTTAAACAAGAGAATTAGGAAGAGCAGAAATGACTTATAAAGGATATTTGATTGATTTAGACGGGACGATTTATAAGGGAAAGAGTCGGATTCCGGCTGGTGAAGCTTTTGTACATGAGCTGCAGAAGCGCAAGATTCCCTATCTTTTCGTGACTAATAATACCACGCGTACGCCAGAAGCAGTGCAGACCATGCTGGCTGCAAATTTCAATATTGAGACGCCACTTGAAACTATTTACACAGCTACTTTAGCTACCATTGATTATATGCAGGAGAAAAATCTGGGCAAGAAAGTCTATGTTATCGGTGATGTCGGGCTTAAACATGCCATTGAAGAAGCTGGATACATAGAGGATACAGAAAATCCTGACTATGTAGTAGTGGGTCTGGACTGGGAAGTGGATTATGAGAAGCTGACAATAGCGACTCTGGCTATTCAAAAGGGTGCTCACTTTATCGGAACCAATCCAGATCTCAATATTCCGACTGAGCGAGGTTTGCAGCCGGGAGCTGGTGCAATCAACGCCCTCTTGGAAGCAGCCACTCGGGTTGAACCGACCTTTATCGGCAAGCCCAATGCCATCATCATGGAAAAAGCCATAGAGCATCTAGGGTTGGCGCGTGAAGAAGTGGTCATGGTGGGTGATAACTACCTGACAGATATTCGAGCGGGAATCGACAATGGGATTCCGACCCTTCTGGTTACGACAGGTTTTACCCTACCAGAAGAAGTGCCAAATCTGCCGATCCAACCGACGCATGTCTTGTCCAGTCTAGCGGAGTGGGACTTCGATGTGTGATAAGTTGAGATTTTTAGCCAGCATCTTGTGCTTGCTGGCAGCAGCGATATTACTAACCATTTATCTGGCTTGGCTCTTATATCCGATGGAGATTTCTTATTTCAACTTGCCAGATAAGGTGTATTTGAAAGCAGAGACCATCCAGTATAATTTTAATATTCTGATGAATTACCTGACCAATCCTTTTAGTCAGAAACTGGCGATGCCAGATTTTCGCTCGTCAGCTGCAGGGCTACATCATTTTCAGGCGGTCAAGTATCTTTTTCATTTGGCGCAAGCTATTTTTCTAGTTACTCTGCCTGCTTTGATTTTCTTTATCAAAAAAGTAGTCAAAAAGGGATTTTTAGGTCTCTACAGGCGGGCTTTTCTGGTGATTAGTCTCTTGCCATTTGTCTTTGCTGGACTGGCTTTTATGATTGGTTTTAATAATTTTTTTACACTCTTTCATCAAGTTCTCTTTGCCGGAGACAATACCTGGATGTTTGATCCAACTAAGGATCCAGTCATTTGGATTCTACCAGAAGAATTTTTCATGCACGCCTTTATTCTTTTTGCTTTACTTTATGAGGGAATCTTTTTAACCTTGTATTTTCTAAGCCGAAAGGGTAAAGAGAAAATTTAATATAGGAGATTTTATGTATTATATGCCCGAACCTTTAAATCCTAAAAAAGATCTAGGCCGATTTTCAGCAACTTGCTTTACTTATTTATGGGTTATGCTTGCTTCTGTTTTCGTTTATGCATTTGTAGCTTTTTTCGTTATTATGCCAGGGCAAGATATGGATATCCAAAAGACCCAGGAAGTTCTCACTAAATTTATTGAAAAGGACGGTGGAGCTTATATTTTAGCTTCTTGTCTCGGTGTTCTTACTTTCACGGTGTCTCGGGGTAAGCAGCTCTTTAAATACGACCTTCGTCGCAAGGGGCGGAAGATGACTCCTAAAGTTTTCTTTTATATGATTTGCTTCCTTTTATTCGCCCAATTGTTTACAGCCGTTGTCAATCAGATGATGCAGGCTATCATGCAACTCTTCAATCTAGATCTATCTAGTATGGAATCGGGAGGCGGCGGTTCTGAAACGCTGACCATGTTGATTTATTCATCCTTGATGGCTCCGGTTACGGAGGAAATCATTTTTAGAGGTGCTGGATTGAGAGCGTTAGAGAAGCATGGAAAGATTTTTGCCATTCTTCTGACTGCGATTTTGTTTGGTCTCTTTCATGAAAATCTTTATCAGTTTTATTTTGCTAGTTTGATTGGTTTAGGTTTTGGCTATATCGCTTTTGAGTATTCGATTATCTGGTCTATCATTTTTCATGCTCTCAATAACTTTGTCATAGCAGAAGGTATAGCTTTTCTTTCAAAAAAGGCTCCAGAGTCTATTGTTAACATCGTTTTTTACGGCCTATTAATCGCTGGCAGCACGGTATTTCTTTTGCTTTTAATTTTGAAATGGCCAAAATTTAAAGAATACATTGCTTCCAATCGTTCGCTCCCAGGGACCTACAAACAGGCTTTTAAATCAGTCTGGTTCTGGGTTCTGGTTGTGTTTACTTTTCTTGGAACTTTTCTGCCTGTCATGGCAGCCTATATTGTATCCTTAATCAATAATAGCTAATTGCCTTTTATTTGGCAGTTATGCAACGATATGTAAGGAGTTGGATATAGTCCAGCTCTTTTTTTTTGTTCGGTAAAAAGATAGAAATTGAAGGTTTTTGATAGAAAATGCTTGACATTGAAAAATAAAGAGGTATAATAATAATCGTAAACGATTCCAAAGGAGGTGCTTTATGCTGAAGTCGGAAAGAAAGCAAGTTATTCTAGAGACAGTCATAAGAGAAAAATTTGTCTCTTTAGACTATCTAGTACATGCTTTAAACACTTCAGAATCAACTATCAGAAGAGATTTGGATGAACTGGAGAGCGAGCATAAACTGCGACGAGTTCATGGTGGAGCCGAGAGCCTTCATTTTCTACAAGAAGAGGAGAGTAATCAGGAAAAATCTATCAAAAGCATTCAAGAAAAGACAGCTATTGCCAAGATGGCAGCAAGCTTGATTCAAGAGCATGATGTGATTTTTATTGATGCGGGGACAACCAATGAGCTTTTAGTCAATGAGCTGCATGACCCTAGAGTAACTGTTGTCACCAACTCCATTCACCATGCGACCAAGTTGGTAGAGCGCAATATCCCGACGGTCATTATCGGCGGAAAGGTCAAGCGCTCAACGGATGCCAGCATTGGCGGTGTTGCCCTAAATCAAATCGGTCAGTTGAATTTCGATAAGGCCTTTATTGGAATGAATGGCATTGACGATGGCTTCTTTACCACTCCAGATATGGAGGAAGGAGCTGTCAAAAGAGCAATTTTAGAGAACGCTAAGAAAACTTATGTCTTGGCTGATCTTTCTAAACTAGGACAGACGTCCTTTGTCAAGGTTGCTCCTCTTGCCAAAGCAAGCATTATTACTATTCAAAATGAATCAGAAATGATTCAAGCACTCAAAGAAAAAACGGAGGTGATTGAAGTATGATTTATACTGTCACACTAAACCCTTCCATCGACTATATTGTCCGTCTGGACAAGGTCCTTATAGGAAGCGTCAATCGGATGGACAGTGACGACAAATTCGCTGGCGGAAAGGGTATCAACGTTAGCCGAGTTCTAAAACGTCTAGGTATTGAGAATACAGCAACTGGCTTTATCGGTGGTTTTACTGGTAAGTTCATCACAGATACTCTGGAAGAAGAAGGAATTTGCAGCCATTTTGTAGAAGTTGAGCAGGATACTCGTATCAATGTCAAGATTAAAGCAGATGCTGAGACAGAAATTAACGGACCTGGTCCAGAAATTTCCAGTCAGAAACTAGAAGAACTTGAGAAGTTCCTTTCTTCTCTGACTTCAGAAGATACGGTAGTCTTCGCAGGCAGCAGTCCTAAAAATCTAGGAAATGTTGTCTACAAGGAGCTGATTGGCTTAACCAGAAAGACGGGAGCACAAGTTGTCTGTGACTTTGAAGGCCAGACGCTGCTGGATTCTTTAGAATTTGAGCCGCTCTTGGTCAAACCTAACAACCACGAACTAGGTGATATTTTCGGAGTCAAGCTCGAAAGCTTGGATCAGATTGAGAGTTATGCCCGTCAAATCTTAGCCAAGGGTGCCCAGCATGTCATCATTTCCATGGCTGGTGACGGTGCTTTACTGGTAACTCGAGACGGTGCCTATTTCGCTAAACCTATCAAGGGCAATGTGAAAAATTCTGTTGGTGCTGGCGACTCTATGGTGGCTGGATTTACCGGAGAGTTTGTCCGCTCTGGCGATGTTATTCAAGCTTTCAAATGGGGAGTGGCCTGTGGAACGGCGACCACCTTCTCAGATGATTTGGCGACAGCTGATTATATAAAAGAAATCTATGAAAAAGTAGAGGTAGAAAAAATATGAAAATTCAAGACTTACTAAGAAAAGATGTGATGTTGCTGGACTTGCAGGCAACCGAGAAAAAAGCTGTTATCGAAGAAATGATTCAAAGCCTAGTGGATCATGGCTATGTGACAGACTTCGAGACTTTCAAAGAAGGGATTTTGGCTCGTGAAGCCTTGACTTCTACAGGTCTGGGTGATGGAATCGCTATGCCTCACAGCAAAAATGCCGCAGTGAAAGAAGCGACTGTCCTTTTTGCCAAGTCAAATAAAGGTGTCGATTATGAAAGTTTGGATGGACAACCAACTGATCTTTTCTTCATGATTGCAGCTCCAGAAGGTGCTAACGACACTCACTTGGCAGCCTTGGCTGAATTGTCCCAATACCTGATGAAAGATGGCTTTGCGGATAAACTGCGCCAAGTTACTTCGCCTGATCAGGTGATTGAGCTTTTTGACCAAGCTTCGGAAAAAGCGGAAGAACCTGCTGTCGTTGAACCTGCCAATGAAGGTGGAGATTTCCTAGTAGCTGTAACAGCTTGTACGACAGGGATTGCACACACCTACATGGCTCAAGAGGCTTTGCAAAAGGTCGCAGCTGAAATGGGTGTCGGCATCAAGGTTGAAACCAATGGTGCCAGCGGTGTTGGAAATAAGTTGACAGCAGAAGATATTAAAAAAGCAAAAGCTGTTATCATCGCGGCAGATAAGGCCGTAGAGATGAATCGCTTTGACGGCAAGCCGTTGATCAATCGTCCAGTTGCAGATGGTATTCGTAAGACAGAAGAACTCATCAATCTGGCCCTTTCTGGAAATGCTGAGGTTTACAAGGCAGCTAACGGTGGTGGTGCTGCAGAATCCAGCAATGAGAAACTTAGTCTGGGTGGCGCTTTTTACAAGCACTTGATGAGCGGTGTTTCCCAAATGTTGCCATTCGTTATTGGTGGTGGTATTATGATTGCCATTGCATTCTTGCTGGATCAGATCTTAGGTGTACCAAAAGATCAGCTTTCTAATCTGGGAAGTTATCATGAGATTGCAGCGCAGTTTAAAGCAATTGGTGGAGCGGCCTTTGGCTTCATGTTGCCAGTATTAGCTGGTTATATCGCATACTCAATCGCTGAAAAGCCAGGTCTGGTTTCTGGTTTCGTAGCTGGTGCAATTGCGAGCAGCGGTGCATCATTTGGCGCTGTTGCCTATGCTGAAGGCGGTCAGAAAACTATTGATTTAGTTGGTGTGTCATCTGGTTTCCTTGGAGCTTTGGTAGGCGGCTTCTTAGCTGGTGGTATCATCCTTCTCCTTCGTAAGCTTCTTGCAGGTCTGCCTCGCTCACTTGAAGGTATCCGTTCAATCTTGCTCTTGCCTCTTCTGGGCGTTCTTGTGACTGGATTTGTGATGTTGGCGGTCAATATTCCAATGTCAGCAATCAATACAGCCCTGAATGATTTCTTGGCAAGTCTGAGCGGAAGCTCTGCTGTCCTTCTTGGTCTCTTAGTCGGTGGTATGATGGCTGTCGATATGGGTGGACCGGTCAATAAGGCTGCTTATGTATTTGGTACTAGTACACTGGCAAGCACTGTTTCAACTGGTGGTTCGCCTGTTATGGCAGCAGTTATGGCAGCTGGTATGGTTCCGCCTTTGGCAGTATTTATTGCAACTCTTTTGTTCAAACATAAATTCACTGAAGAAGAACGCGATTCAGGTTTAACAAACATCATCATGGGACTATCTTTCATTACAGAAGGAGCGATTCCATTTGGAGCTGCTGACCCAGCTCGTGCTATTCCAAGCTTTATCGTAGGCTCAGCTCTTACAGGTGCTCTTGTAGGCTTGTCTGGTATCAAGCTCATGGCTCCTCATGGAGGAATCTTCGTTATCGGATTGACAAATAATCCAATCCTTTACTTGGTATATGTATTGATTGGTGCAGTAGTCAGCGGCGTTATCTTTGGTTACCTGCGCAAACCACTTGAAAAATAATATTTAAAAGAATCTCGCTTGTCAGTGAGATTCTTTTTTGTGTTTTCCGGCCTGCAAATTTTAGCATGGAAACTTCACTCGATATATGGTATAATGGGCCTATCGCATATTTTTAGGAGAATAAAAATGAACATACAGCGCGAAAAAGAATTTGTTAGTCAGTACCATTTTGACGCCCGAAATTTTGAGTGGGAAAAAGAAAATGGAACACCTGAAACCAAGGTTGATGTGAATTTCCAATTGGTCAAAAGAGATGTCGAAGCCCACACAACTTCATTGATTGTGATTTTGACCTTTATGATTGTTTTTGAAAATTTTGTTATCAGCGGAACTATTTCGCAAGCCAACCACATTCACGGTCGTCTTATTGAGGAACCGAGTGAATTTGACCACGATGAAGTAGAAGAGCTAGCTCGGCCTTGCTTAACTATGCTCAACCGCTTGACTTATGAAGTGACAGAAATTGCTCTGGATTTGCCAGGTATTAATTTGGAGTTTTAATCATGAAGTTAGCGGTTATCACAGATTCATCGGCCTATCTGCCGGCTTCGCTGCTGGAGAATGAAAATCTTTTCGTCTTGGACATCCCGGTCGTGATTGACGGTGAGTCTTATGTCGAAGGCAGAAACTTAACAGCTAGTGAATTTTATGAAAAAATGGCTCAGTCAGATGAACTACCCAAGACCAGTCAGCCTAGCATTGCGGACCTAGAAGAGATTCTCACCATTCTAGACGGCAAAGACTATACCCATGTTCTGGGACTCTTTCTATCTCGCGGAATTTCTGGTTTTTATCAAAACATTCAGTATCTGAAAGATGAATTTCATGGTTTGCAAATTGCCTTTCCAGATTCCAAGATTACCAGCGCTCCGCTCGGTATCATGGCCCAATCAGTTCTAGAATGGGCAGAAGAAGGCCTAGATTTTGAAACAATTTTAGCTAATGTCCAGAAGCAGATTGATGGCACCGGCGCCTTTATCATGGTGGACGACTTGGACCACTTGGTCAAAGGAGGACGCCTGTCTAACGGTGCGGCTATTCTGGGAAATCTGCTCAGTATCAAGCCTATTCTGTATTTTAACAATCATGGTGTGATAGAGGTTTTTGAAAAAATTCGGACGGAGAAGAAGGCTACCAAGCGTATGCTGGAACTTGTCCAAGAAAGAACGGCGGGCGGTGCTTATCAGGTTATGGTTATCCATGGCAATGCGCCAGAAAAAGCAGCTGAGCTTCAGAAAAATCTGCTAGACAGTGGTATTGTTGGCGAAGTTCCTATCGCAACCTTTGGCAGCGTCATTGGAACGCATCTAGGCAAGGGGAGCGTTGCACTTGCTTATATTCCTGTGATCTGATTGCTTGAAAATCTGAGCTTGTCTCTGTAAGGAGGAAAACATGAGTATCAAAGTTATTATTGCTGGTTTTAAAGGAAAAATGGGCCAAGCAGCCTATAAAATGGTGACAGAAGATCCTGAATTAGAATTAGTTGGGCTGCTGGATCCTTTTACGGATGAAAAAGAAGTGGCTGGTGTTCCAGTCTTCAATGCCAAGGAAGAATTGGCTGAACTGGAAGCCCATGTCTGGGTTGATTTTACAACCCCTAAAGTAGCTTATGACAATACTAGCTTCGCCCTAGAACAGGGATTTTGCCCAGTTGTCGGAACGACAGGTTTTACTCCTGAGCAGTTGGAAGAGTTAATCACACTGTCTAGGGAAAAGGAGCTGGGTGGATTGATTGCTCCAAATTTTGCTTTGGGAGCTGTTTTGCTGATGCAGTTTGCGGCTCAGGCAGCCAAGTATTTCCCTAATGTAGAAATTATCGAACTGCATCATGACCAGAAAAAGGATGCACCCAGTGGGACAGCTATTAAGACGGCTGAGCTCATTAGTCAGGTTAGACCAAGCAAACGGCAGGGAGCTGCTGATGAGGAAGAGTCTATAGCCGGCGCCCGCGGAGCTGATTTCGATGGCATGCGTATTCATTCAGTTCGCTTGCCTGGTCTGGTTGCTCACCAAGAAGTAATCTTTGGCAGTCAGGGAGAGGGATTGACCCTGCGACATGATTCCTATGACCGAGCTTCCTTTATGACAGGGGTTAATCTGGCCATTAAAGAAGTTGTCAAACGCTCAGAATTAGTCTATGGATTGGAACATTTACTATGAGATTAGAAACTCTGCCTTCTGAATTTCAGGAGGCTTTGCCAGTATTAGAGAAGATAAAAGTGGCTGGCTTTGAAGCTTATTTTGTTGGGGGCTCTGTTCGAGATGCCCTTTTGCAGCGACCTATTCACGATGTGGATATCGCTAGCTCCAGCTATCCTGAGGAAACCAAGCGTATCTTTGACCGGACAGTTGATGTGGGGATTGAGCATGGAACCGTCTTGGTTCTGGAAAATAACCGTGAATATGAAGTGACGACTTTCCGGACAGAGGATGTCTATGTGGACTACCGCAGGCCCAGCAAGGTTTCTTTTGTGCGTTCTTTGGAGGAAGACCTCAAGCGACGCGATTTTACCATCAACGCTCTAGCTTTGGATGAAAACGGTCAAGTTATTGATCTTTTTCAGGGTCTAAATGACTTGGAAAATCAGATTTTGCGGGCAGTTGGAACTGCTGCAGAGCGCTTTAATGAAGATGCTCTCCGTATCATGCGGGGCTTTCGTTTTCAGGCCGCCTTGGATTTTGACCTGGAGCAAGATACTTTTGCAGCTATGAAAGATTGTGCTCCCTTGCTGGAAAAAATTTCAGTTGAACGAATTTTTATCGAGTTTGACAAGCTCTTGCTGGCTCCGTTTTGGCGCAAGGGTTTAGAGGCACTCTTGACAAGCGGTGCCATAGAATTTTTGCCAGATTTGAAGGGAAGCAGAGCTAAGTTAGAAAGGCTCTTTGACTTGGCTTCAGATTTTCGCTTTTCAGCATCTGAACAGGCTTGGGCAGCCCTTTTACTGGCTTTAGATGTGCAAAATGTTAAAGGTTTTCTAAAAAAATGGAAGACCTCTCGTGAATTTGCCAAGAAAGTAGAAGATTTGGTTGAGATTGCGGCCATTCGCTCAGAACGAGACTTGACCAAGCGCGACTGCTATGACTATGATATTGACTTATTGCTACAAGCAGAAGAACTGCGGCAGGCGCAAGGTTTACCAGTGGATTTCTCCGCAATTCAGAATCTTGATGCTAGTCTAACTATTCATAACAAACAGGAAATGGTGGTCAATGGCGGCATGCTGATGCGGGAGTTTGATTTTGAGCCAGGACCAAAACTGGGTCAAATTCTGAAAGAGTTGGAATACGCTATTGTAGATGGCCGCTTGCCTAATGATCTAGAGGCCATTTACGCCTATATCAAGGAGAAAAAATGAGCGATTTTATCGTTGACAAGCTAACCAAATCAGTAGGTGATAAGACTGTTTTTCGGGATATTTTCTTTATCATTCATGACCTGGATCGGATTGGTCTGATTGGTGTCAATGGAACAGGAAAGACAACGCTGCTGGATGTCTTGTCAGGCAAGTCGGGCTTTGACGGAGATGTCAGCCCTTTTTCTGCTAAGACAGGCTATAAGATTGCATATCTGACTCAGGAGCCTGATTTCGATGAAGAGCAGACGGTGCTTGATACTGTTTTGTCCAGTGATTTACGGGAAATGCAGTTGATTCGAGAATATGAGCTGCTCCTGACGGCTTATGATGAAAGACAACAGTCAAGACTAGAAGCGGTTATGGCCGAGATGGACTCGCTCCATGCTTGGGAAATCGAAAGTCAGGTCAAGACGGTCCTGTCCAAGCTTGGTCTGACTAATCTGTCACTTAAGGTTGGTCAGTTATCAGGAGGCCTTCGTCGCCGAGTTCAGCTGGCTCAGGTTCTCTTAGGCGATGCAGATTTACTCTTACTTGATGAGCCGACCAACCACTTAGATATTGATACTATTGAATGGCTGACCCATTTCTTGAAAAATTCCAAAAAGACTGTCCTTTTCATCACCCACGACCGATATTTCTTGGATAATATTTCAACACGGATTTTTGAGCTGGATGGCGGTCGCTTGATTGAATACCAAGGAAATTATCAAGACTATGTCCGTCTTAAGGCAGAGCAGGATGAGCGGGATGCGGCCTTGCTTCATAAGAAGCAGCAGTTATACAAGCAGGAGCTTTCTTGGATGCGACGGCAGCCTCAGGCTCGGGCAACCAAGCAACAGGCTCGTATCAATCGTTTCCATGACCTCAAGAAAGATTTGGCAGGCCAGACGACTGAGAGCAATCTAGAAATGAATTTTGAAACCAGCCGTATTGGTAAGAAGGTTATCGAGTTTCAAAATGTAGACTTTGCTTATGACCAGAAGCCTATTCTCTCTCAGTTTAGCCTTTTAATCCAGAACAAGGACCGCATTGGGATTGTTGGAGATAACGGTGTCGGCAAGTCAACCTTGCTCAATCTGATTGCCGGTAAACTTCAGCCTCAGGCTGGTCAGCTCATTATCGGAGAGACAGTGCGAGTGGCCTATTTCTCTCAGCAGATTGAGGGCTTGGATGAGTCTAAGCGGGTCATTAATTACCTGCAAGAAGTGGCTGAGGAGGTCAAGATAGGCAGTGGAACGACTTCCATTGCAGAACTCTTGGAGCAGTTTCTTTTTCCTCGTTCTACTCATGGAACTTTAATCGAAAAGCTTTCTGGTGGAGAGAAAAAGCGCCTTTATCTGCTCAAGCTTCTTTTGGAAAAGCCGAATGTCTTGCTTCTTGACGAGCCGACCAATGATTTGGATATTGCGACTCTGACAGTCTTGGAGAATTTTCTGCAAGGCTTTGCCGGGCCAGTCATTACAGTCAGCCACGACCGCTATTTCCTAGACAAGGTAGCCAGCAAGATTTTGGCTTTTGAGGATGGGGTGATCAGAGAATTTTTCGGAAATTACACGGATTACTTAGATGAAAAAGCCTTTCTAGCAGAGAGCTCTGCTATTTCCCAAAAGTCTGAAAAGGAAAAATCGGCCAAGGTGCGCGAGGAGAAAAAGCGCATGACCTACTTTGAAAAGCAGGAGTGGGAGTCTATTGAGGCTGATATCGAGGCGCTGGAAGAGCGGATTTCTGAGATTGAAGCGGCTATGCAGGAGAATGGATCTGACTTTGCTCGCCTGTCTGAACTCCAGCAAGAACTGGATGAACAGAACGAGAAACTGCTGGAAAAATACGAGCGCTATGAATACCTGAGTGGGTTAAACGAATGAAAGAAGTAGTGTTTAGTCAGAGCTGGTTGAAGATATTCATCTTAGCTATATCGGCGAGCGCTCTTGCTGTCTTTATGACTACAGTTCTTGTATTACCATCTAAAAACGGATACCTATTATTCGATTCCAATATTTCTGTGATTGAAAAAATGTTTTTAGTGATAGGTACAATTGTTTTTGATTTTCTCTCTATTTTGGTATGGATTTGTTTGTTTAGGGATAAACGTTTTCTTCGTCTAACGGAACAGGGCTTTTACTTTAAACCCCTTCTTTTTAGAGAAGTTTCGTTTTATAGTTGGGAAGAAATCCAGAGAATAGACTATAGAATTGAACGTATTCGACATTATGCAAAATATCAATTATTCAATAAGAGTCATATTTTGACGATTTGTTTTCATTCATTGGATCCTGTAGTTTTGAAGAGAAGCAGGCTTGCTTCTAGAAAGAGCAAAAAATATAAGTTTGGTATTCCTGAACCGTTAGAAATTACTCTAATATTATTGAAAAAAGAGAAACCAAAATATATTTATGAAACGATGATGGATTACCATAATCAATGGCGAGCAAATCAGAAGGATATTTAAAGTGAAGATATAGTCCGAACAGTTTCATAAACTGTAAATCTAAAACCTTTAGAGATGGAACGGAGGCATCTATGAAACTAAGATTGGAAAATACCGACTCAAAGAAAACACAAGAACTGGGAAACTTAATCAGGGCCTATAATCGCTCTAAGAGGGAGCCCTCCAAAAGTGAGCCTCTTAACATCTATGTAGAAGACGAACAAGGAAATCTGCTGGCTGGTATGGCGGCCGAAACTTTTGGTAATTGGCTGGAGATTGAATATTTGTATGTGAGTGAGGATTTACGAGGGCAAGGCATAGGCTCAAAAATACTGTGTAGGGCTGAACAAGAAGCCAGAGAAAGAAAATGCAAATATTCATTTGTGGATACGTATCGGTTTCAAGCCCCAGATTTTTATAAACAGCACGGCTATACAAAAGTATTTTCGTTGAAAGAATACCCCTATACTGGTGAAAGGTATTATTATACAAAAGAATTGTGATTTTATTTTGGGAAAAAAGATGGATTTGATTTTCACTTTTCTTTATGCAAACCTTTTCCTTACTGAAAAAATCTGATATAATGATGATAAATAAAACACAGAGGAGAACATCATGTCGAAAAAAATAATCGGAATTGACCTTGGTGGAACATCTATTAAGTTTGCTATTTTGACTTCAGAGGGTGAAATTCAGGAAAAATGGTCCATCAAAACCAATGTTTTGGACGAAGGAAGCCACATCGTAGAGGATATGATTGAGTCAATCCTGCATCGTTTGGACTTGCTTCAGCTTTCTGCAGAGGATTTTATCGGGATTGGTATGGGCTCGCCAGGAGTAGTTGACCGAAAAAAGGGCACTGTTATTGGTGCTTACAACCTCAATTGGAAGACGCTGCAGCCAGTCAAGGATAAGATTGAAAAAGCGACTGGGATTCCTTTCTATATTGACAACGATGCTAACGTTGCCGCTTTGGGTGAACGCTGGATGGGGGCTGGAGAAAACCAGCCTGATGTAGTCTTCATGACACTAGGTACAGGTGTTGGCGGAGGAATTGTTGCCGAAGGTAAGCTCTTGCATGGACTTGCTGGAGCAGCAGGAGAGTTGGGCCATATCACTGTTGACTTTGATCAGCCGATTCAATGTACCTGTGGCAAGAAAGGCTGCCTAGAGACTGTTGCATCTGCGACTGGTATTGTTAATTTGACTCGTCGCTATGCTGATGAGTATGCTGGTGATGCTGAGCTGAAAAAACTGATTGACAATGGTGAAGATGTCAATGCAAAGGTTGTCTTCGACTTGGCGAAAGAGGGCGATGAGCTGGCTCTGATTGTCTATCGCAATTTCGCGCGCTATCTAGGAATTGCCTGTGCCAATATCGGTTCTATTCTCAACCCATCTACAATCGTTATTGGTGGTGGCGTATCAGCTGCGGGTGACTTCTTACTTGATGGTGTGCGCAAGGTTTATGAAGAGAATAGCTTCCCGCAGGTTCGTACTTCAACCAAGTTGGCCTTGGCTACTCTTGGAAATGATGCTGGCGTTATCGGGGCAGCATCATTGGTCTTACAATAATTCAACAAGTATGCTTTATTTGTTCTCCTGCAGAAAGGTCTGTAGGAGAATTTTTATGGAAAATTTGCTATACTAGAAAAAGCTCACTGAATGAAGGAGAAATCATGACGCTAGCAGATACGATTTTCAAAGAGAATATTAAAAAAATTATGGAGCAGGGTGTTTTTTCTGAAAATGCTCGTCCGCGCTACAAGAATGGAAATGTGGCCAATTCCAAATATATCACTGGTTCTTTTGCGGAATACGATTTGAGCAAGGGCGAGTTTCCAATCACAACTCTACGCCCTATCGCTATCAAGTCTGCCATCAAGGAAGTCCTTTGGATCTATCAAGACCAGTCTAATAGCTTGGAATTGCTCAATGACAAATACAATGTACACTATTGGAATGACTGGGAAGTTGGCGATACAGGTACTATCGGGCAGCGCTACGGAGCTGTTGTCAAGAAGCACAATATTATCAATAAAATTCTCCAACAGTTGGAAGCCAATCCTTGGAACCGTCGCAATATCATCTCTCTCTGGGATTATGAAGCTTTTGAAGAAACAGACGGCCTGCTTCCATGTGCTTTTCAAACCATGTTTGACGTTCGTCGTGTGGATGGAGACATTTATCTGGATGCAACTCTGACTCAGCGCTCAAATGATATGTTGGTTGCTCACCACATTAATGCTATGCAGTATGTGGCTCTGCAGATGATGATTGCCAAGCATTTTGGCTGGAAAGTCGGCAAGTTCTTTTACTTTATCAACAACTTGCACATCTATGACAATCAGTTCGAGCAGGCGGAGGAGCTATTGCGTCGGGAACCTAGCGACTGTCAACCTCGACTCGTGTTAAATGTGCCGGATGGAACCAATTTCTTTGATATCAAAGCAGAAGATTTTGAGTTATTAGACTATAATCCTGTTAAACCTCAGCTGAAGTTTGATTTGGCTATTTAATGTTTTTGATAAGTGTATGCGAAAACCGCCAACCTCTGCAAAAGTTCTGCTTGAATCATACTTTAAACATGCCTTTTTACAGCAAATTTGATAGAATAGAGTTACTAATACAAAGGATAAAAGGATGACAAAGAAGATTATTGCCATTTGGGCTCAGGCAGAGGATGGTCTGATTGGAAAAGACAAGGTCATGCCTTGGCATCTACCGGCAGAATTGCAGCATTTTAAGGCAACAACCACTGGACATGCTATTTTGATGGGGCGTGTGACCTTTGATGGTCTGCAGCGTCGCGTTTTGCCAAATCGAATCAGCCTGATTTTGAGCAAGGATAAGAACTATCAAGTTGACAATGAGAATGTCCTGTTGTTCAGCAATGTGGAAGATGTCTTGGATTGGTACCACAAGCAGGATAGAAACTTGTATATTATTGGCGGAGCGCAGATTATCAGAGCTTTTGAACCGTATTTGGAAGAATTGATTCGGACTGAGATTGCTGCTAAGTTGGAAGGAGATACCTATTTCCCTGAGACATTTGACTGGGCTCCTTATCAGGAAGTTAGCAGTGAATTTCATGCCAAAGATGAAAAAAATCCTTATGATTTCACTATAAAAAGATACCAAAGGAAGGACTCGTAAGAATGGAACGTAGTATTTTTGGTTTTTTTACGGCCTTTTTATGTGTCATTTGTCTTATTTGTGCCGTTCAAACCTTTCGGAAAAAGCGGTTTGGACTGGCAGCTTTATTTTTGCTGAATGCTTTTACAAACTTGGTAAATTCCATTCATGCTTTTTATATGACACTTTTTTAACATGTGCGAAAGAAAATAAATAGATTTAGAATTTTAGAATTGGAGTAAACAATGCCTACAAGTCGTAATGATGATATGATGGTTTTTTGTTCTTTCTGTGGGAAGAACCAAGATGAGGTGCAGAAGATTATTGCTGGTAACAACGCCTTTATCTGTAATGAATGTGTGGAGTTGGCACAGGAGATTATCCGTGAAGAGCTGGCCGAGGAAGTGCTGGCAGATCTGTCTGAGGTGCCAAAACCTCAGGAGCTGCTGAATATCTTGAACCACTATGTTATCGGGCAAGACCGAGCTAAGCGTGCCTTGGCAGTAGCAGTCTATAATCACTATAAACGTATTAACTACCACGACAGCTGTGAAGAAGAAGATGTGGAACTGCAAAAGTCAAATATTTTGATGATCGGCCCGACCGGGTCAGGTAAGACCTTCCTGGCGCAGACTCTGGCTCGCAGTCTCAATGTGCCTTTCGCTATTGCGGACGCAACTGCTCTGACTGAAGCTGGTTATGTTGGTGAAGATGTGGAAAATATCCTCCTCAAGCTTTTGCAGGCGGCTGACTTTAATATTGAGCGTGCAGAACGCGGCATTATCTATGTCGATGAGATTGACAAGATCGCTAAAAAAGGCGAAAATGTCTCTATCACCCGTGATGTTTCAGGTGAAGGAGTTCAGCAAGCTCTGCTGAAGATTATCGAAGGTACAGTAGCGAGTGTACCGCCGCAAGGTGGACGCAAGCATCCGCAGCAGGAAATGATTCAGGTTGATACCAAGAATATTCTCTTCATTGTTGGCGGTGCTTTTGACGGTATCGAAGAAATCGTAAAACAGCGTCTGGGTGAGAAAATCATTGGTTTCGGTCAGAACAACCGAGCAATCGACGAAGATAGTTCCTATATGCAGGAAATTATCTCAGAAGACGTTCAAAAGTTTGGAATTATCCCTGAGTTGATTGGCCGTTTGCCTGTTTTTGCTGCTCTGGAGCAACTGACAGTTGATGATTTGGTCCGTATTCTGAAAGAGCCTAGAAACGCCCTTATTAAGCAGTATCAGGCACTTCTGTCTTATGATGATGTTAAGCTTGAATTTGACGAGGATGCTCTGCAGGAGATTGCAAATAAAGCGATTGAACGTAAAACAGGTGCACGTGGACTTCGCTCTATCATTGAAGAAACTATGATGGATGTCATGTTTGAAGTTCCAAGTCAGGAAAATGTCAAACTTGTCCGTATTACCAAAGAAGCAGTAGATGGAACAGATAAGCCTATTCTAGAAACTGCCTAACGAGGTGCTTATGGAAATCAATACACACAATGCAGAGATTTTGCTGAGTGCAGCCAATAAATCGCATTACCCTCAAGATAATATTCCAGAAATTGCCTTGGCTGGCCGCTCCAACGTTGGAAAGTCCAGCTTCATCAATACACTGCTTAATCGTAAGAATTTAGCGCGAACTTCAGGAAAACCTGGAAAAACTCAGCTGCTAAACTTTTTCAACATTGATGACAAGTTGCGTTTTGTTGATGTGCCAGGTTATGGCTATGCCCGTGTTTCCAAAAAAGAGCGTGAAAAATGGGGCCGGATGATTGAGGAATATCTGACCAGTCGTGAAAATCTCAGAGCGGTTGTCAGCCTTGTTGATCTTCGTCATGACCCGAGCGCAGATGATGTGCAAATGTATGAATTTCTGAAATATTATGACATTCCGGTTGTTCTAGTAGCGACCAAAGCAGATAAAATCCCTCGCGGAAAATGGAATAAGCACGAGTCAGCTATTAAGAAAAAGCTGGACTTTGACAAAAATGATGATTTCATTCTTTTTTCCTCAGTCACCAAGGATGGCTTAGATGCTGCTTGGGATGCAATTTTGTCAAAAATTTAATATTACGAATTAAATCCAACTTATCTTTGAGTTGGATTTTTTGAAATAAAACGAAAAATGTTACATACTTGTAATTTATTAGTAGTGTTATTTAGTTATTTATTATGATAGAATGAATGAAAATAACGAAATAAACTTAGGAGAATAATGATGAAGAAGAGAATATCAAAAAGAGGTAAAAGAACCCTTTCGATTTTATTCATAATGATTTCAACTGTTATTGTTGGTTTTTATTTAGCTAATCGAACTGATACAGCTAGTGCCAATAATAGCGACCAACAACCTATGAACCCAACTGACTATTTTATTTCACAGATTGGTGAACCGGCTCGTCAGTTGGGACAGGATAATGATCTTTATGCTTCTGTAATGATTGCACAGGCTATTTTAGAGAGTGGCTCTGGACAATCTGGTTTGTCAAGTGATCCTCACTATAATTTATTTGGTATTAAAGGACATTATGAGGGGCAATCTGCTAACATGGAAACATGGGAAGATGATGGAGAAGGTAACTCTTATACTATCAATGATAGTTTCCGTTCTTATCCTAGCTATGTGGAATCTCTGCAAGACTATGTTGCTGTACTCAAGCAAGGGCATTTTGCAGGCGCATGGAAGAGTAATGCACCAACTTTCCAGGATGCGACTGCTGCCCTGACTGGTGTCTATGCAACAGATACTAGTTATAATGCTAAATTGAATTATATTATTGAAAAATACGATTTGACTCGCTTTGATTCACCACTCTATGAGTCTGGAGCTGGTTATATCGTTTACAATCCTTATCGTCAGCAATATACTACTCAAGATGTCTTGGATGTTGATGTTGCTTGGGCAAATAGATTTTTATAGTACAACTAAAAAGAGGGAGACCTCTTTTTTAGTATATATAGATTTTCTTTATGATTTAAATAAAAAATATATATGATTCCTTACTTTCCTTTATGATACAATAGGTAAATAGCAAAAAAATAAAGGAAGTATTATGGCTAAAAAAGATTCAAAACATGAACATTCTCAAAACCACAACTTTGAGAATGAAGGTGAATTTCATCGTAAGATGACGAGCAGGCATCTCTTTATGCTGTCACTTGGTGGTGTTATTGGGACAGGTCTTTTTCTCAGTTCTGGTTATACGATTGCTCAGGCAGGGCCTTTGGGAGCAGTTTTATCTTATCTAATTGGTGCAGTGGTGGTTTATTTGGTTATGCTCTCTTTAGGAGAGCTTGCTGTTGCCATGCCAGTGACTGGTTCCTTCCACACTTATGCAACAAAGTTTATTAGTCCAGGCACAGGTTTTGCTGTTGCTTGGCTCTATTGGCTTTGTTGGACGGTGGCTTTAGGAACAGAGTTCTTGGGCGCAGGTATGCTGATGCAACGATGGTTTCCTAGTGTTCCAGCTTGGTTTTTTGCGGCTTTTTTTGCAGCTGTAATCTTTGGAATGAACGCTCTTAGTGTTAGATTGTTTGCAGAAGCAGAATTCTACTTTTCAAGTATCAAGGTTATTACGATTATTGTCTTTATTATCTTGGGAATTGGTGCGATATTTGGTCTGATTCCTATGAGTCACCATCAAAACGCGCCTTTCTTCAGTAACTTGACAGCTCATGGAGCTTTTCCTAAAAACTGGACAGCGCTTTTGTCTATTATGCTGGCAGTGAACTACGCCTTTTCAGGTACAGAACTCATTGGTATTGCAGCAGGAGAAACGGATAATCCGACAGAAGCTGTACCTAAAGCTATTAAAACAACGATTGGTCGTTTGGTAATCTTCTTTGTGTTGACAATCATTGTTCTAGCTGCTTTGTTACCAGTCAAGGAAGCAGGAGTGACACAGGCTCCTTTCGTAACTGTTTTTGATAAGATTGGCTTACCTTATGCAGCGGATATCATGAATTTTGTTATCTTAACAGCTATTCTATCAGCGGGAAATTCTGGGCTATATGCTTCTAGTCGTATGCTATGGTCTTTGGCAAATGAAGGAATGATTAGCAGAAAGGTTGTAAAAATTAATCGTCATGGCGTACCAATGAGAGCTCTCTTATTATCTATGTTAGGAGCTGCATTATCGCTTTTTGCAAGTTTTTATGCAGCAGACACTGTTTTCCTAGCTTTGGTTTCGATTGCAGGTTTTGCAGTGGTAGTTGTTTGGTTGTCTATTCCCATTGCTCAAATTCGTTTCCGCCAAGAATGGCTGAAAGAACATCAAGAGGATGAACTAGCTTTCAAAACTCCCTTTAGTCCTTTCTTGCCTTACATTACGATAGTTCTTTTGGTTTTATCTGTCATTGGGATTGCTTGGGATAAGTCGCAAAGAGCAGGGCTTTATTTTGGTCTACCTTTTGTTGGTCTTTGCTATCTATATTATTACCTTCGTCATCGTAGATCTTAGGAGTATGTCATGGGAAAATTTAAAAATTTGCTTGACAAGCAAGAAATCATTATTTTAGATGGAGCCTTAGGTACAGAGTTGGAAAGTCGGGGTTATGATGTATCTGGTAAGCTTTGGTCCGCTCAATACCTATTAGACCAGCCTCAGATTATTCAAGATGTGCATGAAAGCTATGTGAGAGCTGGCAGTGACATCATCACTACGTCCAGTTATCAGGCCAGCATTCCAGCATTTATAGAGGCAGGACTAACTCCTGAAAAGGGTTACGATCTTTTAAAAGAGACAGTCTTCTTAGCACAAAAGGCAATCGAAAATGTCTGGCAAGAATTATCTCCAGAAGAGCAAAAGCAGCGCTCTTATCCATTAGTTGCTGGGTCAGTAGGACCTTATGCTGCCTATCTGGCCGACGGTTCAGAATATACGGGAAATTATCAGCTGAGCGAGGCAGAATTTCGAGAGTTTCACTGCCCGCGTATTCAAGCTTTACTGGAAGCTGGGAGTGACTTGTTGGCTATTGAAACGATTCCAAATGGAGCAGAAGCGGCAGCAATCCTCCGACTTTTAGCTGAGGAATTTCCGCAGGCTGAGGCTTATTTGTCCTTTGTTGCCCAGTCGGAGAATGCTATATCAGATGGCACTAAGATTGAGGAATTAGGAAACTTGGCTCAAGAAAGTTCACAAGTCTTGGCAGTTGGTTTTAACTGTACAGCTCCACATTTAATTGCTCCGCTATTAGATGGGCTTGGACAAGTGTGCAACAAACCTTTTCTGACCTATCCAAACTCTGGCGAAACTTATAATGGCTTGACCAAGACTTGGCACGACAATCCAGAGCAGGAGCGGAGCTTGCTGGAAAATAGTAAACTTTGGCAAGAGCAAGGAGTGCAACTTTTTGGTGGTTGCTGCCGAACACGGCCAGAAGATATTGCTCAGTTAGCAAAAGGATTTAAGGATTGAAAATAAATTTTCAATCCTTTTTTAGAAAATTTAAAAAGGTTCTCGAAAACGCTATCAAAAGCAAGAACTTTGTGATATACTATACATAGTTTAAATTAATAGGAGAAATTTTTATGCCTGAATCGACATTTATCCCTAAAATTGAAGCAGCTTGCCGCAAGAAAGAAGCTTTGTTTGATACAAGCAAGGCCAAGTATGCTGTTCGTTCCATCTTTGCTGGAGCTTTCCTAACCTTTAGCACTGGTGCTGGAGCCATTGCGGCAGATTTGACGAATAAGATCGTTCCAGGAACTGGGCGCTTTCTCTTTCCTTTCATCTTTGCTTGGGGATTGGCTTACATTGTCTTTCTAAATGCAGAATTGGTGACTTCTAATATGATGTTTCTGACTGCTGGTACCTTTTTGAAAAAGATTGACTGGAAAAAAGCCTTGACGATTTTGCTTTATTGTACCTTTTTCAATCTGATTGGCGCCTTGATTGCCGGCTGGCTCTTTGCTAACTCGGCTGCTTATGTAGGGCTTAGCAAAGATAGTTTCATTTCTGGTGTTGTGCAGATGAAGCTCGCTCGATCTAATGAGCTGATTCTGCTTGAGGGAGTCTTGGCCAATATCTTTGTTAATATCGCTATTCTTTCCTTTGTTTTGGTCAAGGATAGTACGGCTAAACTCTTCTTAGTTATATCAGCCATTTATATGTTTGTATTCCTGACTAACGAACACTTGGCAGCCAACTTTGCTTCCTTCGCTATCGTGAAATTCAGCTCAGCAGCAGCGGAAGTGCAAAATTTTGGTATTGGAAATATCCTACGCCACTGGGGCGTAACCTTTATCGGTAATCTCATCGGTGGTGGTCTACTCATAGGTTTGCCATACGCTTGGTTTAATAAAAACGAAAAAGATTACGTGGATTAATGCGGTGTAATTTCAATAAAATAAAAAAGATTGCTTAAAAGACTTGCAATCTTTTTTCTCTTTTGCTATAATTATCAATGGTTTGAAAAAACTGCCTAAGACAGTAGGGGAGCTCGACTCATAAAGATCCTACCGAGGACAAAACGTATCATGTAAAAAGAAGCGTATTGTACTTTCGTGTCTAGGTTTGGGCGCGTTTTTCTTTTGGAAAATTCCCAAGCAAAATAATTACGGAGGTGAAACACTAAATGAGTGAAGCTATTATTGCTAAAAAAGCGGAACTGGTTGACGCAGTTGCTGAGAAAATGAAAGCTGCTGCTTCTATCGTCGTTGTGGACGCTCGTGGTTTAACTGTTGAGCAAGATACCGTTCTTCGTCGTGAGCTTCGTGGAAGCGAAGTTGAGTACAAAGTTATCAAAAACTCAATCTTGCGTCGTGCAGCTGAAAAAGCTGGACTTGAAGACCTGGCATCTGTTTTTGTTGGACCATCTGCAGTAGCATTTTCTAACGAAGATGTTGTTGCTCCAGCGAAAATCTTAAACGACTTTGCTAAGAACGCTGATGCACTTGAAATCAAAGGTGGTGCAATCGAAGGCGCTGTCGCATCAAAAGAAGAGATTCTTGCACTTGCAACTCTTCCAAACCGCGAAGGACTTCTTTCTATGCTCCTTTCTGTACTTCAAGCACCAGTTCGCAACGTTGCACTTGCTGTCAAAGCAGTTGCAGACAACAAAGAAGACGCAGCTTAATCTTAAGCTACGCAGCGTAGCCTAGCTACGAAAAAAATATTATAAATTTAAAAATTATTTGGAGGAAATAACAATGGCATTGAACATTGAAAACATTATTGCTGAAATTAAAGAAGCTTCAATCCTTGAATTGAACGACCTTGTAAAAGCTATCGAGGAAGAATTTGGTGTAACTGCAGCTGCTCCTGTAGCTGTAGCTGCTGCTGGTGCTGGTGAAGCTGCCGCTGCTAAGGATTCATTCGATATCGAATTGACTGCTGCTGGCGACAAGAAAGTCGGCGTTATCAAAGTTGTACGTGAAATCACTGGTCTTGGCCTTAAAGAAGCTAAAGAACTTGTTGATGGTGCACCAAACGTTATCAAAGAAGGCGTTGCTGCAGCAGAAGCCGAAGAACTTAAAGCTAAATTGGAAGAAGCAGGCGCTTCAGTTACTCTTAAATAATAGAGTAACGCAAATTGAATGCGAAAGCCTAGTATATTAAGGTTAAGAATTGCTTAAGGTGATTTAAATCTTAAATTGGGGTGTTATTCCCCACCAAATCCCCGCCAAGTTAGATCTTGGCGGGGATTTTTTTTTACAACAAAATAGACTATATAATTCCTTTGTCAGTTTTATCCCTATGCAGAAATTATAGTGCTCTCTTTTCTAAATACAATCATCGCCTTCATCTGGCGCATATGCCAACCACACCCAGGCTAAACCAAGATCGGTAGCTTGGATAATATTATTTTGCATAGTAATTAAATTATGATGAAGTGCAAAATCAATGTATTCATCTAACTGATTTCTTTTATCAGCATAGCCTTCTTCAATTAATTTAGAGATTGATTCAGGTAAACTCACGTAATCTAAAAAGCTAGTGAAGTAGGTATCTGTTATTAGTGTTTCACAAATTTCAAAATTTGAACCTTTGAATTCTCTTTGTAAATGATTTTTAATTGACATTCTTTTACTTCTTTGAAATTTATAGTATGTCAGAAAAATGTGTTAAAACTGTTAGCTATACAACAGCCTATATTTTGAGTATGCCATAAAAACGCAGAAAAACTGTTTTTTCCGTTGATTTCATGAGTAATCGTGAGTGATGTCTACCTAATAAGACGAGCAATCTCTGTAGATTTCTCACCTATCTTGAGATAGCGCTCATTTTACCACATTCAGAGTCTGATAATTAAGAATAGTTTGATTTTTTGTTGGAATGATTAGTGGGTATGTTCATCTACTTTTATACTGAATTGGAGAATTCTTATATTTCAGAAGAATATGACTTTTGTGTTATACTTCATCTTACAACCGCACTTGAATAAAAGTTTAAAAATGCTATAATAGGTATGTTGAGAGTGGTTAGATCACTTTTTGAAATAAATAATTGGCACATTGTCAAGTCAAGTGCAACAAGTTCATGGATAGACTGGGATTCCATTGTTTAAGCTGTTTGGGCTAGCCCAAACAGAAATTTTGAAGTTTTGTACTGATGAAGTCGCCTAGGTCTTTCGTTAATAGCTGAGAGATATTGAGCGAGTTCTTCGTCAGTCAGCGGATTGAGAGATTTGCCTTTAGGGAAAAACTCTCTGAGGAGCCCGTTGAAGTTCTCATTTGAACCTCTTTCATGTGATGAATGACGAACATGTCTTTTCTGTTGCACTTCATTTTACAACACGGGAAATAAATAATTCCTTGAAAACGATTTTCTGTGAGTGCAGGAGACTCTGTTTTCCTGTGTATTTCATATCGACATTTAAAAAAATAAGGAGGTTGTCTCTTGAAGAGAAAACAACAGGATTTTAGAAACGAGAAGTACCTTCGTTATAGTATTCGGAAGTACAGCTTTGGGGCAGCATCGGTTGCAATTGCAGCCGGTTTGATGTTCCTAGGTAATGGTGCAGTATCTGCTACGGAGGTACAAGGTTCTGATACTACGGTAACAGTAACTAAATCACCAGCAACACCAGCACCGACAGATAAGTTGGAGTCAGATTTAGCAACAGTGAGATCTGAAGTTGTGACACCACCAACAACAGTATTAGCAGAAAAACCGGAGTCGCCTTCAACAGCGGTGAAACCTGAAGTTGCAACACCAGCAACTGCAGAGAAGGAAGATAAGATAGTAGAAGCTAAAAAAGCTGATAAGGCTGCTCTGACTAAAAAAGTAGTTGAGTTAGAAGCAAAAGTTGCATCTGCAAAGAAAGCTGATGCAACAGCGATAGTTACAGCAAATGAAGTATTGACTGCTGCAAAGGCAGTTCTTGCAAACGAAACTGCAAAACAGGCTGATATCGATGCAGAACTTGCTAAAGTTGAAGCTTTGATCACGGTTGTAGTTGAGTCAGACGAAGCTGGGAAACAAGTTGAGGAAACAGCAACAACTACAGCAGTCAAACCAGTGGCGACCACTGCTACAGAAAAAGCTGTAGAAGAATCTAAAAAGGTTTTGGAACAGGTCACGTCAGAAGCGGAAGTGACAAATGTTCTTGCAGATGAAGCAGTTCGTAGAAATAAGGTTGAAGGCGCAAGCAAAGCAGCCATCGAAGCGGCAGTAGTCAACAATAAAGCAGCTATTGCGGAAGCTAAGAAAGTTTTAGCAGCTGATAACGTTACCGCACAGCAAATTAACACCCAACTATCACGCTTAAATGATTCCATTCTTGCTGTCTACAATGATCTGAAAAAAGCAGGAGTTGGAAAAGACGTAAACTTTGGAGTAGCTTTGGCTGCTCAAGATTTCTATGCTGAAGAAGGGACAAATGTCTCTCGTGTCTCAGAAATAAATGCTTCAAATCACACAGGTAAGGATACCTATACGATTCCAGTACAAGAAATTAAATTAATTACGGGTACTGATGCTGCAGGGTTAGAGATAGAAGTCTATTCTAATCAGCGAGTTGGCAATGATACAAATGCTGGAAATGGGATGCATACAGAACAAGGTGGAAAGACTGGTCATAACAACAAAGGACGTGTAGACTATCCATTAACCCCTGATGCCGCTAAAAAATTAGCAGAAGAAGCACCTCTTTGGAGAAACAAACTTCGTGCGGATGGGTCAAGAATTTTAAACGCTGCAACATCGATTTACTCTGCTAATGGTGGTTATGAATACCTAGCTACAGAAATTTATGGATTGGGTTACGAACAAGGAATTGATCGTGTACTAATTAAAGGCTTGAAAGATCGTATCGCTGTTTCTGAAAATGCCAAGCAAGCTGGTTGGAGTTTAACTTCTGTAACTCCAACTAACCTTGTCCCGGGATTGACATACGATTCAGAAACAGACACAATTCAAGGAAAAGTTATAGCGGATATTGAAAATGGAGTTTATGATTTACGATTTAATATTACTGCGACCAATACAGATGGTCGTACGGTAACTTTCCAAATTCAGAATCTTCGTGCTGGTTGGGTCGGGTGGCAAGATAGTACGCCTCCTAAAATAAAATCAGATTCTGAGCGTTATGATCGTAAAGTAGGTGATGATGCTAATGTAAACATTCAATTCTATGACGAATCAGGTGCCAGTGCAACACCAGCAAATAGTCGAGGAACTTATAACTACACGACGGTTGAAGGAAAAGTTGTAAGAGTGCCTCAAAGATTTTCTAGAGCAGTGACAGGAGTTTCAGGATATAACACCATTGGTGAACAATTAGATGATTCTAAAGTCCTAATTCCAGGTACTAGCTATAGTGTTGCAAACAGTACTTCTGATGAGCAAGCTGCTGATCAAACGAATATGGGGAGAGGAATCATTTCTGGAAAATTAACTGAAGCAGGAATTTACACAGTCTCCGTATTTGCAAAAGATTATGATAAATTGGCTAATAATAATGTCTGGAACCAATCTGGACAAGAAGCACATGCTACTGTAACATTAGTCGTGAAACCAAAGGTTGAGGTTCAAAACGTTGAAACTTACTCAACGGTTGTACCAGTTAAAATTTCTAAAGGTGCATCAAGTGCTAAGATAACAATGCCGGATGGTACTGTAACCAATCTAAAAGCAGTTAACGGCAAATGGCTCGTAGACAGTGGTTCAACCAACACAGCTGTTTCTGAGAATCAAGAATTAGGTACTGTTGATTCAGATACAGTATTTAATATTCCTGTGACATCAGAGGCAACTGCCCAAGTTGGTGTGAACAATATTAAAGTGGAAGCATCTGTTGAAAATGTTAAGGGAACTTTCTTACGTGAACAAGTTGAGTTAAATGGAACGGATGGGCAAAAACATACTGCGACTTTTAATAAGGCTACCGGACACTGGGAGTTACCTGGCGACTATGCTGAAAGTAAAACACTGAATGGTGATGGTACGACAAGATGGACTAAACGTCAAGTGTACACAGAAGCTCAGCAAGACGGTGGTATGAAATTTTATATCTATGAGTACATTCGACAGCTTGATAGCACTGGGAAAGTGACAAGTGTAGAAACGCCAACTCGTCCAGAAACGATTTATGTTTCTAGGAATACTAATCAGGTAGGAGATGGAATGTCAGTAACTGTCACTTACGATAAACATTCAAATACCTGGGCGTCATCTGATGGAACTGAAGTGACTGCTACTAAGCTTGAAAATGACTCTTGGGAAGTTCATACTAAGTCAGGATTTGGTGGTATTATTAGAGGGACGATTGCAACAAATACTGATGTGGCAACTGTAGTAAATACAAAACCAACAGCAACTTCACAAGATTATACTTCAACAAAAGGTACAGTTGTTGACCTTCGTAATGAAGCAAAAGCTGCAGTAAGCATCTCAGACTCTGAAGATACTAAATATGGAAAAACTACCTATATCACTCGAATCACAGTAACATCGCCTTCAGGAGTTCAAAAAGTATTTGATACCAAACAAGATGCAAATAACTATAATATTGCTAGTGGATATAGCTTAAATGAAGTAGGAGTATATACAGTTAAAATTGATGTTATTGATAGTAATGGAAATTATACTACTGAAGCAACAATCGGTGGAACTGAGTCGGGAGTTGATCATGGAGTTGATTCATCAACCGCTACAACAACCTACCATATTACAGTAACTGATACGATTGAAGGACATAATGTGACTTCGACTGATATTCAAGGTGCTACTCAAAAAGAAACTCCAACCTTTACATCTGTTGGAGATGGATCACCAGTAAAACCAAGTGCTTTTTCGCCTGCTAAGTTAGTAGATCCAAAAACAGGTGGATTTGTTGACACTCTAACAATTGATGGTCAGGGTACCTACTCAATTAATAATGAAACAGGTGAAGTAACTTTTGTTCCATTGAAGACATTTACCGGTACAGCTACACCTGTCACAGTTTCACTTACTGCCAAATTAGGAAAAGATGCAAATGATACTGATATTACAGCAACTGCTACAGCAACGTATTCTCCAACTGTAATACCTGTTAAACCAACTTCTACAGATGATGAATCTGAAGGACCTAAAGGGCAAAAACAAAACGGTACACCAACTTTTACTGGTGGTAAAGTTGAAGTAAACGGTGTAGAGAAGACTGTTGAAATTGATGAAAATGTTAAACCAACCTTTGATGATGGCACAACTAAGAAAGTTGTTCCGGGAGAAGGAACTTATACCATTGATGAAAATGGTGTGGTAACTTTCACACCAGAAAAAGACTTTGTTGGGAAGGCTTCAGGAGTTACGGTCAAACGAGTTGATAAGAACGGAACAGAAATAACTGCAAAATACACTCCAACTGTACGTCCAATTACTTCATTTGTAGATACTAAGGGGAATACATTAGTTCCAACCGAAGACGGCGAACAACCTAAGAAAGATATTCCAGGTTACCGCTTCGTAGAGACT
>NZ_LSJN01000071.1:0-359 GCF_001557225.1 Streptococcus sp. CCH8-C6
ATGCTGCAGCATCCGGTCTTCCGAAGTGACGATGCTGTGGGGTGTCGCCGGCTCGCGGCGCCGGGAGAGGATGTTGAGGATCAGCTCGTCGCTGGCCGTTCCGTTCGCCAACGCTTCGCGCACGGCAGCCTCTACCGGCTCCAGGCCATCGGTGAGCACCGCCGAGAGGACCCGCACGAACCTGCGATCGGCCTCGTCCCCGGTGCCGAGCCTTCGCCGTAATCGATGCAACGCGGGCGGCAGATCCCAGTCCTGGAACGGCGCCCCGTTACGGAGCGCGCCGGGCTTGTGCGCGAGGACCGGCAGATAATGCCAAGGATCGTAGATGGTGCGGTTCCTGTCTCTTATACACATCTCCG
>NZ_LSJN01000072.1:0-1476 GCF_001557225.1 Streptococcus sp. CCH8-C6
CTTTGTGATTTACTGTTTCTCAAATCGTTATATTCAATTATACAAACTGGGATTTATAATCTATTCGCATGAGCCAATTTATGTTCTTGGCTATTTATATAATCTTTGTGTTTGTGATTATGTCTCTCCTCATTTCCGAAGTGCTTATGCTCATGTTCATGAGTGATTACATGAGTATGGGTTACGTCGTTATGTGTATGAACAATCGTATGCGTATGCCCATGAAGATGATGCTTTATCATAGTGTCATATACTACAAATACCGTTCCTAGCAACATCAGAGTCAGCCCTATAAAATATTCTAGAGCCAATTTTTCTCCATTTATTGCAAAGGCTAAAAATGATCCTACAAACGGTGCTACAGCATAAAAAGAACTTGTCTTAGCTGCACCTAAGTCTCTTTGCGCTCTTATATAAAGAAAAATACTTAATCCGTATGCTACAAATCCTAATAGCATAACTTCGGCAATGTATTTCATTTCTGGAATCTTTTCGCCAAGTAGCAATGCAATAGTAAATGAACCGCCGCCAGAAAAAATGCCTTTTAGCAAAACAATCTCATATGTGCTTTTATCAGACATCTTTCTTGTACAGTTATTCTCAAGTCCCCAGCAACAGGTTGCCAGTATCACAAAAAAAGAACCTATAGAAAACTGGAAACTATCACTTCCCTCAAATGATAAAACAATACTAGATAGCGTAATAAATCCAATTGCAATCCACAGATTTCTGGATACCTTCTCCTTGAAAAAAAGTAACGCCATTAACGCAGTCGCCACAATTTCAAAATTACCGAGGAGTGATGCATTAGATGCTGTTCCCATTTTTATACCTATTATTAAAAATATAGGGGCGGCTATATCTAATCCAATCATTCCGATTGTATAGGGTAAATCCTGCTTTGTAAGTCTCTCTGATTTTTTCTCTTTTTTTATGTGAAATAAATACATTATTCCAACGCCAATACCAGCACCAAGATAAAGAAAAGCGGCAATAAAAGTTGGTGTAACATTATTCAAAAGAACTTTTGAAAATGGCGTGCTAATTGCATAAAATCCAGCTGCTAACAGTGCTAATATAACTGCACTCGTCTTTGTTTTCTGCTTCAACATTTGTCATCCCCTTTGCTCTGTATATTCTAATTCGTTTCCCTAAACATTTTTACTATTATATCATATATTTACTTAATGTTATGGCCCCAGCTCTTGCTTCTTAACCTGTGTTAGTCCTCTATTTTCTTTTACTAGTGTCTCTAAACAATTTCTAACACTTTTAGCTCTTTCCATTTAATATAGAATTTCGGTTTTGAAGTTGACTACACCACATCAATACTCTTGCCTTTTTAAAATGCGTGTTAAGGGTGTTTTATTCCAGTTATAGGGATTCTCTTCATTCAAAAATGATTGACGCTTTTATTCTGGAAAATGAGCAAAAAAACAGTAAACCTTTGTGATTTACTGTTTCTCAAATCGTTAT
>NZ_LSJN01000073.1:0-2988 GCF_001557225.1 Streptococcus sp. CCH8-C6
CCTAACAGACCAGGTGTGACGAAGGACTCTAACGAAGTTCCGGTAACTCCACCAACCCCAGAGCAACCACCTCTTGAAAAAGATGTGAATAAGAAAGCTTCTGAAACCATTGAAGATCGTACAGAAACCTTTACTTACAATCTCAAGACTAGCATGCCATGGGATGCGACAGCCTTCACTATCAGTGATGAGTTGAAAGATGTTCTTGAATTTGTTGGCCAAGCGACGGTCACTTTGGATGGCAAAGCAACAGATGCTCAGGTAACTACAAATGGTCAATTACTGGAAGTTAACTTCCCAGAAGCAACTGTTAAAGCGAATGGCGGCAAGAAGATCCAAGTGAGCTTCAAGGCTAAAATTAAAGCCGATGCAGACCTGACACCATACTTGGTGGATAATCAGTTCACTGTACCAAACACAGCTTCTTATGTAATTGATAACAACCCAGGTACGAAGAAAGATTCTAATCCAGTTCCAGTAATTGTTCCAAAACAACCAGAACCAGAGATTACGAAGAAGATTAACCGTACACTGGATCACTTAGATGTCGATCGTGGTGTTCCGTACATGTACAATGTCAACACCCAACTGCCAAAAGATATTCGACTTTATAAAGAATTTACCGTAACCGATACTTTAGAATCCGTTCTGGAAGTAGCTGGTACACCGGTAGCTTATATCGATGGCTATGCGACAGATGCAATAGAAACGAAGGTTGAAGGCAATACAGTCACAGTATCTGTGAAAGACTTTGCCCGAATCCATGGCTTCAAGGAAATTCAGCTCTACATTCCAGCTAAGATCAAGTCAGATGTATCTGACGAGGCTCTGAATGCTTATGAAAACCGTATGGTTCCAAACAAGGCAACCGTAGCCTTCAAGGATAGTAATGGTCAAACAGGCAATAAGGAATCTAACCCAGTAACGGTTCGACCACGTGATCCAGAAAAACCACGTGATCCAGATCCAAACGAGCCAGTTAAGACAGTTGGTCCAGCAGATGGTTCAAATCCAACTGAAAAATATTATCTGACAAACATCAGTGATGAATTCCGCTTTGATATTACAACGAAGGTACCAAGCAACCCAGTGGATGACGCTGGCAATCCAGTCCAAGACGCACAAGGTCGCGATGTGAAAACAGAGTTGACCGGTGTGACTGTGACAGATAAGATTGATAACGTTCTTAAGATTAACCGAGTAGCGTTGAAGATTGAGGATGACAAGGTAGCCGATGTAACTGCACGTCTTCAGACGAAGTTAGACAAAGCAGAAGCAGATCTGAAAGAACTGGAATCTAAGACCACGAATGACACGGTTGCGAAGAAAGTTCAAGAAGCAGAGAAGAAAGTCCAAGAGTTAACAGCGCAATTAGAAGCGGCGAAAGCAGCTGCAGCGACTGCAACTCCAGCACCAACGACTCCAGCTTCAAGTGATTCTTCTAGCTCAGACCCAGCTGCAAGCAGTGATACGGCATCAACTAGTGATACAGCTAGCACATCATCTAGTGCAGCAAGCACAAACACTAGTGCCGATGTAGCAGCTCTTGAAGCAAGCCTTAAGGCAGCACAAGCAGAACTGGAGCAACTGAAAGCAGAGGCAGCCAATGTAGGCAACTTGGCAACACCTGAAGAGCAAAAGGTTGCGAAAGAGAAGCTTGATAAAGAAATTGCTCAACTGAAAGAAAGCAAGGAAAAACTTGCCAAAGCACTTGAGCAGTTCAAATCTGTGACGGATAAAGGTGAATTGACTGATGATGCGCTTGCCAAGGTTGCGAAAGTAACAGTGAATGGTCAAGACGTGACAGTGGATATTACGGATAAGGATATTTTGGAAGCCTTGAAGGGCAGCACACTCCGTGTAGTGATTTACTCAGTCTTTAAAGAAGGAGTAGATCCATCTCAATATCAAGGCGGTGTTCCAAATACAGCTAATGTAAGCTTTAATCATGATCCAAAAGTTCATGAGACGAATATCGTAAGAGTCGTTCCACCAACACCAACACCAGAACCACCAGCACCGAAGGATGATTTACCACCGGCACCAACACCAGAACCACCAAAACCGAAGAAGATTTTACCAAAAACAGGTACATCAGTGACCATGGTATATGAAGTAATCGTTGGTTTGGTTCTCGTGCTTATGGGAGCTCTTCTGAGAAGAAGAAATACAAAGCACTAATGTAAGATAGCCCAGGAGAGCAGCAGCTCTTCTGGCTGCTATCATGTTATTAGGAATATTAAAGGAAATTCATTATGAATAGAAAAAAGTTAATTAAGTTAGGAATTACAGTGCTTGCCATTAATGCTCTAGGCGCGGCAGCAGCTTACCAGTATCCGGAACTTGTCCGAGTTCCTTCTGTTTATGCGGAAGAGCCAGGAGAAGACGAAGAAATTCCAGATGCAGCAGAAGCCCAGGCAGCAGCGAACTTTAAAAATCAACTGGATGAGTTTGAAGCAGCAATCAATGAATTTAATCCAGACGATGCGGATACTAGAGACGGTTTAGAAATCGCTTTGGAAGACGTTCAAAAACAGTATGCGAGTGCTATTCGTGCCATTAAGAGTCCAGAAGGTCAGAAAGGTTTTGCCAAATACGAAACTCGTTATCAAGCCTTGAAGGCAAAAGCAGAAGCTCTTTTAAAAGGCGAGTCTCCTAAAGAAGAACCAAAAGTCACCACTCAAGAAATCACAGTAACAGAGCCCGTTCTCTACGGAACTCAAACGGTTCAAACAAACACTCTCGCAAAAGGTGAAAAACGAACCAAGGTCCAAGGGGTTAATGGTGAGAAGAGTGTGACCTATACCATTACTTTGACAGATGGCAAGGAAACAGCTCGCGCGAAGAAGAGTGAAGTGGTAACTAAGCCTGCAGTCGATGAGGTCATTGAAGTCGGAACGGGTGTTGTGACGACTGAGGAAGTCACTGAAACCGAAGAAGTTGCATACGGCACACGCGAAGTATCGAGCGACCAATTGGCAGAGGGCG
>NZ_LSJN01000074.1:0-294 GCF_001557225.1 Streptococcus sp. CCH8-C6
TTAGGAATCGGTAAACAGTCCATCTCTGATTACGAAAAACAAAAAAGCTATCCTACCTTTGCAAATTTGGATAAGATAGCAGAATATTTTAATGCAACTCCAACCCAACTCTTTGGAACGAGTAAAGAGATTGAGTTAGAAAAGAGTGTTCTTGAATCTAATGAATACTCTGATAAAGTAAGTGAAATCTTAAAAGCTGTCAAATACATCGAGCATTTCCTACATACTGATGGACAGTACTTAGAGGATTTACTTTACCTAACAAGAGGCAACCAACTATACACAGAAGATGGA
>NZ_LSJN01000075.1:0-247 GCF_001557225.1 Streptococcus sp. CCH8-C6
CTTTTGGTCTCAAGCTGCGCAAGTACAGCAAGGAAGATATTGACAAACGGGTCAACGAAGCAGCAGAAATTCTGGGCTTGAAGGAATTCTTGCAACGTAAGCCAGCCGACTTGTCTGGCGGTCAGCGTCAGCGGGTAGCTATGGGACGCGCTATCGTTCGTGATGCAAAGGTTTTCCTTATGGATGAGCCTCTGTCTAACTTGGATGCTAAGCTGCGTGTTTCTATGCGGGCGGAGATTGCCAAAAT
>NZ_LSJN01000076.1:0-5531 GCF_001557225.1 Streptococcus sp. CCH8-C6
ATCAAAGTTAGGTGTATTATTTTAATGCTTACAGACCTAAACTATTCCCCTATTTATAATCTATTGATTCATATTTTATGAAATTAATCAGTAGATATCGTTCTGAAAAGCCTTGATAATACGCTGTTTTTAGTCCAACTGAAACCCATACTTTCCAAACCAGGCTTGAAAAAAGCTCGTAAAGCATCACAATTTAGTAAACGTTAAAACTTATTTAAACTTATTGAAAGCATTTCGTATCAAAAATACGGGATGCTTTTTCTGTTCACCCCAAATTTTTGTAACTAGGTGATACTTGAAATTAATACAAATTTGGTTGTTTTTGATAAATCTAAGCAACACTACATGATGAAGTGAAAGGGGATGAATCTTTGATAGTATTCACTTATTGTGAAATATGATATATTTATTAATTAGATGGATGAATACTTCTAGAGTTAAATATAGTATAATAGGGACATACTTTTTGGTTTATTTTTGTTTGTAGTCGGATTATGAAAGAATATCCAATATTATGCGATAAGATAGAATGTTACAAAAAAGAAAGGGGATGCAATCCGATGAAGAAAGACAGATTAATTGTATTGACAGATGCTGTTCTAGCAATTATTATGACCATCTTGGTTTTAGAGTTAGAAAAACCAACAACACCAAGTCTTGAAGCTTTTTGGGATTTACGGCAAAATTTCTTTGCTTGTTTTCTTTCCTTTTTCTGGTTGGGATCGTTATGGATGGCACTAAACACATTATGGGAAAAGGTTGAGAAAATTTCCTCAGAAATTATTTGGTGGAATTTGTTTCTACTCTTGGAGCGGCAGGAGTTCTCTTTGGAGAATTTCATGCCATCCAAGATACCAGTCTGAATGATGTGGTGGACCGGATCTATATAAATGTCAAGGATTTACCGTTTCAGTCCTTGGGAGCTTTAGCTAATATCCTGTCTGATATTAAGAAGGGACTGATTCAAGACAGTCATATCTGGTCTTTCTTCCAGTCATTTTTCAAACAATATCAGTTGATAATCAGCTTAAATCAGATCTATCAGTTTGTCTATCTTTCTCTGATGGAGATCATGTCCTATCTTCACTTTGATTATTGGAAAAAAACGGCTCGGTCAGGAGCTAGTATGAATAAGGAGAACAAATGAAACGTTTAAAAATGTTATGGCATATTATGCAGGTTACGGGTTTTACTCGGTTTGCTCTGAGTTTTGTGACCTTTGTTTTTGGGTCAGGAGGCGTGCTTTTCCTAGTTGAACCTGCTATCACAAATTACGGAGACGGTCTTTGGTATGCTTTTGTGACTTCGACGACTGTCGGCTACGGGGATCTCCTAGCTGTGACCTTGATTGGAAGGATTACCAGTGTCTTCTTGACGATTTATGGGCTCATATTTTTTGGCTGTTTATCAGCTGTTATTTTTAATTATTATACCAATTTAAATAAGGAAAGAGGAGAGGACAAATGACTGCCAATTATTCAACACGGGAATACCGTGAGAAATTATACGATGACCTTCATGTTCGATTGAGAGATACAGCGATTTTGATGTGTGCAATTTTTATTGCCTCTATCGGACTAAATATGAATTCAACAGCTGTCATTATAGGAGCCATGTTGATTTCACCTCTCATGACACCGATTGTTGGACTGGGATTCGGTTTAGCTATTTTTGATACGCGTTTAATCAAGCAATCTCTAGAGGTTTTATTGACTCAAGTGTTGGTCAGTTTGCTTGTCTCGACTCTGTATTTCTGGATTTCTCCCTTGTCTTATGCAAGTAGCGAGTTGATTGCACGAACCTCTCCAACCATTTGGGATGTCCTCATTGCTATTGCTGGTGGGATTGCTGGTGTGATCGGTTCAAGGAAAAAAGAAGCAAACAATATCGTGCCAGGAGTAGCCATTGCTACAGCTCTGATGCCGCCTATCTGTACTGCTGGCTATGGTTTAGCTAATGGGAATGTACGATTTTTATTGGGGGCTCTCTATCTTTTCTTGATCAACTGTGTCTTTATCATGCTAGCCAACATTGTTGGAACAAGAATTTTGATGAGAAAATCTCCTTTAACTTCATTTAAAGAGCTGAGCATTAAAATGAGAATTGGCTTGATATCTTTGATTGTATTGTTGATTCTTCCAGCTAGCTATTCGGCAGTTACTCTGACAATAGAACAAGCGCGCAAAGAAGGGATCAAACAGTTTGTAGGAAAAGAGTTCGCCAATTATACGGTTATTAATCAAGTCTACAAGTCAAGTAACAATGAATTGGTCTTGACGGTTGTTGGAGATCCGATTTCAGAAGAAGAATTAGAAACACTCCACCAAAAACAAGCCTCTTACGGTATTCAATCTGTTCAATTGAAAGTGAATCAAGTTCAGAACTCGCCAACATTAGATAGTGAAGCGACCAAGGAATTTTATGAAAACATTGACAAGTATATTGATCAAAAACTCTCTGAAAAAGATTCACAAAACGATCTCGTAAAAGAAAATGAAGCAGACAAGGATTGAGGACAATGAACTGAATCGGTTTTTACGCCGTGTTTTTCTTGTATCTTCCTCTTTCTTACTTATAGCAGGTTGTTTTTGCTTGAATAAGAAATAAATTAGAAGTTCTATCATCTAAGAAAAATGATGAACAAAAAATCATTTAACTAATGGTGTGAACGTTTAGTGTTTATCAGCTCCATTCTCTGTAATTTTGGGGGTAAAATCCACACCATTCGGATAAAATTAGTTGAATTTGATTGGAAAAAAGCTTTTATAAAAGCGGAGAAAAGTCTTGATATTACGCTGTTTTTAGTCCAACTGAAATTCATACTTTCCAAACCAGGTCTTAAGAAAGCTCGTAAAGCGTCACAATTCTCAAAACGTTAATCAATACGATACTATCAACATTTACAGACATTCAAGAATTTCTCTTGGATGTCTTTTTTGATGTAAAAAACAATTTAACCTAAAAATACACCAAGATTCAAAATCTTGGTGTATTATCTTTTTTTAGATAATTGTTCTCTAAAAAGTTTTGTCATTTGTTTTTGTCCGGCAGGAGTACCTAGTGCTTCTTTGCTTATTTCTCCTTTAAATATTTGTTCCATTAAAAATAGGTAAGCCTCGCCTAAAGCAGTTGTAATTAATCCAGCAGTGGTTCCAGAAATCGTTCCGCCAACTGCTGTTCCTACTCCGGGAATAAATTTGAGTATATTAGAAACGATTGTTTTTCCAAGGAATGTTGCTCCCCCAGATCCTAAAGTTGAGGATACAAAGGCGGTTAGAAAGGTTTTATTTATATCAAGCCCAAATATTACTGTGATGCCAGTAATCATGCTTATCTGGGTCGGTACAAGCATGAATGCATCTGCAAAAGGAACTGGCGCGAAACCTTCACCAAAACTTGCTGCTACTGCAGTCGCAATGACTGCCCTAGCATGTTTTTTTTTAGATTCCAGAGATACTTTTTGGATATTTTGGAGAGTATCTTGTAGCTCATTTGGCAATACCTCAGACATTACATCAATCAAAGTATCTAATCCAAAAGCTTTAGCGACATATTCCTCATCAAAATCCATATCTTGAGCTAAAATTGGCACAACTTTACAAACATCTAAGTTTTCCTGCTCAACATGAGCTTTCATTTCTAGTGCTTTTTTCTTAGGTACAGATTGAGTAAGGACAACAATGATTGGGACTTTAGACTGTTTATTTTTCTCGGAAAACTCTCTGAGCCATTCCACTTCTGAACTATCAAAGGTACGGTTTGAACCGACATTAATACAATACCAAATGCAGTGAATTACCTCATTGATATCATTAGAAGAGTAACCGTTGTTAATTAGTTTGATCACTTCATCTTTGACACTCTCCTGTTGGGCATATGACAATTCAAAGCCGGGTGTATCGTAGATTGCCAAAGGATATCCGTTTTTTTCAATTTTGCGAATTTCTTGAGTTACTGGTCGACCCAATCCAGTATCAGCAAAATTACCTCTAAACAAACTGTTGATTAGTGTGCTTTTACCGACGCCTGATTTCCCAATTACAATGATGTTTAATCTTTTTAAATTGTGAATTCTATCATTAATCGCATTAAGACACTGTTGCGCAATATTGTCAGTATTAATTTGCATGATCTTCTACCTTTTTATATTCAGATTTTTTAACCAATTTGTCCTTACAATCAAAAGTTACTTTTCGATGATTAGTTATTTTTACTTGCTTTTTATATAAATAATTTGTTGTTTTTTTCAAAACTTTAGGCAGAATCACTGTAGAAGCTAAAATTAAAGCTCCGCTTCCTAAGATATATTTGACTTTAGAAGAATTTCTTTTTTTGTTACCTTTTGTCTTTGACATAATATTTCTCACTAATATGATATTTAAAATAATTATATCATATAAGAAATTAAAAGAGTCAATTTAATGATTTTGTTTATCTCTTTGTTTTAAAGCTTTTAGAACAAGTTCTTCGATAGAAATTGAAGTAATGTTAGCAGAGTAATATTAGTTGTAATGAAGAGGGGACAAAGATATTGAAGATAGAAAAGTAGTTATGTGGCTTTCAGCCTCTCTCGCTCTCCAAGGTACAAGAAAAATAAACCACCTGTCTTGCGTATGTGCTCCCTAGATGGGGGCTATGATTTGTAAAATAAGTCTAAGAAAATAGCATGCTAAGATTTAGTAATTTATAGATTTTTAAAAATTTATATAGTACACTAGATGTGTAATATTGAGTTTTGAGTGACTGAAAAATTAGTATGGATGTTACCAGTTGTTTTAGAGAAATTAGTGTGATATCAAAAAATTTAAGGGGACGTTATGACTAAACAAACGAAAATCATAATTGCGACAGTTGTTTCAATAGTAGCACTAGTAAGTATAGGAGGATGCGCTATGAATCAAAAAGGAAGTAATAAAGGAGATCAGAAAGTTGCTTCTTCAAAAAAGGCTATCAAAGATGATAAAGAAGCCATCAAACAAAAAGAACTCACCTATCTCAAAGAACATGAGCAAGAAATTATAGATTTGGTAAAAGCTCAAAGTCCAAAAGTCGAATCCGTTCAGATTGATTGGGATGGTGTTAGATGGAGTGAAGCGAGTAATGGTACTCCTCAAGGTGGGGGAAAAATGCTGCAAATTTATGGAAGTTTCAATAATACTGAAAGTTCAAGTTGGGGAATATTAATTCCAATAAATGATGATGGGACATTAAATATGGATGAGATGTTCCTTAGTAATCAATTAAGAATAAGAGGTAATCTTTTTTCCTAATTGAAATTTAGATCTTGATAATTAATTAAACATTCCAAGGAGATACTATGAAGAAACAAACGAAAATCATAATTGCAACAGTTACATCAATAGTAGCGCTCATAAGTCTGGGAGGATGTGCCATGACCCAAAAAGAAAGTAATAAACAAGATAAGAAAGTCACTTCTACAAAAAAAGATATTGCAGATGACAAGGAAGCTGTCAATCAAAAACAGCTCGCTTATCTAAAAAAGCATGAGCAAGAAATTATAGATTTGGTAA
>NZ_LSJN01000077.1:0-288 GCF_001557225.1 Streptococcus sp. CCH8-C6
ACACGCCTGACGGTTTTCAAGACCGTTCCCTTCAGCCGGACTTGGGTAATCCTCCAAAATAACACTATGGACCTTGTAGGACTTGAACCTACGACCACTCGGTTATGAGCCGAGAGCTCTAACCAGCTGAGCTAAAGGTCCGACAAGATCATTATAGCGGCGAAGGGGATCGAACCCCCGACCTCCCGGGTATGAACCGGACGCTCTAGCCAGCTGAGCTACACCGCCATCTATCGGGAAGACAGGATTCGAACCTGCGACACCTTGGTCCCAAACCAAGTACTCTAC
>NZ_LSJN01000078.1:0-4821 GCF_001557225.1 Streptococcus sp. CCH8-C6
TCTGATCTATATTGGGTTTATCAATTACTTTATGTAAAAACCAGTTTGCTACCGTTGAAACAACAACGATTATAATCTCCCTATAATCATGGAAAAGTAGTAAAAATAGTTGTTATCCTAGTTGATTAAAAAAATCTCTGATTTCCTCATCCTTTATAAAATAATATATAATTTTCCCCTCTCTTCTAGTGTCCAAGATGTTTTGATTGGCTAGTTTACGAAGATGGTGGGAGGCAGATGCCATACTGAGATTTAATAAACAGGCTATATCGCAGACACAGAGTTCTTCGACGGCAAGGAGATAAAAGATGATATTTATCTGTTTATTATCGGTAAATTTTGATAAAATGCGAAGTGATTTTTGGACTTTTTCCTTTTCAAGGTAGTTCGTTGCGGTTGTAACATTTTGTTGATTTATAACATCCACTTGACAGATACTATCTTTTTTCATAATTTTTTCTCCTAGCCTAACACAGCCCATAGCATGTCAAAGCTGTTGTTTTCAATCAGGATATACATCCCCAATCCTAAATAGACAACGGCAATAAACCATCTGCTATATTTTTCCAAAGTTTCTCCAACAGAAGGGACTTGTGCTAATTTTTGGGCAGAAAAAACCAAGAGATAAATCATGACTAGAAAAGTAAGTAAAGTCACTATCAAATTCGCTAAATTTAAGGTGGTAAAATATGGGACAAAGACACCAATATTGTCAGCGCCACAACTTGCAAAAGTAATCATAGCGACTAGAAAAATCAGGTTTTTATTGTCTTTTCGCAAACCATCTTTTGCAATAGCTTCTCCATCAGAATCTCCTAAAAGCAAAACTTTGAGGCCTAGGAAAATTGGAATCAAACCGAGTAAACCTAAAATCTCTTTACTAGGAATATAATTTAAGACAAATGCAAAAAGCAAACTTAGGAATATTAGACTAACAGAGCCTAGAAATTGTCCTAAATAGATGTTAATGATGTCCTTTCTGCTTTTTCTTTTGGCAAAAAATAACATTAGGATAATAAGTAAGTCTACGGCTGTCCCAGAATACAGGATTATTGAAGTAACAATATTTTGAATCATAAAACACCTCATTCAAATATATTTTTGAATGTATTCTAACATTAACCTTTGTAGATGTCAACTTAAAATCCACCAATTAATAATTGCATGTCAATATTTGTATTGTGAAACTAGTTTCAGAAATATATAGTCTTAAAGTATGTCCACTGCCAATGGTTTTTTCAATATTTAAAAGGAGAGAACCAATTTGGTCCTCTCCAGGGTATAATTTTCCACCAACCCACTACAGTTGACAAAGAGCCGTTATTCTCAAATGAGACAACTCCTTTTAGTTTTTATAACCTCAGCTTCTCGGTCTCTTACCTACTTTTAATAGAAAGACTACGAAGGACGATTCTTAAAGTAGTCAGATTGTGCAATATCGAAAGATTAGATGGGCTTAACCAATTTAACAACCCAAATCCAATTAAACTTCCATTTATTACAACTGTTTCTTGAATATTTCTTTGAATTAATTTCTGCAACGATTCAGATAAAGAATTCAATTCCTCGAAGAAATCTAAACGATTATCTAATAATAAAATATCACTCATCTGCTTAGAAATATCAGCACTTTCATTCATCACAACCCCAATATCTGCAAGCGTCAAGGCAGCAGAGTCGTTTAACCCGTCTCCAACCATCAAAATAGTTCGGCCAGCTTTCTGTAATTCCTGAACCAACTGAAACTTACCATCTGGTTTTAAATCAGTATAAACGTTGTCAAATGGCAGATCTTTAACCAACTCTTCTGTTCTAGCCAACGTATCACCAGTTGCCAGAATCAGTTTTTTCCCTTGGCGCTTTAGCTTTTTCAATGCAACTTTCGCCTCGCTTCTCAAGGGAGTGTGGATACAAAACATCCCAATTAATTCTTTCTTATAAGCCAAAAACAATAAATTGTAATGAGTCTTATATTGCTCAATCAAGGCCAGCTGCTCAGAACTAATTCTTACCTGTTCGTCTTGCATTAGTACATAATTTCCAATGACAACCGATTGACCATCAATTTGCGATTTAATCCCTTTGCTTGCAACATACTGAAGCTTGCCATGCATTTCTTCGTGTTCAATGCCTTCAATTTCAGCTTGTTTAACAATTGCATTGGCAATAGGATGATAGATATGTTCCTCCAAACATGCACTTATTCTTAAAATATCTTTCTCAGTATAATCTCCGAAAGGAAGAACCTTTTCAACCAAAGGATAACTCGTCGTGATGGTACCCGTTTTATCAAACAAGAAAGTATCCACTTCCAGATATTTTTCTAATACATCACCATCTTTAATAACCATTTCTCGATTTAGACCTTCCTTTATGGCCGTAAGGTAGGCTACAGGTGTGGATATTTTTAGAGCACATGAAAAATCCACCAATAAAAAGGAAATGGCTTTTGAAAACGAACCTGTTAACAGATAAGTCAAACCAGCACCTAAGAAGTTATATTTTACAACCTTGTCTGCCATCCTAATAAAATGACGTTGTTTTGTCTTCTTACTCTCTTCAGATTTTTTCATCAGATTGATGAGTTGCAAAATACGACTGTTTATCTGATTATCAGTCACACGAATTCTTAACTCTCCTGTTTCCAAAACAGTATTCGCACATACAGAATCTCCCTCTTTCTTTTCAACAGGGAAGCTCTCTCCAGTCAAGGAACTCTCATTGACCATGCCTAATCCTGAAACCACTTGGCCGTCAAACAAGATTTCATTACCTTGGGAGACAACTAATACATCACCTACTTGAACATCAGAACTCTTGATGCTGATGACCATGTCTCCCCGCACTAAGAAAACATCACTTTCTTTAGCAAGAAGGCTTTGTTCCAAATCTGTTGCTGTTTTTTTTAAAGACCACTGATCCAGATGATTACCCAAATCAAGCATAAACATGATGTTGCTAGCTGTCTTGGATTGGTTCATAAACAAGGACAACAAAATGGCCGAACAGTCCAAGACCTCCATGGTTAGTTCCTTGCGCGCTAAAGTTTGATAGGCTTCTTTGACATAACCCAAAGCCTGATAACAAGTCCAAATATAACGAATAGGGTAGGGTACAAAACTTCGAAACAGCAAACGCTTAATCGCTGCACCCGATACAATTGAATAAGCACTCTCTTCTCTACGAATGGGAAGAGTCATCAAGTCCGAAACTTTCCCCTTGTCAATTTTTTTTAAAAAGGCCTCTGCATTTTCTAATACAGAGAAGCCTTCTTTCATACGTAGAGTAAAGTGCTGCTGATCCATATAAAACTGAATAGAGTCGATCCCTTTTTCATCTTTAGCCAAGGAACGAAGATAATCTTGAATATCCAAGGTCAGTGAAAACGAGGACGATAATCGGATATGTTGATATCCTCTGTGTAGCACTTTAAAAGACATATTATTCACCTGTCAGGCTATCTAATTGTTCTTCTTTCTTTTCCTGTTCGTATAAATATTTAGCGTCTTGTAAAACATCATCACCGTGTTGTTTTACAACAGAAACAGATGCATCCAGTCCATCTTTCAATTTGTAAGCTTTAGCCAAGGCCTTAGAATAGCCTTTCTTAGCTTCTTTACTTGCTAAGACTTTCAAGCCAAGCGTCCCAAATGCTACCCCTCCTAAGAAGAGAGATGATTTTTTCGCAACTTTTGCGACGTTTAATACTTCTTTTAACATGTTTATTTCCTCCTTGTAACTATTGTAGCGAAAAATGACAGCAAAAGCAATTGCTGATATCTGATATATAGATAAAATTCTCTATACTGATATTTAATTATATTATGATGAAAACAATATACTTTATTTTTTGATACTGTAAATAATTATGTGTAAACACTTAAGTAGAGTTACGGAGTGTTAATTAAATAAGCTTTCAAGTGTATCAGAACATTGACCAAACCCTTTATGGATTCGTTGACTTTGCTTGAAATTATAATCTTCAAACAACGTAACTAAGTAACGTTCCAGAGCCTCCTCATTAGGAAAAAGAACCTTCTTTTTCGTTTGATGTTTGATTTCTTTGTTAAGAGACTCAATGAGGTTTGTCGAATACATGCTGTGCCAAATCTGGTAGGGAAACTGATAAAAAGTTAAAAGATTATCCGTCTTCTCCAGACTTTCCATGACTTTCCTATACTTTGGTTTCCATTCGGCGAGAAAGTCCTCTAAAGCTTGTCCTGCCATTTCTAAATTTTCAGCACGATAAATCATTATAAATTGCCCCAGAATAACCGCTCTATCTGCTCGTTTCACTTTACTAGCTAGATTTCGACTAATATGAATTAAGCAACATTGTTGTTTAGCTAATGGGTGAGCCTGACTGATAATCTGCTCAAGCCCCTTAAAGCCATCTGTAACTACAAGAGAAATCTGTTGGATTCCTTGGTTTTGAAGCTTGTCTAACAGGGTGGACCAAGAAGCATTGTTTTCTTGAGGCAACTGTGCATAGCATATCTCTATGCGACTAAAGTCGCTAGAGCTATCCTAATTGCGCACCGCCAGTTCTCATAGAAAAAAACACCTTGCAAGATGCAAAGTGTTTTCGTTTGTATTCTGCTGTCCAGTAACGAATTAACGTTTACTAAATTGTGATGCTTTACGGGCCTTTTTCAAGCCTGGTTTGGAAAGTCTGGGTTTCAGTTTGATTAAAAATATTGCAATATCAAGCACTTGCAGAATTCATTCTGCTTTTTTATTTTAAAAAAAATGAATGAGTTTAATTGAAATAGGGGAATAGTTTAGGTCTGTAAGCATTAAAATAATACACCTAACTTTGAT
>NZ_LSJN01000079.1:0-228 GCF_001557225.1 Streptococcus sp. CCH8-C6
CCCAACCAGAACTATCGCCGCAAGGCGCAGGAGCTGATCCTGGCCGTCTGGCTGGAGGCGCGGTTCTCCAAGAAGCAGATCCTCGAGCTCTATCTGAACCGGGTCTATTTCGGGGCCGGCGCCTACGGGATCGAGGCCGCCTCCCAGCGGTATTTCGGCAAGCCCGCGCGCGAGCTGTCCCTGGGCGAGAGCGCCTTGCTGGCCGGCCTGATGAAGGGCCCGTCACGC
>NZ_LSJN01000008.1:0-81219 GCF_001557225.1 Streptococcus sp. CCH8-C6
AAGGCAAGGGACTTTGACTCCCTCATGCGTTGGTTCGAATCCAGCTACCCCAGTTAAAAACTTGAGCCGGCGTGGCGGAATTGGCAGACGCGCTGGACTCAAAATCCAGTGTCCGCAAGGACGTGCCGGTTCGACCCCGGCCGCCGGTATTGCTTAAGTTTAGCGAAGCGTTTTAGCTTCTTTTTTTGTTTTTGATTCTTTTCCTACTGTAGTGGTTACGAAAGTCCTGTCTAAAAAAGAAAGAGCTTCTTAGTGATGCCGTAGTAGTGTCTAAAGTTGAGACTCTCAAGCTTTCATAGGTAATGGTGTTTCTTTAAGTGAATCAGTGTTTTGTATCCCGAACACTCTTGGTAAGGTATTTTCGATTCTTTCTGGAAGTCATATTTAGCTATTTGTCCTTGACAGTGAGAGCATATAGGAGCAAGCTAATCTAGCTTAGCGATGATTTCTTATGTACACAAGATGCCACATAATTCAAGATTATGATATTTTTGTCTTTAGTTTCGATTAAGTTTTTGATAATTTTTAATTGTTCCATAAGAGTCTTTCTAATGATTGTTTAGTCGCTTTTCATTATAGCTCTTATGGGACTTTTTTTCTAGAACAAAAGAGCTTTTTAATTTCTACAGTGGTTTTACCCACTGCAGAAATCATAGGCATTATTTTTTAACTTTAATTATCCTAAGAATTATCTGAAAATATATTATTTTATGCTATAATGAAACCAATCAAAATTATGGGGGTTCGGAAATGGTAGAAGCAGGTCATAAATTTTTAGCAAAATTAGGAAAGAAACGTCTTCGCCCTGGAGGTAAGCTTGCAACCGACTGGTTGATAGAGCAAGGGCAATTTTCTAGCGATAAAAAGGTTTTAGAAGTCGCCTGTAATATTGGAACTACAACGATTGAATTAGCGAAAAAATATGGTTGCCAGATTACTGCTGTTGATTTAGATAAGGCTGCGCTGGCTCAGGCTAAGCTTAATGGAGACAAAGCTGGTGTTAGTGAACTCGTCACATTTGAGCAGGCTAATGCCATGAAGCTGCCTTATGATGACAATTCTTTTGATATTGTTATCAATGAAGCCATGCTGACCATGCAGACGGATAAGGGGAAGGCCAAATGTATGGATGAGTACTACCGGGTGCTGAAGCCAGATGGAGTGCTCCTCACCCACGACGTCATGCTCAAGCAAAAAGATGAGAATGTCCGAGAAGAGCTATCTCGTGCGATTAATGTCAATGTGGGGCCTCTAACCGAGGGATCTTGGATTCAGCTGGTACGTTCTCATGCTTTTGACCGTGTGGACACCTTTGTCGGTGAAATGACCTTGATGAGCCTTCGAGGGATGATATATGACGAAGGACTGGGCGGCACTCTGAAAATTTGCTTCAATGCCCTTAAAAAATAAAACTACAGTCAATTTATGAAGATGTTTAAGATGTTCCAAAAGAATCAAGAAAAACTGGGCTTTATTGCTATGGTTTCTCGTAAGTAACTGCTAGCCACTTTGGAAGAACTACGGCGATTTTAAAAAGTTGATAAAAAACTTGCCCTCCCCTTAGGTCATAGTATATACTAGTTAGTAGAGGGGGGCAATTACATGTACCATATCAAAGAAGCGGCACAGCTGTCAGGTGTCTCTGTCAAAACCCTGCATCATTACGACAAAATCGGACTATTAGTTCCTGCCAAATCAGAAAATGGCTATCGAACATACAGCCAAGCTGATTTAGAGCGGCTGCAGGTCATCCTTTACTATAAGTATCTGGGTTTTTCTTTGGAGAAAATAGCAGAGCTGCTGAGTCAGGATGAACAGGCTTTATTACCGCATTTGGTTAGGCAGTTAGAGTATTTGCAGCAGGAAAGAGATCGCTTGGATACCTTGATTTCCACCTTACAAAAAACCATCCAAGACGAAAAGGGAGAAAGAAAGATGACAATGAAAGAAAAATTCGCAGGCTTTACCTACGAAGACAATCACAAATACCATCAAGAAGCCGTCGAAGAATACGGTCAAGAAGTCATGGCAGAAGCATTGACTCGTCAAAATGGACGAGAAGAAGAATCTGCCTCAGCCTTCAATCAAGTTTTTCAAAGTCTGGCAGAGAATATGCAACAAGGCTTGCCAGTTGAAGCAGCGGAAAATCAAGAGCAGGCAGCGCGTCTCTTACAAGCCATTCGCACTTACGGTTTTGACTGCTCACTGCAAGTCTTTGCCCATATCGGTCAGGGCTATGTTCATAATCCAGAATTCAAGAAAAATATCGATCAATTTGGACCAGGCACTGCCCAGTACACAGCAGATGTGATTGCAGTTTACGTTCAGACAAATGCAGAATAAAAACTGGTGAGAATGTTCTGCACTAACCCCCAAAAGTTAGTTAACTTTTAGGGTGCAGTGCAATGTTCCTCGACCAGTTTTTTCAATTACTTTAAAATATTTTTCTAATCACTCATAATGCAAGCTCCCTGCCACCCAGCCGGTGCAGAGGGCAGAGGTGATGTTGAATCCGCCCGTGTGGGCATTGATGTCTAGGACCTCTCCAGCGAAGTGGAGGCCGGGAACCAGTTTGCTTTCCAGAGTTTTGGGATTAATTTCTTTGAGGCTGACGCCGCCTTTGGTTACAAAGGACTTGGCCAGGGACATTTTGCCAGTGACAGGAATTGCTAGTTCCTTGATTTGCTTAATAAGGGCTTCTTTTTCACTGAGATTGAGTTGTTTGACTTTCTCGGGAAAGGGCTGGGCAAAAAAGTCTGCCATTCGCTCGGGCAGGAGAATCTTCAGGCAGTTCTTCAGGGATTTTTCCCGGTTTTCTTCTAAAAAGTCCGCCAGATCCTGCTGACTCATCTGAGGAAGGACATCCAGAAAGATGGTTTCTCCACCCTTGACAAAGCTAGACAAGCGCAGGGCTGCCGGGCCTGATAGGCCAAAGTGAGTAAAGAGCAGGTCGTGGGTGATGACATGCTTGCCATAGCTGAGGGTCACATCGTCCAGCGAAATACCCTGAAGCGCTTTGTGAGGAAAGTCAGTCAGAAGAGGACTTTCAGCAGCTTCCAGGTCAGTCACCGTGTGCTTGAAGTGTCGGGCAATATCGTGACCAAAGCCTGTCGAGCCTGTTGAAGGGTAGGACTTGCCGCCAGTCGTCACAATCAATTTCTGGCAGGTCCAAGTCTGGTCGCTGGATCTGATAGTGAAAAGGTCGTCGGATTTTTTAACGGAGACGATTTCAGTATTGGTGATGACAGTGCCACCCAGCTCTGAAATTTTCTTTTCCAAAGCTTCGATAATGGTGCGGGACTTGTTTGTCGCTGGGAAAACACGGCCGTGGTCCTCAACCTTGAGTTTGACGCCGTTCTCTGTAAAAAAGTTGATGATATCATGGTTGTCAAACTGAGAAAAGACGCTGTAAAGAAAGCGCCCGTTGCCCGGAATACCGGCCATGAGGTCATCTAGGTTTCCGTTGTTGGTCACATTGCAGCGCCCGCCGCCTGTACCAGCTAGTTTCTTGCCCAGTCGTTTATTTTTCTCGAGAAGCAGGGTCTTCTGTCCGTGGAAAGAACCGGAAATGGCTGCCATCATGCCAGCCGGTCCTCCGCCGATGATGATTGTGTCAAAATGGTTCATTGGTCTTTTCCTTTCGTGGAGAGTGGCTTCTATCAGTTAGTCAGAAATCTTATGCTTCCTTGGTGAGCTGGCTTTTGCTCTCTTGCAGCTCCTCTTGGAGGACTATAGCTAGGAATATCTAGATTTCTAAATTCATTCGATTTTTTCATTTCTTTTACTAGACTAATCTGTCTCATTGTATCACAAAAAGGGGTTGAAAAGATAGGAGTCAGGCTCAAAAAATATTGTGAAATTTGACAGTTAAGGCTTGATATGATAAGATTTAGGTATCTACAAACTAGAAAAAGTTTTTGAGGAAATTATGGCAATTGAAAAGACAGTCAGCGAGTTAGCCGAGATTCTTGGAGTTAGCCGCCAGGCGATTAACAATCGTGTCAAGGCACTGCCGCCAGAAGATACGGAAAAGAATGAAAAAGGAGTCACGGTGGTGACCCGCAGCGGCTTGATTAAGCTGGAAGAGATTTATAAGAAAACTATTTTTGAAGATGAACCTGTTAGCGAAGATGTGAAGCAACGCGAGCTGATGGAAATCTTGGTGGATGAAAAAAATGCTGAGATTGTGCGTCTCTATGAGCAGCTTAAGGCCAAGGACAGCCAGCTAGCTAAGAAAGATGAGCAGCTGCGCATCAAGGACGTCCAGATTGCTGAAAAGGACAAGCAGTTGGACCAGCAGCAGCAGCTAACAGCTAAGGCTATGAATGAGCGTGAAACCTTGCTGTTGGAGTTGGATGAAGCCAAGGAAAAGGTGCAGGAGCAGGAAAGCAAGGGCTTCTGGGCACGTTTATTTGGAAAATAAAAATAAGGTTGGGACATCTGTCTCAACCTTGTTTTAAATAAGAATCGCTTTTTAGCAAGTTTTGTATTGTTCACAACATAAAGGAGGAAAATGAACTCACAAAGACTGGGACTTTTACGTCTCTATCGCAATCTTGATAAAATTCTGTTGCTCTTTTTCACAGTCTTTATGCTCATGGAGCTGGCTTGGGTGCCTTTCAACTCCTTTGCAGCAGAGACTCTGCTCAAGCAGACAGGCTACCTCTTCTTATCTTATACGAATGCCTTTAAAGTTCTGACTTCAAATGTCTGGGTTGGCTTAGCCTTTCTAGTGCTTTTTGCGGCCAATCTCTTTGTCGCTTATTTTCAGATTGGACTGATATTTATGGGGCTCCGCAATCTTCTGGACGAGGAAGAACGAAGCGCCTTTCAGTTCATTAAGAAAAGTTTCAAAGACAGCGGCTCGCTGATTCGCTACGCTAGGCCCAGCAAGGTCCTCTTTATTGCACTGTATATGGGCTTTATCTTTCCCTTTCTGCGGCAAATTCTCAAAATCTACTATTTGAATAAAATTTTGATTCCAGAATTTATCGTGACCTATCTCAAGACGGCCTTATGGATGAAATTTTCAATCTATGCTTTAGGTTGTCTGCTTTTTTTGATAGCTGTCCGCCTGATGTTTTCCCTGCCCAAGCTCTTTTTTGAGCATTTCCGCCTACGTGATGCGATTCGGTATAGTTTGGAGAAGACCAAGGGACACTTGATTCGCTATACTTGGCAGCTGTTTTGGATACTGGCCAAGAGCTTTCTCTTCTTTCTTTTAAGCAGCATTCCGATTTTAGTGTTGCAGCAGTATGCGGATGGCCAGTCCAATCAGATAGCCTTGACAGCAGCGGTTGTCAATTACTGCCTCATAAAGCTGGCTTATTACTTCATGGTAGCCTACTTTCTGATTAAGTTTGTGGCTTTTCTGACAGACAGCAAACTGTCTGAGTATCGCTACAGGAAAGGCCTGCCTATCATGCGCTGGTTTATCCTTTTGGTCACTAGCTCTGTCTTTGCCCTTGAAGGCTTTGTCTATCTCAATCTGCCCTTGGAAAATGTCCCTCTGACCATCTCGCATCGTGGGGTTTCGCAGGGAAATGGTGTCCAGAATACAGTTGAGTCGCTAGAGAAAACCGCCCTGCTCAAGCCAGACTATATCGAAATGGATGTTCAGGAGACTAAGGATGGTCAGTTTGTCATGATGCACGATGCCAATCTAAAAGCTTTGGCCGGCGTTGATGCCAGACCGCAAGAGCTGACTCTGCAAGAGCTGACGGCTTTAGATATTTCAGAAAATGGACACACTGCCAAAATTTCCAGTTTTGATGCTTATCTCAAACGAGCCAATCAGATGGGGCAGAGACTCTTGATAGAAATCAAGACCAGCAGCTTGGACTCAGACGATATGATGGACCGTTTTCTGAGTCAATACGGAGCCAATATCAAGGTTTACGGCCACCAGATTCAGTCCTTGGACTATCAGGTTATTGACAAGACTGTCCAGTATGATGAGAGCATACCGACCTTCTTTATCCTACCCTACAATACTATTTTCCCACGGACACAGGCTTCTGGCTATACGATGGAGTACTCGACCCTCGATGAAAACTTTGTCGATAAGCTCTGGACGACAGATAAGCAGCTCTATGACTGGACCATCAATGATGCAGACAGCATCGGCAAATCCTTCCGTCTGGGTGTTGATGGCATGATAACTGATGATTTAGAGCTGGTTCAGAGCTCCATCAAGGAACTGCAAAACAATCCCGACTATGCCCTGCTTTTGATGAGTAAGGCAGCGGATTTGCTTAATTTTGTGTAGTGGACTAGTGAGAAAACGACTATAAATCAAAAAAAGGCTGAGATTTCTCAGTCTTTTTTGCTGGTTCGAGTACCTCTTGACTTATTTCTAGTCAAGAGGTAAGGTTATTTATCTTGCTTAAAATGGCAATTTGCCTGCGAAAGCGCCCATTTTCTTCTGAGTAGCATCATCAATCTGAGCCAGCGCGTGATTCAGAGCTTGCGCAGTCATCTCTGACAGAGTTTCCAAATCTTCAGGATCCACAACGGCTGGATTGAAGTCAATGCTGACTACCTTTTTATCGCCTGTCAGTTTAGCGACGACTAAATCTTGGGCTGATTTGCCGGTAAATTCTGTTGCAGCCAGTTCTGCCTGTCCTTTTTCCATTTGTTTTTGAAGCTTTTGTGCTTGCTTCATCATGCTTTGCATGTTCATCATAAGATTTTCTTTCCTTTCTCTCGCAAGGGCTAAGCCCTTGGTAATCTTCACTCTTCAAATTATATCATTTTTTGGAAAAGTGGCAAGAATGTATAATGATATTTTGATATTGATTTACAGTGAGTTTGACAAGAAAGGCGATACTATGGTAAAATGTTTGAGAATTTATATATTATTTAGGAGTATTTTCGGATGAAAAAACATAAATTGAAACTTTTGTTTCTTGGACTTTTATTACCTCTCTTTCTCTTAGCTGGCTGTAATGGTACACCTAGTATCAAAGGGAAGTGGAACGTTCAGGGAGCTTATGGTGATATAAATACTACGGAATTTACAGATAAAAAGGTAGTTGTTGAGGATAAAGAGAAAGAGTATAAGCAAGTTGCTACAGGCTTTAAGAATAATTCTCATTATGTAGTTATTGAGATCGAGAAGCAAAAATATTCAATTGTTTTCCCAGATGCTGATAAGAATATTGCTATTTTGCTCCAGCCGTCTTCAGATGATGACTATCTAAACGGAGAGATGATTTTAGCTATGAATCGTAAGGAAGTTCCAAACTACGAGAAATATGCAGAAAAATACATGAATCGATAAGAAAAAGGCACAAAAGATGTGCCTTTTTTCATTACATTTTTGATCTAATAAAATGTAATGGGAAGTTCAATACTAGATCGCTCCAAATCTACCGTCAGCTGATAGTCGGTCTTATCACGAACGGTATGCTCGAAGTCCGTAGTGTAGAGGACGAGGCGCAGTTGGTCTCCTTTTTTCATCTTATAGATAGTTGGTTGCAGTTCAAAGGAAAATTCCAGCCATTGGTCAGGAGTGACTTCTTCGACTGTCAGTAGATTGGTTCGATTTTGCAGATTGAGAAAACCTTTGGTGATGACGCGATGAGGCGTTTCAGTATGGGGGAGTTCAACCAGATTGTCCAGCATATAGTAGCGGCCGTTGTCCATGACTCTAGGCTCAATAGGCGTAGGAATCGGTGTGAGGCGTTTAGCTGGTCCGAAGTCCAGCAATTGAGCAGAAAGTAGTCCCTTATCGGTGCTGGATTTGAGGCGAAGATTGAGCTGGCTCGCTCCGTTGAGAAAGAGGTCCTTTTCCAAGGTCCAGTCCAGAGTAATCTGGTTGACCTTACCTTCAAAAAGCTCAGTCTTGAAGCTTTGGTAATTTTTTGCAAAACGATTATAGTCTTCTTCTGGGTATTGATTTTTGATAGATTGGCAGTTTTGGCCTAGTTGGAGCTGAAGTTTCTGCTCTTGTCCGCCGAAGTCTTCCAAGGTCAGCCAGTTTTGAGCTTGGCTGTTGTCCTGCCAAATGACTGCTGGCAGTTCGAAGTCTGATTCATATCCCAGCAGTTTATTGCTCAGCAGAGCATTGATAGACTCACGGAAGTCGATGGACTGCCAGTTGTTCATGTAAACATGGGCACCGTTATGGAAGAAAAGATGCTTTTTGATGTGGGGCGGTAAAGCCCGAAACATATTATAGACATGGAGAGGCTTGACATTCCAGTCTTGAGAGCCGTGGGTGAAGACGACTTCGGCCTTGACCTTATCTGCGTGGAGCAGGTAGTTGCGGTCATGCCAAAATTGATTGTAATCTCCGGTTTTTCGGTCTAGGTCTTTGCGCTGTTGCTCTAGGCTTTGCTGATAAGCATCATTATGACGCAGGTAGTCACCAGCCCTCAGATTGCGAGAGTAGGTCAGTTCGGTCAAGGATTCAAAATCCTCTCCTGGATAGCCGCCAGGACTTGTGACAAGGCCGTTTTCGCGGTAGTAGTTGTACCAAGAAGAAATCCCAGCTTCAGCGATGATGACTTCCAGTCCATCTACTCCAGTTGTAGCCAGCCCGTTGGACATGGTGCCTAGATAGGAGATACCGGTCGTAGCCACTTTTCCGTTGGACCAAGTGGCCTTGATTTCCCGCTGGCGTGTGTGGTCGGTGAAGGCTCTGCAGCGGCCATTGAGCCAATCAATAACATTCTTATAGGCTTCGATCTGCTGATAGTCGCCGCTGGTCATCAGTCCTTCAGAGTCTTTAGTTCCTACGCCAGACACATAGAGATTGGCAAAGCCGCGGGGAAGCAAGTAATCATTGAGTGTGTAGGTATTGATATGGCCTAATTTTTCCTCGGCTTCAGAGACTTCTTGGGCAGGAGCTGGCGAATCCAGCTGGAGCAATTTTAGTTCAGGATCTTGTACTGTGATTTGATGGGGTTCTTTTTTTGCTAAGTCCACATTCATATCATGGAGAGCCTTGTCGCTGGCAGGGTCATTGGTTCCTTGATGATAAGGAGAAGCAGTCATGACGGCAGGGATTTTCCCTTGATAGCGGGGACGGATGATACTGACCTTGATGAGGTCCGGACGACCGTCTTGATCAGTATCCACGCGTGATTCCACGTAAACTACCTCTCGGATAGCATCATGGCTGGAAAAGGTTGCTAGGCTCTTACCATTGAAGTAGTGGTGGGTATTGTCCTCAGGAATCAATCCCTCACTGACTAGTTTATCAACTAAGAGGTTACCAATTTTTGTCCGAGTGTTGAGCAGCTGGTAGAGGTTTTCCAACAAGTCTCCAAATGTAATGGGAAAGCCTGTTTCTTTGCGAAAGGCCTCAACATCTGTAAAATCAATAAAGGGCGAGAACTCAAGCAGCTGAAAGGCCACAGTATAAAAGACAGACGCCGTCAGTTCTCTGTCAGACTGGAAAAAGCTCAGCAGGTCTGTTTGGCTGTCAGCAACCCAGGACTTCAAGGGATAATCTGTATTTTTATAAGTGAAAAAACTGGTGCGGAGAAAATCTTCAAGATTTTCCTTATCAGAGCGATTGCTGTCATAAAAAAAGCCTAATTCAGCTAATTCTGTCAACATATTTTCCCGTTTTGTTCTTGCATAACTATACTGATTAAAACGCATATTCTTCCCTCTTTTTCTTATTTTTATTAAAAATGACCTTTACATTATCCATTATACTTGATAAAATAGACTTTGTCTAAAAAATATTTAAGGAGTATCATATAGATGGATTTCGGTTGGGCAATTAAATATGCCACAGAATTTTTGGGTACAGCTATTCTCATTATTTTGGGAAATGGAGCTGTTGCGAACGTTGAGTTAAAAGGAACCAAGGGGCATCAGAGTGGCTGGTTAGTCATCGCTGTTGGTTACGGTATGGGGGTTATGATTCCAGCTTTGATGTTCGGTAATGTGTCCGGTAACCATATCAACCCTGCTTTCACTCTGGGACTGGCTGTCAGTGGTTATTTCCCTTGGTCACAGGTTGCGCCGTACATTGCAGCCCAGCTTTTAGGAGCTATTTTCGGACAGGCCTTGGTAGTTGCGACTCATCGTCCTTACTATTTGGGAACAGAGAATCCTAATAATATTTTAGGGACTTTCTCAACTATCTCTAGCTTAGATCATGGCACGCCTGAATCACGTAAAGCAGCCTTGTTCAATGGTTTTATCAATGAATTTGTTGGTTCTTTTGTTCTTTTCTTTGCGGCTATGGGCTTGACCAAGAACTTCTTTGGAGCAGAATTGTTGAGCAAAGCTGAAGCAACTATCAATTCACAAGCTGCTCAGATGGCAGCACAAGGGACTTCAGTTCCTAAAGAACAGATTGCTGCTGCAATATCTCAGGCTAAAGATCAAGTTGCACCATTCCAAGTTGGTAGCCTTTCAGTCGCTCACCTAGCACTTGGGTTCTTGGTAATGGCTTTGGTAACCTCACTGGGAGGCCCTACTGGACCTGGACTGAACCCTGCTCGTGACCTTGGACCTCGTATCCTCCACTTCATCCTGCCAGAATCTGTTTTGGGCAAACACAAGGGTGATTCAAAATGGTGGTATTCTTGGGTTCCAGTTGTGGCACCGATTCTTGCAGGTATCACAGCAGTCCTCTTGTTTAAAACAATCTACGGATAAGCGCATAAGATCAGAGTTGGGGGATTTCCTCAACTCTTTTTTCGAACGATAGAGAAGGTAAAGATGGAGATGCAAGTATCAAAATTTCATAAGGTCAGTGGCCGCAGAACCTTACTCTTTGGTTTTTTAGCCCTTGTTTTTGGCCTGATTATCATTGTCAATGGCTTCAGATTTACCAAGCTGGCCTTCGATTTTATTTCGCTTTATCTGACAGTTGTTGGCTTGGTAAATATTGTTCTTCATATTTTTACGCGCAAGAAAGAAGGGGCTGTCTGGCATAGTCTGCTTCAGATTGCAGTCGCTATGGGTATCAGCTGGCTCAACCGAATCAGTGATGTGCCTGTCAATATTGTGATTATCAGTTTGGGTAGCTACCAGCTCTTGACTGCCGGTATTTACGGAGTGACCTATCTCCTTTATCGGCAAAATCATGTCAAGGGCGGCTTGCGCTATCTATTTGATACCGTTCTCTATGGTGGAATTGGGCTGACCAGTATTCTTTCGCCTGCGACTGACGGACACTTGCAGTTTTTGATTTTAGGAATCTATTTGATGATGCTGGGAATGTCCAATATCCGGGATGGCCTCTTTTTTGATAATGACCGTGAAAAACATCGGCTGCGTAGGCAAATTCGTATTAACCTCCCTATTATTTTTGCAGCCTTTATTCCGGTAGAAAATCTGGAACACTTTAATCGACTGATTCAGGGAGATACTGCTTCTGATCGTAAAAATGTTTATAGTCTTGTTAAGAATAGAGAGAAAAAGGCGGACTTAGAGGTCTTGGTCCATACTTCAAAGACAAGTTTATTAGGGGGCATAGGTCATGTAGATATTTGCTATCAGGGACAAGTGATTTCTTATGGCAGCTATGATGTTTTTTCTGAGCGATGCAAGGGCATGATTGGAGACGGTGTTCTTTTCAAGGTTCCTAAAGACGCTTATATTGAGCTTTGCAAAAAAGAAAGCAAGAAAACACTCTTTGGTTATTCTCTGGTTTTGACAGATAAGGAGAAAGAGGCGGTTGAGAAGCGCCTGGCTGAAATTGATCAGCTGTTAGTAGAATGGGAGCCGCCAGCAGAACTGAAAAATGGCCAGCCAACATACTCCTACAAGTTGAAGCATGAACTAGGAGCGCAGCTGTATAAGTTTAAAACCAGTCGTTTCAAGACGTATTTTGTCCTGTCGACCAACTGTTGCCTGCTAGCAGATTCGATTATTGGGCAGGCTGGGACAGATACTCTGGATATTCGTGGTATTATCGCGCCCGGTACCTACCAGTCCTATCTGCAGTACGAGTTTGAGTCCGCTAGAGGTTTGGTCATTGCTCAGACCGTTTACCAATAAATCCAAGGCCTTCTTGTTTTAAAAATTGTTTATTTGCGCATAATTTCTTGTCAAAAAGATGAAAATCCATTACAATAAAATGGTTTGGAGGAATTATGAGCGCGAATCATATTATTAGAATTATCCCTGTATTAAAGATAAATAATCGTCATTTAAATCAAGAGTTTTTTGTAAATCAGCTGGGCATGAAGGCCCTTTTAGAGGAAGCTGCTTTTCTGTCCTTGGGAGATCAGACCAAGACTGAGAAACTGCAGCTGGAAGAATCGCCTAGTATGCGGTCGCGGCGAGTCCAAGGTCCTAAAAAATTAGCCAGAATCGTTGTCAAGGTTGCAGATGCTAAAGAAATCGAGTCGCTATTGGCTCAAAAGCCTGCTTGGACTAAGCTGTATAAAGGAGAGAAAGGCTATGCTTTTGAAGCTCTGTCACCAGAGGGCGATCTAGTTCTTCTGCATGCAGAAGAGAATAGAGCAAATCTGCAAGCAGTCACGGCGGTGCCTGACTTTGAAAAGCAAGAGGACTTCATCGGCCTTAGCCAATTTGAGATAGAGACGGTAGAAATTCGTGTACCTAATGCCAATGAAGCCCAAGAATTTTACAGCAAGATTGAAAATGCGCTGGACTTTCTGACCTTTATAGAAGCAGAGGGTCAAGACTTGCAGGCAGACAATGCCCTAACTTGGGACTTGACTATGCTCAAAGCTCAAGTCAATCGTTTAGAAACCGCTGCGCTGCGTCCTATCTTTGAAGGACACGAGGTCTTTGTACCCAAGTCAGATAAGTTCCTGCTGAGTCAGGATTTTAGTAAGATTGAATTGTGGTTTGAAGCATGACTCTAGAAAACATCATCAGTAAAATCAAAGAACAGCTAAAAGATGGTATCTATCCCGGTGCTAGTCTGGCCTTGTACCAAGCTGGCCGGTGGCAGGAATTCTACTTTGGTCTAGCTGATCCGCAAGAAGGGAAGACCACTCAAGCGGGTTTGGTCTATGACTTGGCTAGCGTCAGCAAGGTGGTCGGAGTTGGGACTCTGGCAGCCTTTTTATATGAGCAAGGCAAGCTGGAGCTGGATTTGCCCTTGCAGCATTACTATCCGGCCTTCCATCGAGAAGATGTGACCTTGCGTCAGCTCTTGACCCACACATCTGGGCTGGATCCTTTTATTCCCAATCGTGATCAGCTGACAGCTCCCGAGTTGAAAGCAGCACTCAATCATTTGACAGTGCTTGAAGATAAGATTTTCCGCTATACGGATGTGAATTTTCTGCTCTTGGGCTTTATGTTGGAAGAGATCTACGGTCAGTCCTTGGATCAGATTTTTCAAAGTCAGATTTTCCAGCCTTGGGGTTTGGCTGAGACTAGTTTTGGACCAGTTCCAGGAGCTGTGCCGACCGTTCGCGGTGTCAAGGATGGTCAGGTTCATGACCCTAAGGCGCGTGTGCTGGGTGTCCATGCTGGCAGTGCGGGCTTATTTTCAACTCTCAGGGATTTGGAAATATTTCTGGAGCATTATCTGCAGGGTGACTTTGCGGCCAATCTGACCCAGAATTTTTCCAAGGAGTCAGGCAAAAGACGCAGTCTAGCTTGGAATCTAGAGGGCAGCTGGCTGGATCACACTGGCTACACAGGAACCTTTATTATGTATAATCGCAAGGAGCAAAAGGCGGATATTTTCCTATCCAACCGGACCTATGAAAAAGACGAGCGGGCTCAATGGATCTTGGATCGTAACCAGCTGATGGACCTGATAAGAAGAGAACTTTAAAAGACTCCGGCTGCAAGCTCCGGGGTTTTATCATGTCTACCTATATTAATATCGGTCTCTAGCCCCAGTGATTTTCTCTTAATAAAAATCGCTTTTTTTGCCAAAGTATATTAAAATAAGATAGAGAGAATCTACAGACAAGAGAAGAGTATGACAAAAGAAATCGGTGTCGGCAAGGCACACAGTAAAATTATTTTAATGGGAGAGCATTCGGTGGTCTACGGCTATCCAGCCATTTCCCTGCCTCTTAATCGCATTGAAGTGACCTGTCAGGTCTTTCCGTCTGAGCGGGCCTGGACCCTCTACGCCGAGGATACGCTGTCTATGGCTGTCTTTGCCTGTCTTGAACATTTCGGTCGGCAAGGGGCTAAGATTCGCTGTCAGGTGGAGTCCATGGTCCCTGAGAAGAGGGGAATGGGGTCTTCAGCCGCGGTTAGTATTGCAGCTATTCGGGCGGTCTTTGACTACTTTGAGGAAGAACTGGATGACCAAACACTGGAGATTCTAGCCAATCGGGCAGAGATGATTGCCCATATGAATCCTAGCGGCCTTGATGCCAAGACCTGCCTCAGCGATGTGGCTATCAAATTCATCCGCAATTTCGGTTTCAGTGAAATTGAACTGGATCTGGATGCTTTTTTAGTGATTGCAGATACGGGCATTCACGGTCATACCCGCGAAGCTATCCGTGCTGTAGAAAGTCAGGGTCAAAAGGCTCTGCCTTTGCTGCAGGAATTGGGGAATTTAACGAAAATCCTTGAGAAAGCCATTTCTATCAAGGACCTGATGACAATGGGACAAGCTATGACCAAGGCTCATGAGAAGCTAGCCAAGCTAGGGGTTTCTTGCCAGAAAGCAGATGAGCTGGTATCGGCAGCTCTTGAAAATGGAGCTTTGGGAGCTAAGATGAGCGGTGGCGGTCTGGGTGGCTGTGTCATTGCTCTTGTAGGAGAAAGAAGTCAGGCGGATGTCTTAGCCACCGTATTGAGAGAGAAAGGGGCCATTAACACATGGATCGAAAGCCTGTAAGTGTCAAATCCTATGCCAATATTGCAATTGTCAAATATTGGGGCAAGAAAGATGCAGAAAAGATGATTCCGTCTACCAGCAGTATCTCGCTGACACTGGAAAATATGTATACCGAGACTCAGCTGAGTCCTTTGCCGGATACAGCGACTGGAGATGAGTTTTATATTGACGGTCAGCTGCAAAGCCCGGCAGAACATACCAAAATCAGTAAGATTATTGATCGCTTCCGCTCTCCAGAAGATGGTTTTGTCCGTGTTGATACCAGCAACAATATGCCAACAGCAGCGGGTCTGTCTTCCAGCTCCAGCGGTCTGTCTGCCCTAGTCAAGGCCTGCAATGCTTATTTTCAGACGGGCTATCAGACGCAAGAGCTGGCTCAATTGGCCAAGTTTGCTTCAGGGTCGTCAGCTCGGTCTTTCTTTGGTCCGCTAGCGGCCTGGGATAAGGATAGTGGAGCCATTTATCCAGTCAAGACGGATTTGAAGCTAGCCATGATTATGCTGGTTCTTCACGATGAGAAAAAGCCCATTTCCAGCCGCGACGGTATGGAGCTCTGTGCTAAAACTTCCACGATTTTCCCAGATTGGATTGCCCAGTCTGCCTTGGATTATCAGGCTATGCTAGCTTATTTACGGGACAATGAGTTTGCTAAGGTTGGTCAGCTGACAGAAGAAAATGCTCTTCGGATGCATGCTACGACAGAAAAAGCTTATCCGCCGTTTTCTTATCTGACAGAGGAGTCTTATCAGGCTATGGATGCTGTTAGAAAGCTGCGGGAGCAGGGCGAGCGTTGCTACTTTACCATGGACGCGGGGCCAAATGTCAAGGTCCTCTGCTTGGAGGAAGACCTAGACCATCTGGCTGCTATACTTGAGAAGGACTACCGGCTTATCGTCTCCAAAACAAAGGACCTGTCAGATGAAAGCTAATGCAAGAGTCCAAACCTGCGGCAAGCTCTATCTGGCAGGTGAATATGCAGTGCTGACGGCTGGTCAGCCGGCCATTATCAAGGACATCCCTATCTATATGACTGGAGAAATCCAGGTAGCGCCTGACTATCGCTTGACATCAGATATGTTTGAACACAGCGCTAATCTAGAGCCAGACCCTGATTATGCCTTGATTCAGGAGACGGTAGGAGTTATGAACACTTATCTGCTGGTCTTAGGCTACCAACTTCAGCCTTTTTCTCTAAAGATTAGTGGCAAGATGGAAAGGGACGGTAAGAAGTTCGGGATTGGCTCCAGCGGTAGTGTGGTTATTCTGATCCTTAAGGCCATGGCAGCACTTTATGAGCTGGACTTGGAGTCGGAGCTACTATTTAAGCTGGCTTCTTACGTTCTCCTCAAGCGCGGAGACAATGGTTCCATGGGAGATCTAGCCTGCATTGCTTATGAAGACCTGATTTACTACCGGTCTTTTGATAGAGAGCTGGTCCGCAAGCGTATGGACAAGGTTGATTTACAGCAATTACTAGCAGAGGATTGGGGTTTTGAAATTAGCAGCATTAAGCCTCGCTTAGCCATGGATTTTCTGGTTGGCTGGACCAAGCAGCCGGCGATTTCTAAGGACTTGGTCAATCAGGTCAAGTCAGCTATTTCGGAGTCCTTTTTGACAGGCAGCAGGACGCAGGTTGATGCTTTGGAGAGAGCTTTATTAGCAGGAGATAAGCTTGCTATTCAGTCTAGTATGGAAAAGGCTAGTCAGCTCTTAGAAAGGCTCAACCCAGCTATCTATACAGACAGGCTGAAAGTCTTAAAAGAAGCGGCAGAGGGACTGAACTGTGTGGCTAAGAGCAGTGGTGCCGGCGGTGGTGACTGCGGGATTGCTATCAGCTTTGATGCCGCATCTAGCAAGCAACTGATTCAAGCCTGGCAAGAAGCTGGCATTGAGCTATTATACAGAGAAAGGATGGGCTATGATGAGCCAGAATCGTAAGGACGACCATATCAAATACGCCTTAGAGCAGCGTCCGGGTTACAACAGTTTTGATGAAATGGAACTGGTTCACCGTTCTCTGCCCAAGTATGATTTGGCGGAGATTGACCTATCTACTCACTTTGCTGGTCGTGACTGGGACTTTCCTTTTTATATCAATGCCATGACTGGCGGCAGCCAAAAAGGCGGTCAAATCAATGAGAAACTGGCTCAAGTAGCTGAAAGTTGTGGCCTTCTTTTTGTAACTGGCTCTTATAGTGCAGCCTTGAAAAATCCTTCTGATTCTTCCTATCGGGTGGCGGCTGGTCGGCCTAATTTATTGCTGGCTACCAATATCGGCTTGGACAAGCCTTATCAAGCTGCCCAGCAGGCAGTAGCTGATTTGCAGCCCCTCTTTTTGCAGGTCCATGTTAATCTCATGCAGGAATTGCTGATGCCAGAGGGCGAGCGGGAGTTTCGCTCTTGGAGACAGCACTTGGCGGATTATAGTCAGCGGCTGGAAGTCCCTCTGATTCTCAAAGAAGTTGGCTTTGGCATGGATCGCTCTACTGTTGAAGAAGCGCGCTCCTTGGGGATTCAGACTTTTGATATTTCTGGCCGGGGCGGCACTAACTTTGCCTATATTGAAAATCAGCGGGGTGGCAATCGTGACTACCTCAATGATTGGGGGCAATCTACTCTGCAGAGCCTATTAGTGCTTCAGCCATTGCGTGATGAAGTCGAACTCTTGGCTAGTGGAGGTGTCCGCCATCCTTTAGACATAATCAAAGCTCTGGTCTTAGGAGCCAAGTCGGTTGGCCTTTCTCGCGCCATGTTGGACTTGGTGGAAAATCACTCAGTGGAAGAGGTTATTGATATTGTAGAAGGCTGGAAATCGGATCTGCGCCTCATCATGTGCGCCCTGTCCTGTCGAAATTTGCAAGAATTAAAGAGTGTATCCTATCTACTTTATGGGCAGCTGAAAGAAGCTCAGGAACAGATTAAATAAATAGCATAAAGACATACAAAAAAGGCCATTAAGGCCTTTTTACTTGTCCTGTTTTCGTAAGTCAGCTAGGATTTCCTGAGCAGTAGCGAGGTTGAAAGTCTTCATGGCTGTTAAGCGATTGGCTACAGCAGCAATTTCTTCGTCTTGGGCTCCAGCTTGCAATGCTAAGGATTTTGCTTGCAATTTCATGTGACCAGCTTGGATACCAGTGCTGACCAGTGCTTTGAGGGCAGCGAAGTTTTGTGCCAATCCGACCGATACGATGAGGGAAGCCAAGTCCTTGGCCTGAGGCTGCCCTAGTAAGTCAAAGCTGGCTGCCACTGCGGGATTGAGGCCGATGGAGCCTCCCTTAGTTGCAATGGGCATGGGCAGGGTTATTTGACCATGAAGCTGGCGTTTGTCTGGGTCCGCCGTCCAAGTAGAGAGGCCGCGGTAGCTTCCTTCTCGGCTGGCATAGGCATGGGCACCGGCTTCTATAGCCCTCCAATCATTTCCAGTAGCCAGCACCAAAGCATCAATACCATTAAAAATACCTTTATTGTGGGTAGCTGCCCGGTAAGGATCGACCTGGGCTAGCTTGCTAGCCTGCTGCATTTTATCCGCAAGAAGTTCCGCCTCGGCCTTATCTCGACTGAGAAAGCGATAGTCGATGACACAGCGGGCTGTTACCAGGCTATCTGTTGCATAGTTTGACAGGATAGCCATCAGACTCTTACCACCAGTCAGCTCTTCCAGAGGAAAGGTGAGAGCTTCCAGCATGGTGTTGAGCATATTGGCTCCCATGGCTTCCTGCGTATCCACAGACAGATAAAAAATGAGGAAGTCAGCCTTTTGCTCCAGCCAAAGATCTCTAGCACCGCCACCACGGGCTACAATTGATGGATAGGCTTGGTTGGCCTGTTCCAATAACTCTTTCTTTTTCCTGAGAACATCTTTAATGGCTTGGTCGACCTTTTCAACCTGATAGAGGGCGATTTGCCCAATCATCTGGCGTTTGTGGATCTCTGTCTCAAATCCGCCAGAACGTTTGATAATCTTAGCGGCAAAGCTGGCTGCTGCTACCACAGATGGCTCTTCTGTCACAAATGGAACTTGATAGGTCTTACCATCCACCAGAAAGTCTGGCACCAGAGAGTAGGGCAAGGCTAGAGTGGCCAGTACATTTTCACTCATCTGGTTTGCTGTTTCCAGAGGCAAAGTCTGCTGACTATCTAGCAGCTTCCAATGTTCATCTTGTAAAAGTTCCTCATTTTTCAACATCTGCAGACGTTCAGCAGGAGTTTTTTTGGAAAATCCAGTCCAGTTTACTTTCATGATGATTTCTCAACTTTGATGTACTTGCGCTGGTGCTCTGCAATTTCCGCCAGAGCAAAGCTTTGGTCTTCATAGCCAGAGAAGCGGGCATTGCCTTCCGCATCCAGCTCAGCTTCTTCAAAAAAGATGCGCTCGTAGTCTGAGATGGAAAGAGTCTGACGCTGGTCTAATTCCTCTAGGCGTGTCTTGGATAGATGCTTTTCATAGCCCTCTACCAAATTGGCACTAAAGATTTCAGAGACAGCCCCGCTGCCATAGCCGAAAAGAGCAATCCGATCGCCAGCCTTGAGGTTGTCAGAGTTTTCTAAAAGAGACAGGAGGCCTAGGAAGAGGGAGCCTGTATAGATATTTCCAACTTTTTGGCTGTAGAGAATAGAGGCTTCAAAGTTCTTTCTAAGCTGGTCTTGCTGCTCTTGAGGCAGGCTTTTATCCATGATTTTATTGAGGCCTTTAAGAGCCAGTTTTGGATAAGGCAGGTGGAAGCAGTAGGCCGCAAAATCTTTGAGAGCTAGCTTGTGGCGTTTTTGGTACTCCGTCCAAGTTGTCTTTAAGCTATCCAGATATTGCTGGGTTGAATAGAGCCCGTTGACATAAGGAGTTGTCGAGTAATTTGGGCGCCAAAAATCCATGATATCGCGTGTCTGAGCTACATTATCATCATTGAAAGCGAGGATACGAGGATTGCTGCTAATCAGCATAGAAATAGCTCCTGCTCCCTGCGTTGGTTCGCCAGGTGTGTTAATACCATACTTGGCAATGTCGCTAGCTAACACCAAAACTTTGCTGTCTGGATGTTTTTCGATATGGAGCTTGGCATAGTCCAGTGCAGCAGTAGCTCCATAGCAGGCTTCCTTAATTTCAAAGCTGCGGGCAAAAGGCTGGATACCCAAAAGGCCATGGACAAAAACGGCTGCCGCCTTGCTCTGGTCAATCCCTGACTCAGTAGCCACGATGACCATATCAATCTTTTCTTTGTCCTCTGTTGTTAGGATGGGTTCTGCTGCCGCCGCTCCCAAGGTAACAATATCCTCAGTCAGAGGAGCAATGCTTAGTTCCTTGAGCAAGAGCCCCTTGCTAAGCTTGTCTGGGTCAGTCCCACGGGCTGCCGCTAAATCATTTAATTTTAAGACATAATTACTGGTCGCAAAACCGATTTTGTCGATTCCGATTGTCATTATAAGACCTCTTTAAATCCTTTTATTCTAGTATATTCCGAAGACTATTTTACCATACTTAGGAATAAAACTCTTACAAAAACATCTAATCTCAGCTAAATCAGGCTTAAGATGTATTTTCCAAAAGAAAAACAGCAGATGGCTCTACTGTTTGTTTGCTGTGAGTTTGCTTTGGCGCTTTTTTAAATAGTGATAGAGCTTGAGTACGACAGTGCCGCTGGCCATGCCAATCGAGATGACCAAGGCCAGAATGACCACCAGAGTGGCGTGAATCATGGCCTGGCTGTAGTCACCAGTGACAAAGAAGGCAGTCGTCCGATAGGAAATGTAGCCTGGGACCAAGGGGGCTAGAATGGCCAAAATAAAAACAACAGCGGGCGTTTTGTAGATGATGCTGAGGATTTGGCTGACGCAGGAACCAATGATAGCAGCCACAAAGGTTGCTATGATGACGTTGGTCGGTCCTTTGAGCAGGAGATAGAGCAGCCAAATAGCCATGCCCAGCACTCCGCCAGGAATCAGCATACTGCGCTGGACATTTAGAACGATTAAAAAGGTAATGATAGCCAGTAGGCTGGCAACTGCTTGCAGTAAGAATGTCAAGATTGTCATAGGCTCATTTCATAATAAGGAGGGCGACAGAGGTACCTGCACCGAGAGCAAGGGTAATGAGGAGCGATTCAAAGAGTTTGCTCATTCCAGAGTTGATATGGTTGGTCATGATGTCACGCACAGAGTTGGTCAGAGCAATGCCAGGCACAAAAGGCATGACAGAACCTGCAATAATTAAATCATCTGTGGAGTTAAAACCGGAATAACGTGTCCAGATATGAGCCAGCAGTCCGAAGACAAAGGCTCCAGCAAAAGCTGTCACAAAAGGAATGCGGATATACTTGTCAACATACAAAGAGAAGGCAAAGCCAAAGAAGGTAGCAATGGCAGCCCCCAAAGCATCGTAGAAATTTCCGCCAAACATGATGGAGAAGAAGGGAGCACTGAGCGTTGCGGCAGCGATCAGCTGCTTGTTGTTATAGGGCAGCTCCTTAACTTTGAGACGATTCAGCTCATCAAAAGCCTCTTGAAGGCTGATTTCTCCTGTAACCAACTGACGGGAGACCTGATTGACATCGCAGACCTTCTCAATGTTGTAGTTGGTCTTGAGATTGCGCTTCATCCGTGAAACATTTGTATTTTCAATCGAAAAGAAAATAGCCACTGGCATTGCTAAGGCATTGCAGTCGATGATCCCTTGTGAATGTGCGATGCGAATCATGGTGTCTTCTACCCGATAGGTCTCGGATCCGCTCTGCAGCAGCAGTGTCCCGGCTAGCATGATAACATCTACTGCCAGATTGAAATCTTTGGCTTCTTCCCTGATACCTTTCTCTGTCATTTCCCCAATCCTTTTCCTAGTATAGCAATAGAACCATTATACCATAAAGCCTCTTAAAAATATCATCAAGTTGGCAGTCATTTGAAGTCTGAAATACAAAAAAGAAGATTGGAGATTTCCAATCTTCTTTCAAATGGTTTGTAAGTCCTTAGTCGTTTATTAGCTCAAAGCATCGTCCATAGAGAGCACTTCGTGGAAGACACGTTGGGTCAATTCAGTCTTTTGTTCTGGAGTCAAGTACTTAGTGTTTACACAGTAACCTGAGATACGAACGATAACATCTTCGCCAGACATAATCTTCTCGTAAACATCCTTCAAGTCCATAACGTTCAAGTTAACGTGTTGTCCACCGTTTTCAAAGTAACCATCAAGGATTGTTACCAAGTTGTCTACTTGTTCGTCGTGAGTCTTACCAAGCGCACGAGGTGATACTTGAGTTGTCAGGGAAATACCGTCAGCTGCGTAACTGAAGTCCAAGCTAGCAAGAGAGTTAAGGTTTTGCAACCAGCCACCTTTTGCTTTGTTAGATGGGTTAGCACCTGGTGAGAAGAATTCCAATTTAGACAAGTTCACGCTGCCATCTTCGTTGAGGTACACTCCTTTATGGACTGGTGAGTTACCAGTTTGTTTAGAGTAAGCAACGTTAGATGTGATAGTCAAGAGTGATACTGTTGCTTCAGCGTTCTTGTAAAGTTTGTGGCTGCGCAGACGAGTTGTGTAAGCTTCTACCAACCATTCAGCCAGTTCGTTAGAGCGAGGATCATCTTCACCCCAACGTGGGTATTCTCCGATTGTTTCATAGTCGTAGATATAGCCGTTTTCGTCGCGGATTGGCTTAACGGTTGCATACTTGATAGCAGACAAGGTATCAACAGTGTTGGCAAATCCACAGATACCGAATCCCATGTTAGCGCGTTGGTAAGTTGGTAAAAAGGCCATTTGAACAGCTTCGTAGTTGTACTTGTCAGTCATGTAGTGGATGATGTTCAAGGCATCTACGTAAGTGTCAGTCAACCAGTCCAGAGATTTTTCAAAATTCGCTTTAACTGATTCGAATTCAAGAACTTCGTCACGGATAGGTTCGATGTCAAATACTTTGTAGTCTTTATGAACATCGTCGTAACCACCATTGAGACCTGTCAGAAGGGCTTTCAGAACGTTTACACGAGCACCGAAGTATTGGATGTTGTGGCGTTGTTCTTCATTTTCAGGGTCAAGTGGAGACACACAGCAAGAGATACAGCTCATTTCACCGTAACCATCTCGAGCCATTGTTGTTACACCTTCGTATTGGATAGAAGAGTGCTTGTGGCTCATGTGCATACAGTAGCGACGGAATGAGTATGGAAGTTTATCAGTCCAGAGAACAGTCAAGTTTGGTTCTGGAGAGTTACCAATGTTATCAAGTGTGTTAAGGAAACGGTAGTCCATCTTTGTAACACGGTGACGGCCGTCGTTCCCCATACCTGCCATAGAAGTAGTGATGAAGGTTGGGTCACCAGAGTAAAGTTGGTCGTAAGCTTTTGTACGAGCAAACTTCACTGTACGAAGTTTCATAACGAAATCATCAACAAATTCTTGGATTTCTGATTCAGTGTAAGTACCGCGAGCCAAGTCACGTTCAGCATAGATGTCAAGAACGATAGGCACACGTCCAAGAGAAGTAGCAGCACCGTTGATAACACGGCAGACAGCCATGAAGGCGATGTTAGTCCATTGGATAGCTTCTTTAACGTCAAAAGCAGGACGGCGAACATCTACTCCGTAAAGGTCACCAAGTTTTACAACTTCACCAAGTGCTTGGTATTGCAGGTTGATTTCTTCGCGCAGACGGATTGTTTCTTCGTCAATATCAGTCAAACCATTCCAGTCGCGAACTTTTTCAGCCATGAGGTAGTCAGCTCCATAAAGAGCAAGACGTGCGTAAACCCCGATGATACGTCCACGTGAGTAAGCATCTGGAAGACCAGTTACAGTGTGGGCGTGACGAGCACGGCGGATGTTAGAAGTGTAAGCACGGAAGATACCGTCGTTTACTGTTGTAACATACTTAGTAAAGATTTCATGAACAGCAGGATCTGGTTCGTATCCATTTTCTTTCAAAGTAGTTTCAGCCATGCGGATACCACCTTTTGGCATGAAGTTCAATTTGAAGAGTTCGTCGTTTTGGATACCGTAAATCAGTTCGTTGTCCTTGTCAATGTAACCAGCGTCGATATCAGCGATAGATGCTGGACGAGTGTCCATTGGGAAACGAGTTTCTTCGTAGTGAGCTTTTGTTTCTTCTACGATTTTCTTGATGTGGAGTGAGCGCTCAGTAGGACCTGCCAAGAAGCTTTCATCTCCATCATAAGGTGTGTAGTTAGCTTGAACGAAGCGAGAAACACTTGCTTTCTCTTTCCAGTCTTCACCTTTGAAGCCTTCCCAAGCTTTGTCAAAAATATCTTGAGCTTCAACAACTGTTTTTACAACCATTTGATTTTCCTCTTTATTCTAGCAACATAAACTGTTACATTTATAAGTAAAGTATATCATACGGTAATCGGTTTCACAAACCATTTTCGGCAGAAAGAAAGACTTTCTTTTATAATACAGAAAGTAAAAAGTTGCAGATGTGTACTATAGATTTGAAAAACATAAATCTTTTCAAATATTTTGGAAAAATGGGTAAAAAAGTTATAATAAAAGTAATTAAAATGTCATATAAAAATTGCTGACGAAGAATCTTACTTTTAAAATACTTTTTACAAGAATGAAAAACTGTTTCAGATTTATTTGAGCAAAAAGGGCCGACTTTGTGAAAGCCTGTAAGCTGAGATTGATGGCAGGAGAAAGGAGGAGGACATGCTGATTTTTCCACTGATTAACGATACATCTAGGAAGATTATCCACATTGATATGGACGCTTTTTTCGCTTCGGTGGAAGAGCGGGATAATCCTAAGCTAAAGGGACATCCGGTCATTATCGGCAGCGATCCCCGCTTGACTGGCGGTCGTGGTGTCGTCTCCACCTGCAATTATGAGGCCAGAAAGTTCGGAGTTCATTCGGCTATGAGCTCCAAGGAAGCCTATGAGCGTTGCCCCCAGGGGATTTTTATCTCGGGGAATTACGAAAAATATCAGGCAGTCGGCTTGCAGATCCGAGAGATTTTCAAACGCTATACGGATTTGATTGAGCCAATGAGTATCGACGAAGCCTATCTGGATGTAACGGAAAACAAGCTTGGGATTAAATCTGCAGTCAAAATAGCCAAGTTGATTCAGCACGATATCTGGAATGAGCTGCAACTGACGGCTTCGGCAGGCGTTTCTTATAATAAGTTTCTGGCCAAGATTGCCAGTGACTATGAGAAGCCTCATGGTCTGACTGTTATTCTACCTGAGGAAGCTGAGGCCTTTCTGGCGCCTATGGATATTGCTAAGTTTCATGGGGTCGGCAAGAAAAGCGTTGAAAAACTGCATGAAATGGGAGTTTATACTGGTGCAGATCTGCTCAAGATACCGGAAATGACTTTAATTGATAAGTTTGGTCGCTTTGGTTTTGATCTTTATCGGAAAGCGCGTGGCATCAGCAATAGTCCAGTCAAATCCAATCGTATTCGTAAGTCGATCGGGAAGGAGCGGACCTATGCCAAACTGCTCTATAGTGAGGAGGACATCAAGAAAGAGCTGACCCTGCTGGCACAGAAGGTAGAAAATAGCCTGACTAAGCATGATAAGAAAGGACGAACCATCGTTCTGAAAATTCGTTATGCCGATTTCTCCACCTTGACTAAAAGAAAAAGTTTGAATCTAGCCACTAAAGACAAGGAGCAAATCGAGCGAACGGCTCATGAGATTTACGATAGCTTGGAAGAACAACCACGAGGTATCCGGCTGCTAGGAGTGACAGTGACGGGGTTTGAATAAAGATAAAGGCTTGGTTCATTACCGGGCTTTTTTAGATATAGTTTTTAGTATGAGATAGTTGCTTGTGACGAGTTTCTAAGTTGGCTGATGATTTTCATTAACTAAAAATAATATTTTTTGAAAAAATACTGGACAAAGTTTTCTGTGTCTGTTATACTGAGTCTATAAAATAATAACCGTCTGGTCGGTTTTTAAAAAGAAAGGAGCAGAAATGAAGAAATCTGTAGTAGAAAAAACAAGCGATCACATCCTCAAGTTGAATCAGGAGATGGATCGGCAGCGGGAAAGTCAGAAAGAGTTTTTGCAGCAGCAGGCAGAAAAACGTAAGGTGTGGCTAGAAAAGATAACACAGGGTGAGAATCTCATACGCTATTCTAAGTGGGGAGTCAAAGCTGGATATGCTGTCCTTGCTGGTGGCTTGCTGACTTCTGTCTTTAGCCCTTGGCGAGGACTGGGTATTATGGCAGTAGGGGGTCTGAGTCTTGCCTCCAATCTCTGGCAAATTCGGCGATTGCAAAATCAAGAAAGGAGCAAGTAGCAGAGAAATGGCCTGTCTTAAGCATCAGAGTCAGGACAACTTAGAAACTAAAAGCAGCAGGCAGTAGCTAAACGGTGCTGACATAGCTTTTAGCATTATTTAGTCTATCTTTGCTTTTTATTTTAAGCAAGGACTAAAAGACTACGTTTTCTATTTGGCGCAGGTCTTTATTTTTTATAACAAAACAAACCGAATGGTCGGATTTTAAAAATCTGCTTTTCAAAACAGGCAATCATCTGAACGACTGAGGGTAAAGGATGCTTTTGTCCAGTTTTCGGATGACTTTTCACTATTCTACATTTGATAAGGAGTTATCGTATGAACAAACAAACACATGTAGAGCCAGAGACAAGGCATATCCTGCCCTTTCTGGCCTGGACTTTTGGCATTACCTGGGGATCCTGGCTGATTCTTTATATTTTAATCGCCCTGAAGCTGACCAGCGGAGCCCAGCCTTTGGGATTTGTTCTCAATTTCATCGGGGGCTTCGGACCGACTTTGGGAACTTTTATCAGCCTCAAAATTTCTCATCCTAAGAAGATGCTGGACTTTATCTTTTCTCATGCTAAGGGCTGGTGGATTTATATGCTGGCCTTCTGTCTGGTTCGGGTTTTGACCCTTTTTATCGCCAATCCAGCCTTGCCGCCTCTGAATGCCATTCTGATGTTTCCCCTGGGTTGGGCCTTTATCACCTTTGCTGGAGGCGGGAATGAAGAGATTGGCTGGCGGGGCCTCCTGCAGCCGGCTCTGGAGAAAAAATTCTCCTTCCCTCTGGCAACTGTCATCACGGCTCTGGTCTGGGTGGCCTGGCATCTGCCCCTCTGGCTGATTCCGGGAACGAGTCAAAGTCAGGTTTCTTTGCCTTTCTATATTTTCTTTTGTATCCTGCTCAGTTTCTGTCTGGCGGTTCTCTACAAGCAGACGGCCTCTGTCTTTGCCTGCATGGTCTTTCACGGCTGCATTAACTTTGCTCAGGCGACGATTGTCGGCAGTGCTACAAATGGCGGAAGGTATCTCAGCTTCCAGGCTGCTAATCTGCTCATGACCGCTCTGCTGGTCGGCTGGTGGTACTGGAAGGGCAATCGGAAAGGAGCCGAGAAAGATGCAAGCTAGAAACTATAAAGATTCCTCATCTGTCAAGCAAATTCTAATTTTTCTGCTCTGGACTTTTGGCATCAGCTGGTCTGCCTGGCTGGCTTCGGCTTTTCTGAGGATTCCTATTATTTCCCAGGTCCTAACCATCGCTGGTGTTTTTGGCCCGGCCATTGGAGCCAAACAGGTCTTAGGAAAATCGTTCAAGGAGCTCTTGGCTTCTATCGGATCGGCCCGAAAAAGGACTTGGGTCCATCTCTTGATTTTTACAATTCTTTACACCCTTTCCATAGTCTTTTGGAGCCCGCTCCTGCCTGGTTTTAGCCCCCTCAGGATTGCTCTGCTTTTTCTCATGACGACTCTTCTGACAGGCGGCAATGAAGAGATTGGCTGGCAGGGCTTCCTGCAGCCAAATCTGGAGAAGATCCTGCCCTTTCCGATAGCGACTGTAACAACCGGTCTGATTTGGGCTGTCTGGCATCTGCCCCTCTTCTTTACCCCTGGCAGCAGTCAGGCAGGGACTTCTTTTCTAGTCTTTACTGCCGCCTGCCTGCTCGCCCGTTTCTGGCTGGCGGCTCTTTACAAGGTCAGTCAGTCCATCCTTTACTGTGTTCTTTTCCACGGGGCCATCAATACCATTGGTGAAGGCATTTTCCTGGGGAAGGGGACGGAAAATCCGCTCTTTTTCCTAGGCTATATCTTGATGGCGGCTTACAGTATCTATCTTTGGTATCAAAGGGATCAGCAAGACAAGGCTTAAAGATATTTTTATGGTTTTGTATTTCCCCGGCTTTTTTGGTAGAATAAAGCTATATTAGAAACAAAGGGGAACAGAATGGCGCAACGAAAAGACAAATCCCAGGCCATGAGAGAAAAAATTTTAAATACAGCGACCCAGCTCTTTATCCAAAAGGGGCCCGAAAAGACCAGTATGCAGGACATCGCCCAGACGGCAGGCATTTCCAAGGGGGCTATCTACCATCATTTCAAGTCAAAAGATGAGATTGTCCTGGCGGTGATGAGTAGCCGGCAGGAGCTGATGGAAGAAGAGATGAAGCAGTGGCTCAAGGCTACGGAAAATCTGACTGGCAGAGAGCAGCTGCAAACCATCCTCAAGTCCAATCTGGAAAGTCAGACAGCCTGGGCCATAGATGGCATCATTTTGGGTGAGTATGAGAAGGACGCGGGCTTTATTTTGACCATGATGCGGGACAATCTGCGGATAGGCGCCTCTGTGGTCAGTGACATTATCAAAAAAGGCATGGCAGATGGCTCCCTTCAGACCGAGTATCCGGATCAGGCTGCAGAAGTTTTTCTGCTGCTGGTGAATTTTTGGATGCATGGGACCGTTTTTGAAAGCGATCCTGAAAAACTGCCAGAACGCTTCCATTTTCTGCAGTTTATGATGACCTCGATCGGCATGGATATCTTTGATGATGAGCTCATGCAGCTCTTTAGCCAGAGAAATAAGGCATAAAAAAAGGCTGGAACAGAACTTAAAAATTGGTTCTGTCTAGGCCTTTTTATTCATGTTTTAAATATACTGTGGATATCCTCCTCGGTCAAGCCGATTAGGGGGTCGATTTTCTGGAAATTTTCCTCAGTCAGGACATAGTTTTCCACAGGTGCTTTCATTTTATCCACAGTATTGTGAATATTACTCTCAGCTTGCGGAAAGTCGCCAAAGCGCTCGATGAGATAGGTTTTGCGGGCGGTGCCAGTGTTTTTTGCAGCATAGTCAAAGGCTGCTTTTTCCCCAAGTAAGATCAACTTGCTCTTGGCGCGGGTGATAGCAGTGTAGATGAGGTTGCGCTGCAGCATCCGGTGACTGCTCTTGGTGATGGGCAAGATGACCACGGGAAATTCACTGCCCTGAGACTTGTGGATGCTCATAGCGTAGGCCAGGCGAATCTTGTACCATTCGCTACGCTGATAAACAAGTTCATTGCCATCAAAGTTAATGGTCAGCTCGTCCTGCTTGGAGTCGGTGTACTTAGCAGGCAGTAGATCGCTGATATAGCCTAAGTCACCGTTGAAGACATTGCTTTCGGCATCATTGACCAAGTGGATAACCCTATCTCCTTGGCGATACTGACAGTCGGGAGCTTCAAAGGTCAGTTCCTCTTTCTCGACAGGATTGATGAGATTTTGCATAAGATTATTAATCTGGTCAATGCCGGCTGGCCCCCGATACATAGGTGCTAATACCTGAACATCTTGAGCTGGGATACCGCTGCGAATGGCTGCGCTAGCGATTTTCTCAATCATAGGCGGGATATGCTCATTTCTAGCTTCAAAATAAGAGCGGTCCGCTTTTTTCTCCGTAAAGTCTGCTGGTAAAATGCCCTTCTGAATCTGGCTGGCCAGTGTGACAATTGTAGACTCCTCGCTCTGCCGATAGATGGTTTCCAGCTTGGTCTGTGGAATAGTTGGTATCTGCAGCAAGTCCGCCAGTACTTGCCCTGGACTGACAGAGGGCAGCTGATCTGCATCTCCGACAATCAAGAGCTTGGTCTGAGAGGAGATATTGCTGAGCAGCTGATTAGCCAGCCAAGTATCCACCATGGAAAATTCATCTACAATGATAAAATCAGCATCTAGATAATCATCCAAATGACTGGTATCATCATCGCCAGTCATCCCCAAATGGCGGTGAATAGTAGCGCTAGGAAGACCGGTCAATTCGTTCATGCGACGAGCAGCACGTCCGGTAGGAGCTGCAAGCAGAATAGGCAGATCATTGACCTTTCGCAGATCCAAACCGCGAAGTTGGGCGTAGACTGCGATGATACAGTTGATAACGGTAGTTTTTCCAGTGCCCGGTCCGCCGGTTAGGATAAAGACCTTCTGATTGATAGCCTGACGGATGGCTTCTTTTTGGATACTGTCATAGGAGATACCAGATTTTTCCTCCACTTGCTGGATAGCCGCAGTAATGTTATCTGCGTCAAAGCAGTCTTGCTCTCCTTTTTCCAGCAGGCGGACCAGATTACTTTTTATTCCTTCCTCAGCAAAAAATAGGCTGTTTTCAAAAATCTTGGTCTCTACATTCTGGACCTTATCTTCCTCAATTAGATGAGCCAGCTCATCAGCGACTAGACTAGGGTCCAACTCCACTTGGCGTGAGCTTTCTAAGAGCTCGATGGTATGCTCAAGTAAATCACGAGCTTCAACATAGGTATCTCCCCGCTCCATAGACTGGGTCAGCAAGGTATGGACAAGGCCAGCCCGAAAACGCTCTGGAGCATCACTTTCGATGCCCAGTTCTTCTGCCAGATGGTCAGCAATTTTAAAGCCAATCCCCTGAATATCCTCTACCAGCTGATAGGGATATTTTTCGACGATATCCAGCGTTTCTTCCTTGTAGGTATCCTGGATTTGAAAAGCCAGCTTATTGGGAATGCCGTAGGCTGCCAGCTTGGCTAGTACCATCTCAGTTCCGTAGTTAAGTCTGAGCTTGGCGACAAAGGCCTCGCGGTTCTTAGCTGCTAAGCCGTTTATCTGGGTTAGCTTTTCCGGCTCCGCTAAAATCTTATCAATGGTGTCCTCGGTATCTTCTCCGTAGAGTTGGACGATTTTTTGAGCAGTCTTGACCCCGATTCCCTTGAAATGGTCGCTGGAGAAGTATTTTACTAGGCCTTTGCTGCTGGGTTTTGCTCGCTCATAGCGGGAAATTTTCAGCTGCTGACCATATTTGGGGTGCTGGACGAGACTGCCCCAGAAGGTGTAGTCTTCGCCTTCCATGACATCTGCCATGGAGCCGGTGACAATGATTTCAAAATCTTCAAAATCTTCGGCATCTGTATCCTCAATATCTAAGAGAAGGATGCGGAAAAAGTTGCTGGGATTTTCAAAAATAATCCGTTCAATCGTTCCTGAAAAGTAAAATTCCATAGTTTATAGGTTCTTCTTTTAAAACGAACCCAGCTGAAGTTCAACTGAGTTCGGTATACTTAGTAGGTCTTAAAGGGCAGCAGAGGCCAGAAGCGGAACTTAGCTTCGCCCTGGATTTGTTCTGCTTTGAAGGCACCAACCTGTCGGCTGTCCTTGGAAACAATCCGGTCGTCACCCAGAAGCAGGTATTCATCATCCAGAAGCTTGATGGTGAAGACAGGACTGCCATCTTTGTCAACAGTGAAGGCTTGAGCCTGAGCAGCGAGTTTTCTGAAAAACTCCCCATTGTCATCATAATCGTCCCCAGTATAAGTGGATTGGAGTTTGTCTTCTTTGAATTTCTTGATGTAGTCCGTCAGGTAAGGCTCGTCTGTTTTTTTGCCGTTGATATAGAGAGTATCATTTTCATACTGAATAGTGTCGCCCGGCATACCAATGACCCGCTTGACAATCTCCTTGCTCGTTCCGTTATCATCTGTCTCAGTGGCGACGACGATATCAAAGCGATCAATAGACTGATGTTTGAGGATAAGTAAGTATTCCCCATTGGCTAGCGTAGGATCCATAGAGTGACCATCTACCTTTACAGGAGACCAGAGAAAGAGCCGTGACAGGATAATGACAGAGATAAAGATGATAAAGAGGGCCCATTCTTTAAGAAATGAGAGGACAGGATTTGATTTTTTCATAGGTTACCTTTCTAGAAGTTTTTGTGCTTTTTCAGTATTTTTAAAGTGGAGTTTAGCAGAATGCTGCAGACCGGCCATTCCATAGGCTTGAAGAATCTGGCTGGCAACGTGATCGCTCTTGCTTCCGGCTCCGCTGGGCAGGGTATAGCCTAACTCTTGACTGAGATTATCTAGATTTTCCAGAAAGAGGTCGCGAGCGATAATAGAGCTGACTGCAACAGCTAGGAACTTTCCTTCAGCCTTTTCAATCAGACTTACCGGATTTGGAAAATGATTCTTTTCCTGCTTTAGGTATTTATTGTAGTTTTGCTGGCTGGTAAAGGCATCGATGACGATTTTTTCAGGATTGATGCCTTTCTGCAGCAGTAGGTAAATAGCTTGATTATGTAAGGCTACCTTGACAGAGACAGCGTTGTAGCCAGAAGCGATGACTTCGTTGTACTTCTCTGGCGATAAGAGCAGTGCTTGATGAGTAATCTTTTCTTTTAAGATCGGCGCCAGTTGGCGAATCTTGCTATCGTTCAAGGTTTTAGAATCACCGACACCCAGTTTTCTCAGAAAGTCGTGCTGGTCTGGAGTGACGAAAGAGGCTACGACGGCTAGACCTCCAAAGTAGGAGCCGTTGCCGACCTCATCTGTCCCAATGAGGGCAAAATTCTGAGAAGCAGCACTAGAACTGGCCTTTTCTGGTTGATGGCCAAAAAAGCCAGCGTAGTGAGAAGCTTTTGCCCCTTGAAAGAGAACTTTTCCGGAGCTAAAGACACTGACCGTCGCCTGATCCAGCTGAAAGAAATATTGAATATGCGGGTTCTTGCTGGGAGCCAGCTGGCCCTGATATTTCTCAACAAAAGCCTGAATTTCTTGCTGTTTGGGACTGAGGGTGATACTTTCCATACCCCCTATTGTACCATAAAAAGGAAAAGTCGAAAGTCATAAGATTGAAAATCCTACAAAAATTTTGTAGGATAGCACCGCTGATTGCTATGTCAAAAACGATGAAAAAGAAAGTCCCTGTCTAGTTCCAAGTGTTTTTATAACTGACAAAGGGCTTCTTTTTTGATATAATACAATGAGGTGATTTTATGGCAAATTTGAATCGATATAAATTTACATTTGGAAACAAGACCTTAACTCTAACAACAGAACACGATAATCTCTTTATGGAAGAAGTAGAACGGGTAGCAAAGGAAAAATACAAGGCTATCAAAGAGCAGATGCCTGCGGCAGATGATGAAGTTCTGGCGATTTTGCTGGCGGTCAATAGCCTATCTACTCAGCTCAGCCGCGAGATTGAGTTTGACGACAAGGAAAAAGAACTAGAAGATTTTCGTCACAAAATGCTCAGTGATTTGAGAGAAAAGTCGGGTAAATAGAGGAGAAATAATGTTTTCTATTATTATTTTACTAATATTGGCCTGGAGCTTTTATATCGGCTACTCGCGTGGTATTGTGCTGCAGGGCTATTATGCTGCTGCAACCATGATTTCTATGCTGGTGGCTGGAGCTTTTTATAAGAGCTTGGCTAAGTTTATCAGCCTTTGGGTGCCTTATGCCAGTGCGAATCAGGGCTCTTCGACCTATTTTTTCCCTAGCTCCCAGCTCTTTCAGTTGGATCAGGTTTTTTATGCTGGTTTGGCCTATCTCATTGTCTTTACGGCTGTCTACATCCTTGGGCGCTTTTTCGGGATTTTTGCGAATCTGATTCCCTACCCCAATAAGCTGGATACCAAATGGTACAATGTGACCAGCGGAGCCATCGCTGTTTGCATCTCTATTTTTGTTTTGGGAATGTGCCTGACTATTTTAGGGACGGTGCCGATGGAAATAGTTCAGGAGCGGCTCAACAGCAGCTTTATGATTCGCTTTATTGTCAAGTATACCCCTATCACATCCAATATCCTCAAAGATCTCTGGGTGAATCAAGTTATCGGATAAAAGACGACTCAGTTGGCCTGCTAGCTGGGTTCTTTTTTACTAGAAAAGAAAATTATGAACACAAAAATTTTAGAAACCTTAGAATTTAAGAAAATAAAAGAACTTTTTGCTCCCTATCTTCTGACCGAGCAGGGGCAGCTGGAGCTGGGCCTGCTTTTGCCGACCAGTAAGAAGGAGACGGTGGCCTCGGCTTTTCTGGAAATGACAGATATGCAGCAGATTTTTGTGCAGCATCCGCACTTTAGTCTGGCCGCGACTCAGGATATTACTGCCTTGACCAAGCGCTTGGAGCTGGAGAGCGACTTGAATATTGAGGAGTTTTTGGCTCTCAAGCGCGTCTTGGCTGTGACTCAGGAACTCAAGTCCTTTTATGAGGACTTGGAAAATGTGCACTTGGAAAAGCTGGACCGTCTGTTTGAGAATCTAGCTGTTTTCCCTAAGCTACAAGGAAGTCTGCAGGCTGTGAATGATGGCGGCTTTATCGAAAGTTTTGCCAGCGAAATTTTGAGCCGCATCCGCCGAAAAATTCAAGAAAATGAAAACCAGGTGCGGGAAATCCTGCAGGAGATTCTCAAAAACAAGGGAGAGATGCTGGCGGATCAGGTAGTGGCCAGTCGGAATGGCCGCAATGTGCTGCCTGTGAAAAATACCTACCGCAACCGCATTTCTGGTGTGGTTCACGATATTTCAGCCAGCGGCAATACCGTCTATATCGAGCCTAGAGCAGTTGTCAATCTCAACGAAGAAATCGCCAGCAGTCGGGCGGATGAACGATATGAAATTCAGCGGATTTTGCAGGAATTATCGGACCTATTCCGTCCCCATGCAGCTGAAATTGCCAACAATGCTTGGATTATCGGACATCTGGATCTGGTGCGTGCCAAGGTCCGCTTCATGCAAGAGACGGGAGCGGTGGTGCCAGACCTGTCGGAAGAGCAGGATATCCAACTGCTCAGTGTTCGTCATTCCCTGATTGAAAATGCAGTGGCTAATGATTTGCATTTCGGGCCAGACTTGACAGAGATTGTTATTACCGGACCTAATACGGGTGGTAAGACCATCATGCTGAAGACCTTGGGTTTGGCTCAGATCATGGCCCAGTCAGGTCTGCCGATTCTGGCGGACAAGGGGAGTCGCGTCGGGATTTTTAGTCAGATTTTTGCAGACATTGGTGATGAGCAGTCCATTGAGCAGAGTTTGTCGACTTTCTCCAGTCACATGACTAATATCGTCTCTATTTTAGAGCAGGTTGATAGCGAGAGTCTGGTTCTGCTGGATGAGCTGGGAGCTGGAACTGATCCGCAAGAGGGTGCAGCTCTGGCTATTGCTATCTTGGAAGATTTGCGGCTAAGGCAGATTAAAACAATGGCGACGACCCACTATCCTGAGCTCAAAGCCTATGGGATTGAGACGGACTGGGTGGAAAATGCCAGCATGGAGTTTGATACAGATAGTTTAAGGCCGACCTATCGCTTTATGCAGGGAGTGCCTGGACGATCCAATGCCTTTGAAATCGCTCGGCGTTTGGGCTTGGCGGAAGTTATCGTTGGCCATGCCCAAGAGCAGACTGACACAGACAGCGATGTCAATCGGATTATTGAGCGCTTAGAAGAGCAGACGCTGGAAAGCCGCAAGCGTTTAGATAATATCCGTGAGGTGGAGCAGGAAAATCTCAAATTTAACCGAGCCCTCAAAAAACTTTACAATGAATTTAACCGAGAAAAGGAAACCGAGCTCAATAAGGCGCGATTGGAAGCCCAGGAAATCGTTGATTTGGCTTTGTCAGAGAGTGAGAGCATTCTCAAAAATCTCCATGATAAGTCCAGTCTCAAACCGCATGAGATTATTGAAGCTAAGACTCAGCTTAAAAAGTTGGCACCAGAAACGGTTGATTTATCAAAGAATAAGGTGCTCAAGCAGGCTAAGAAAAATCGGGCGCCCAAGGTGGGAGATGATATCCTAGTCACCAGCTATGGTCAGCGGGGAACCTTGGTCAAGCAGCTCAAGGACGGCCGTTGGGAAGCTCAGGTCGGTCTTATCAAGATGACGCTAGAAGAGCAGGAGTTTAACTTACTCAAGGCTGAAAAGGAGCAGCAACCTAAGCGCAAGCAGGTCAATGTGGTCAAGCGGGCCAATACTGCTGGACCGAAAGCCAGACTGGATCTGCGCGGCAAGCGCTACGAAGAGGCCATGGAAGAGCTGGATGCCTTTATCGATCAGGCCCTCCTCAATAACATGGCTCAGGTGGATATTATCCACGGTATCGGGACCGGGGTCATCCGTGAAGGGGTGACAAAATACCTCCGCCGCAACAAGCACGTTAAGTCCTTCGGCTATGCTCCGCAAAATGCCGGTGGCAGCGGTGCAACGATTGTAATTTTTAAGTAAGGGACGGAAATGAAAATACAAACCTATGACTTGGCTTATGAGAAAAGTTGGATTTATACAAAGGCTTTGAGTTATCTCTTTTCGCCTTTCTTTGATGATATGAGTCGCAGCAAGGATGAGTTTACTGAAGAGCCTTACCAAGATTCGATTGAGCTCATAGCAGTGGAAGATGATCAGGTTGTGGGGCTTCTAGATATTGGGATTTACACCGAAGAAGCAAGTCATTCTTATGCATATTATCCGGGAGAAAAGATAGCTTACTTCGCTAATCTGGCTGTCCATCCTGATTTTCAGAATCAAGGGATAGCCAGCCAACTCTTTCAAGCTGCTTGGGAGCAGCTACATGAAAAGAAAGTTGAGGCCTTGATCATCTTTACCAGAGACGGAGAGCAGGCAAATCATCTCTATCAGAAGTGGGGCGGCAAGCTGATTTGTCAAGATTATTTAGTTGTCGGACGCCCCAAAGATCAAATAGCCTTTTCTTTCAGCGTTGATACTAAGCAGCAGACAATCTTTCTGACAGACAAGTCAGGAAATTCTTTAGGCTATTATCAAAGAGAAGGACATTATATTGTCTCAAGGAAAGAAGATTTGGAGCATTTTGAGATTGATGAACTTTACAAAGAACATACCTATGTTTTGAAAATTGAATAGGGCATTGGAAGTTTCAGCGAAGAGATAACAGCAGGTTCTTTTATGAGGGCCTGCTTTTTGCTATAATGTAAGCAGCATAAAGAGTTTCGGAGGGTAAATAATGAGATTAAAGCACGCATCAGATTCCTGCACGACTATTTTGGTGGGAAAGAAAGCTAGCTATGATGGTTCAACCATTGTGGCTCGCACAGAGGATTCACAAAACGGGGTCTTTACGCCCAAGAAATTTGTCGTAGTGGAACCACAAGACCAGCCCCGCCATTATCAGTCTGTTTTGACGTCTTTTGAGATGGATCTGCCAGATAATCCAGTCCGCTATACGGCAGTGCCAGATGCAGTTCCCAAAGATGGGATTTGGGGAGCAGCTGGAATTAACAGCTATAATGTTGCTGTCAGCGCGACGGAAACGATTACGACCAATAGCCGCGTGCTGGGGGCTGACCCTTTAGTAGAATCAGGTATTAGTGAGGAAGATATCCTCACGCTGGTTCTTCCCTATATCAAAACGGCTCGCGAAGGGGTTCTACGCTTAGGAAAAATCCTGGAGGAGTACGGCACGTATGAGTCCAATGGGATTGCCATTTCAGATGTCAATGAAATCTGGTGGCTGGAAACCATCGGTGGCCACCATTGGCTGGCGCGGCGCGTGCCAGATGATGCCTATGTGACCAATCCAAATCAGCTGGGTAGTGATTATTTTGAATTTGACAATCCAGAGCACTTCCTCTGTCATCCAAATCTCAAAAATTTTATCGAGGAAAACCATCTCAATCTGAATTACTCGGACGAGAGTTTCAATCCACGCTATGCTTTTGGCAGCCAGAAGGATAAGGACCGCCATTACAATACACCGCGAGCTTGGGATATCCAGCGTTTTCTCAATCCAGAAGTGGAGCAAGATCCAAGAAGTTTCTTCATTCCTTGGTGCCGCCAGCCTTACCGCAAGATTACGATCGAAGATGTCAAGTATGTCCTGAGCAGTCACTATCAGGATTCGCCTTATGATCCTTATGAAGCAGAGGGAGATTACCACAGCAAACGAGCCTTTCGAACCATTGGAATCAATCGGACCAGCCAGACAGCTATCTTGCAGTTGCGCCCTAATCAACCGCAGGAAACGACAGGTATCCAGTGGCTGTCCTACGCCTCCATGCCTTACAATACAGCCGTTCCTTTCTTTACTCAAGTCTCGACAACACCAGACTACTTTGCCAATACGACGGACAAGGTTTCGACAGATTCTTTCTACTGGGCTAATCGACTCATTGCTGGGTTGGCTGATGCTCATTTTAGCAGTCATGTCGGAGACTTGGATGATTATCAGGAAAAGACCATGGCTTGGGGTCATGAAATGATTGGTCGGGTAGACCGAGCTCTGGCCAAGGGCGAGGATGTGGACTTTGAAGCTGAAAATCAAGCCATGAGCGACAAGGTGCAAGAAGCGACAGACCAGCTCTTGGAGAAAGTACTCTTGGATGCCAGCAATCTCATGACCAACCATTTCTCACTGAGTGACTGAGCTCTTAGCCGTAGCAAATATTTTTCTTTCTCTTGCTTTTGGTGTAAAATGTTATCAAAAGTAAGCTATTCAAAGGAGAAGATTTATGGTAGCAGCAGTTACAGATGCAACATTCGCAGAAGAAACAAAAGATGGATTGGTTCTGATTGACTTTTGGGCAACTTGGTGTGGTCCATGCCGCATGCAGGCGCCTATTTTGGAGCAGTTGGCAGGAGAAGTTCATGAGGACGAACTGAAAATCCTTAAAATGGATGTGGATGAAAATCCAAATACTGCCCGCGAATTTGGCATTATGTCCATTCCGACCCTTCTGTTCAAGAAAGACGGTCAAGTCGTTAAGCAAGTCGCAGGTGTTCACACCAAAGACCAGCTCAAGGCTATTATCGCCGAATTAAGCTAAGTAAGAAGCCTCTGGGCTTCTTTTTTGCATCAAAAAACGTTTTCATGCTCAAAAATTTTCACAAAATATTGACAAAAAGCGAATGTTCTTTTAGAATAATAGAAAATTAATAATCAACACCGAACGAAGTTTTTCAGAAAGAGGCGAGCGCTTCTGACTGTGAAATGGACGGAACTCTGGAGAGACCATGAATGGCACCGAAGGGGCAAGGCGGTTTAGAACCGCTCAAACTCTCAGGTAAAAGGACAGAGCTAAGAGGCAGGGATTTCCCTACTCCAGCACATCCAGAGTACATGTTTTGCATGTGCTCTTTCTTTTTCTCGGTGTGAAAAGGAGCTTATATCATGTTGGAAATATTGAATTGTCTAGATTCTTTTGTTTGGGGGCCGCCCCTGCTCATTTTGCTGGTTGGTACCGGTATCTATCTTAGTTTGCGTCTGGGCTTGCTGCAGATTTTTCGACTTCCGCGTGCCTTTCGGCTAATCTTTGTATCGGACGAGGAGCATCAGGGCGATGTCTCTAGCTTTGCGGCTCTCTGTACGGCTCTGGCCGCGACTGTGGGAACGGGAAATATCATTGGAGTGGCAACTGCCATTAAAACCGGTGGGCCGGGCGCCCTCTTCTGGATGTGGGTGGCTGCTTTCTTTGGAATGGCGACGAAGTATGCCGAAGGCCTCTTGGCTATCAAGTACCGCCGCAAGGATGCTCATGGTGCTATGGCGGGCGGCCCCATGCACTATATCTTACTAGGGATGGGCGAGAAGTGGCGCCCGCTGGCCATCTTTTTTGCGATAGCTGGTATCTTGGTGGCTCTCTTGGGGATTGGGACCTTTACACAGGTCAATTCCATCACAGAGGCCATGCAGAATACCATTCAGCTGCCTCCAGCTGTGACAGCTTCTATCTTGGCTATTTTGGTGGCTCTGGTTATTTTCAGTGGCATCCAGTCTATTGCTCGAGTATCGACCAAGGTTGTGCCCTTTATGGCAGCGATTTATATCTTGGGGACTGTGACTGTCTTAGCGGTCAATCTAGATCGTCTGCTGCCCACTCTCCAACTGGTCTTTAGCTCAGCATTTAGTCAGACGGCTGCTGTCGGTGGTTTTGCCGGTGCGACCATCCAGATGGCAATTCAAAACGGGGTCGCGCGTGGAGTTTTTTCCAATGAATCTGGTTTGGGATCAGCACCCATTGCAGCGGCGGCAGCTCGGACTAAGGAACCGGTAGAACAGGGCTTGATTTCTATGACTGGAACCTTCATCGACACCCTGATCATTTGTAGTCTGACAGGATTGACAATTTTAATTACAGGGGTCTGGGATGGCAATCTCAATGGTGTGTCTCTGACTCAGGCAGCCTTTGCGACTGTTTTTGCTAATTTTGGTCCAGTTCTGCTTTCAGTCTTTCTAGTTCTGTTTGCCTTTACGACTATCTTGGGTTGGAACTACTATGGTGAGCGCTGTTTTGAATTTCTCTTTGGGGTGCGCTATATCCGCATTTATCGCCTGCTATTTGTTCTTATGATTGTTCTAGGTGGCTTTGTGAGTCTAGAGGCGGTCTGGATTCTTGCAGATATTGTCAATGCTCTCATGGCCTTGCCAAATTTAATCGCTCTCCTAGCGCTCTCTCCTATTGTCATCAGTGAAACAAAGAAATACTTTGACAAGTATCGAAAGAACTAATTTTCGCACATAAAAAAGCCTCTAGTTTTCTGTAATGATGGAAGTCTAGAGGTTTTTTGTCGAAATTAATAGCGTTTTTCTTTTGGCCAGCTGCTCATCTCGGCCACAGCTGTAAAGAGAACGTCAGTAGAAGAGTTGAGGGCGGTCTCGCAGGAGTCCTGAATGACACCGATAACGAAGCCGACGCTGACTACCTGCATGGCCAAATCATTGGAAATCCCAAAGAGGCTGCAGGCGACCGGAATGAGTAGGAGAGACCCGCCAGCTACACCGGAAGCCCCGCAGGCAGAAATTGCCGCTAGACACTGAGAACTAGAGCTGTGCCAAAGTCAACCCTGATACCCAGCGTGTTGACAGCTGCCAAGGTCAGGGTATTGATAGTAATAGCAGCCCCAGCCATATTGATAGTGGCCCCCAGAGGAATAGAGACCGAGTAGGTCTCTGGATTGAGCCCCAGATCCCGACAGAGTTTCATGTTGACGGGGATGTTAGCCGCTGAGCTGCGCGTGAAAAAGGCAGTTACGCCACTGACTCGCAAACAGCGCCAGACCAAGGGATAAGGATTTTTCCACAGCATGATAAAGCTAATCAAAGGATTAATAACCAGAGCGACAATCAGCATGCTGGCTATCAAGACCAGCAGTAGGATACCATAGCTTTTTAGAGCTTGGAAGCCTTTCCCGGAAATGGTCGTGTAGACCAGACCTAAAATGCCAAGAGGGGCTAGATTGATAATCCACTCGACAATCTTAGAAGTGATATCTGTCAAGGTCTGCAGCAGTTCCTTGCTGTGGTGGCTGGCTTCTCGCATGGCAATTCCAAAAATGACAGCCCAGGACAAGATACCAATATAGTTAGCGGTGATGAGTGCGTTGACGGGATTGTCCACCAGCTGAAGCAGAAGATTGCTGAGGACTTGTCCGATTCCATCTGGCGGAGAAACTTTTTGGGAGGACGAAGCCAACTCTATGCTAATGGGAAAGAAGAAGTTGACTAGGACCGCTACCAATGCCGCCGCAAAGGTTCCCAGAAGGTAGAGCAAGATGACTGTTTTCATATTGCTCTTTTGTCCTTTTTGCTGCTGCGACAGGGCGTTTGCTACCAGAGCGAAGACGAGGAGCGGAGCGATGGCCTTGAGGCCGCCAACGAAGATTTGGCCCAGAAGTCCGATGGCTTGTGCTTGGGGGAAGAATTAGGACACCAATGCCAATACCGATGGAAATCCGCTTGATTAGATTGGTTTTATTCCAAATGGTGATGGAGCGATGGAGCATGTAAGTTCCTTTCTTGTCTTGGATACTTATTTTATTATACGATAGAAAGGGAGTGAAAGCAATGTTAGGTCGGACTAACCATTCTATGTCCGCGCTGATTGGTCTTTGTGGTATAATGGTAGTAATCTTTTTGGAGGTAGCCTATGTCTAAGACCGGAAATGTCTTTTCTCGCTATATCCAGCAGTTTGACTGGAGCAAGATTGCAGATGACCTTTTTTCCAAGCTGGTCTCTTTACTTCTGCTTTTTATCTTATTTTACATCGTTAAGAAAATCCTGCATTTGTCAGTGACCAAAATTATTGCCCCCTCTCTCAAGCTATCCAAGCAGGATGTAGCCAGACAGAAAACCATTACTCGGCTGATTGAGAATCTGCTTAATTATGTCTTGTATTTCCTCTTGATTTACTGGGTTTTATCCATCTTGGGACTGCCGGTTTCCAGCCTTTTGGCTGGTGCCGGGATTGCTGGGGTGGCTATCGGGATGGGAGCTCAGGGCTTCCTGTCGGACCTGGTCAATGGCTTCTTTATCCTTCTCGAGCGACAGTTAGATGTCGGTGACAATGTCCGCCTGACTAACGGTCCTATCAACATCGCTGGAACAGTAATCAGTGTCGGGATTCGGACGACGCAGGTACGGGACGCGGACGGAACGCTGCATTTTGTTCCAAACCGCAATATCATGGTTGTCAGTAATCTTTCCCGTGGAGATATGCGTGTTCTGATTGATATCCCCATTTATGCCCAGACGGATTTGGACGAGATTTACCGCATCATTTCCAAGGTCAATGAAGAAGCCGTACCAGAACATCCGGAGATTCTCAAGGAACCGAATATTTTGGGGCCGCAGATGGCTTCAAATGGCCAGTTCAACTTCCGTATCAGCATGATAGTGCAGGGAGGCATGCAGATTTCTATTTACCATATCTTCTACCGTCTTTACCATGAAGCGCTTTTACGAGAGGGGATTGAGCTTCCGACGCTTGGACCTCTTTCCAAAGGCAAATAATTATTGATTAGAAAGGTCCATATGAATCAGCGAATTCAGCAGGAGATTGTCAGTGAGGACAATCTTGTTTACCGTTTAAAACGTCCTCTCCACAAGCAGGGTCTCTTTTGGGCAGCTCTGGTGTCTGGTATTATCATCTTTCTTCTGGCCTTGCTCAGCATTCTCCTCGTCATCACCACTATTGGCCTTATGGAGGAAAATGACCATCTCAAGTCTCTCACAGGCCACCATAACTCGCCTTTAGAGTCCTATAACAGCCATGCTTTTGAAAAAACAGTTGAATTTTCCAGTGGACTTAAGGTGACAGTTCATTCGGCAGTAGAAGACAGCAAGAGAGTCATGAGCGATGAGTCAACAGGAGTAGCTGTCGTTGCGACTATCACGGTTGAAAATACTTCTAAAAAGCCCATTCTGGTTAGTCCTTATGACTTTGGACTCTATGACAAGAAGGAAAATGTCTATATTTTGGATGGCTCAACCTTTGACAATACACAAATCGGCACCAATCTGGCGCCAGGCAAGTCCATCCGCTTTGACCTAATCTTTGATGGGGAAGGCGGCGATGAGGATACCTATACCGTGACCTACGAAAATGCCAAGTGGCAAAAGGAGAAAAACAAGACAAAGCAAGAGAAAAAGAAGGAGCAATAGGGAATATTATCCCATCACTTTAACGCCTTTGCTATTTTCCGCACCCAGATTTGAAAGTGGAGGCAGCAAATTGAATAGATAAAAGAAGATTTGAGACAAAAGTTTCAAATCTTTTTCTTGACTCTGACCTTAGAGGAGGGTGTATACTGGTGAAAATTAGAAAAGGAGATTACCATGAAAATCAATATCATTCGTTCAGATAAGGTTTATCAGGAGTTGCTTGAACTGCCCTTGGAAAAGAGAGAGGGTTGTTTTCGAGCTAAGATTTTAGCACCTTTTGCAACAAAATATCAAACACAACACATTCCTCTGAAAGCGAAGTATCCCGGAGGATTTGATGCTCTTTTCCTACTTGGCTTTATGAATCAGCTACCCGGCACTCTGTCAGAAAAGGATAGGCCGGCTATTGATGCTCTGAGCTCTGATCAACTCTGGCAAAATTGTCAAGATACCATCAAGAGGAGTATCGGTCTTTTTGAGCAAGCTGGCTATGATTTAGAGGTTGAGGATTACTATTTTACTATTTTGTTAGGCAATCCAGAAAAGCCCATGCTACAGCTCAATATGGGTTACAGCGGGGATGGAGGAATTCCAGGCTACCTCATGCTTAGTCTGCTGCCAAATGACTATACTTTACCACGTGTGCAGGCTGCGTTGGCTCACGAGTGCAACCATAATGTCCGCTTCCAATTTATTAAATGGAACCAGCAGACGACATTAGCAGACTGGGTAGTTAGTGAAGGATTGGCAGAGTCCTTTGCTGCTGAACTCTATGGCAAAGATCTCATTGGGCCTTGGGTCACTTCAACCAGTCCAGAGCAGTTAGAAGAGATTAAGCCTATCATCTCCAGTCAGCTTCAGCTAACGGGGATGGCGGAAATGGCTCCTTATCTATACGGTGATGAAATTGCAGAAATACAGGGGCAAATACCAGTCGGTATGCCTTATGCTGCGGGCTATGCTTATGGCTATCATCTGATACAAGTCTATCTGAAAAAGACTGGCAAGAGCATTATTGAGGCCACAGTAACACCGACAGAAGAAATTTTAGAGGCGACTAAAGACTTTTGGAAATGACACTTTTACTTGAAAATCTGTCAAAACTTGATATAATGTAGGTGATTTCTGGAGGTATCAGTATGCATTATAAAAGAGTAGAATTGAAAGTCACAAGTCAAGGTATCCATGAGCGCAAAATTTTTCAAGGGGTTAAGATTTTCAGCCGCAGCAAGCTGTCCAAAGATCAGAAAAGCATTCTGACACAGAAGCTTTACCTGACTCCGAAGCAAAACATTGTTTACTATCAACGGACAGATGTCAACTATGACCAGAACTGGCATCATAAGAAGGATTATTATGAACTAGCTTATGGCCAGTTGGACAGAGAAACTGTCTTTAAGGTTTGCCAAGATTTTGACGAACTAAGTCCTTTTCTGGAGACTGAGCTGCTTGAGAAGCTAAAAGAAAAGCAGTCAGCAGGCAAATTTTTTGAAAAATTAGATATATAAAAATCCGACTGCTTTGATAAGCAGTCGGATTTATTCTAGTTTGATAGTGCTTAAACAAATACCTTGCGCAATCATGGCTTTGGCTATGTTTTCGAAGGCAGCGATATTAACAATAGCCAGGTAGTCTTTGCCAAGTCCGTAAGTTTCAACGGTAGTTTTAGCTGTGTTGAGGATGTTGGTCATGATATTCTTGAGACAGCCAGAGTATACTGATCATCTATTCATCTGATAAGAGGGATTTTATCATCCAGATATTCATAGCTGGGTGGCCGGTAGCGTTAGAAAGTGGTTGTTGCAGTGATGTAAAACCATAGTGTTGATAGACGGCCACGGCCGTAGCCAGTTCAGTAGTGGTTTCTAGATAAAGCTGTTCATAACCTGCTAGGCGGGCTTCCTGGAATATCCGCTTTATCAACTGGCTGGAATAACCTTTGCCACGACAGTTTTTAGTGACATACAGTTTTTGTAATTCAGCAATCTTATCAGAAACAGGTGCAAAGCCGCCACAGCCGACGAGCTGGCCTTCGTCTTCCAAAACAAAGTAAGCTGCCCTCTCTTGCTGTTGATAATAGTCGGCCAAATGATCTAGATGAGAATCAAAGTAGACAGTTCCTGGTTTGTCAAGCCCGAATTCTTCTAGGCTGGCTCGAATGAGCTGCGCTACAGCTGGATTGTCTCTCACTTCCATTGGCCGTAAGTTCATGATAGTCCTCCGATAGGATGTATCGACTAGTTAAACAATACCTTGGGCAATCATAGCGTTGGCTACGTTTTCGAAGGCGGCGATATTTGCTCCTGCAAGGTAGTCAGTACCAAGTCCGTATGTTTCAGCAGTTGTTTTAGCTGTGTTGAAGATATTTGTCATAATGTCCTTGAGGCGGCCATCAACTTCTTCGCGAGTCCATGACAGACGAAGGCTGTTTTGGCTCATTTCAAGGGCAGATACAGCAACACCACCAGCATTAGCAGCTTTGGCAGGTCCGTAGAAGATACCATTCTCTTTGTAAACTGCAATAGCATCCAGGTCGCTCGGCATGTTGGCACCTTCAGATACACAGATAACTCCTTGAGCTACCAAACGTTTCGCAGCTTCGCCATTGATTTCATTTTGTGTCGCACATGGCAGAGCGATGTCATAGTTACCAGCGTAAGTCCAGACAGAACCTTCATGGTAAGTAGCAGTTGCTTTTTCAGCAGCATATTCTGTCAAGCGAGCGCGGCGTTTTTCTTTGACATCAACCAAAAGATCAAAGTCAATACCGTTTTCATCGATAACATAGCCGTTTGAGTCAGATACAGAGATAACAGTTGCACCAAGCTCAGTTGCTTTTTGAAGAGCGTATTGGGCTACGTTACCAGAACCAGAAATAACCACCTTTTTGCCAGCAAAGCTTTGGCCGTTAGCTTTAAGCATTTCTTCGGTGTAGTAAACCAAACCGTAGCCAGTTGCTTCTGGGCGAATCAAGCTGCCGCCAAATCCAAGAGGTTTACCAGTCAAGACACCAGCATCAAATTGGTTAAGACGTTTGTATTGACCATAGAGGTAGCCGATTTCACGTCCGCCGACACCAATATCACCAGCTGGAACGTCAAGAGATGGGCCGATGTGCTTTTGCAATTCTGTCATAAAGCTTTGGCAGAAGCGCATCACTTCAGCATCAGTCTTACCTTTGGGATCAAAGTCAGATCCACCTTTACCACCGCCGATTGGCAGGCCAGTCAAGACGTTTTTAAAAATTTGCTCAAATCCGAGGAATTTCAAGATACCTTGGTTTACAGTTGGGTGGAAACGAAGTCCGCCTTTATAAGGGCCAACTGCTGAGTTAAATTGTACGCGGTAACCACGGTTGACTTGTACGTTGCCTTCGCGGTCTACCCAAGGAACACGGAAGCTGATAACGCGCTCAGGCTCAGTAATACGCGCTAGGATGTTTTCTTCAATGTATTCTGGGTGTTTTTCGAAAACGGGCTCCAGAGTATTGAGAAACTCTTCAACAGCTTGGAGGAATTCTGCCTCGTGTCCGTTGCGGGCTTTTACGGTCTCGAAAGTGCTTTGGATATATTCTTTAGCAGTTGTCATCTGTCATTCTCCTTTAAATAAAATAGTAAACCATCCTGTCGGAAGCTGCTTGCAGCTTGTGTGACGAGGATGTGTTTAAATTTTTAAAACAGGCATCTTTTAGATGTCATATTTTATTACATGGAACATTATAGCAGACTTTTTTTCTCTTGTAAAGAAAAAAGTTGAATTTTCTAAAAATTTCCACAATTTATTTTCTGAAACATTCCAGAAAATAGTCAAGCGAACGGGATGTTTTCCGAACGTTAGTCAGGAATTGCCGGTTTAAAAAACGAAAAAGTGGAGTTTGGTGATATAATAGAGGAAATGAGCTAAAGGCACTCGCCTTCAAAAGAAAAAGGAGCGTTTTACTATGGTTTCGACATCTACACAGATTGCTGGTTTTGCATTTGACAACTGCCTGATGAATGCAGCTGGGGTTGCCTGCATGACAAAAGAGGAACTGGCGGAAGTCAAAGATTCTGCTGCAGGAACCTTTGTGACCAAGACAGCGACGCTGGAATTTCGTCAGGGAAACCCAGAACCGCGCTATCAGGATGTTCCGCTAGGGTCTATCAACTCCATGGGCCTGCCCAACAATGGTTTGGACTACTATCTTGACTACCTGCTGGAACTCCAGGAAAGCGAAGCAAATCGGACTTTCTTCCTCTCTTTGGTCGGTATGTCGCCAGAAGAAACCCACACTATTCTTAAGAAAGTGCAGGCAAGTGACTTTAAAGGCATTACTGAGCTCAATCTCTCCTGTCCCAATGTCCCTGGCAAGCCACAGATTGCCTATGACTTTGAAACGACGGAAAAAATCTTGTCAGAAGTTTTTGCTTATTTCACCAAGCCCCTAGGCATCAAACTGCCTCCTTATTTTGACATCGTACATTTTGACCAGGCCGCTGCGATTTTTAACAAATATCCGCTCAAGTTTGTCAATTGTGTAAACTCTATCGGAAATGGTCTTTATATAGAAGATGAGTCAGTGGTCATTCGTCCGAAAAATGGTTTTGGGGGTATCGGAGGTCAGTACATCAAGCCGACCGCTCTGGCCAATGTCCATGCTTTTTACCAACGCCTTAAACCGGAAATCCAAATCATTGGAACAGGTGGTGTTCTGACGGGGCGCGATGCCTTTGAGCATATCCTCTGTGGAGCCAGTATGGTGCAGGTAGGAACAACCCTTCATAAAGAAGGAGTGGCAGCTTTCGAACGCATCACCTCAGAACTCAAGGCTATTATGGAAGAAAAAGGCTATGAAAGCTTAGAAGATTTCCGAGGAAAATTGAAGTATATTGAGGAGTAATTAAAATACGGCTGTTTCAGATTGAAGAAAGATGCATCTTTCTTCAATTTTTTTTTGAAAGCGATGATAATATCTGAGAACTACTGACCTCCACCATTTAAAGAATATCCTAAAATTGTGTTATACTACAAATAAAATAAATTGATAAGATATTTGAAGGGGAAATTACGATGAATAAAACATTCTTATGGAGTGGGCTCAGTATTCTAGTAGTTACGGGACTGATTATCATAGGATTTAGTATGTATCAAAACCAGAAGAAGCAAAAGATGATACGCATTGCGACTAGTAAAGAAGCTAGAAAGGTTTATGAAGAACATATGAGAGAGAATGATCCTAATGCTCTAACAAGAGAAGGAGTTATTCAATCTTATGAAATTGATACTGAGACATTAGAATATAATCCGATGGGAGGTCTGATGGTTCGATTGTATTTTAATAACAATAAAGAATTAGACTTTCATTTTGGATTGATAAAAAATGACAATGGAGAGTATGAAACATATGGCTATACCATATCACCTAAATTATCAGCTTTGTTAAAGGAAAATGTTAAATGAGCAAAAATTATGTAAATGAATAAAATCTTCAGACGGCTATGACTGAATATAACGATAATTCTCTTAATCGTGAAGTAAAAGATCAATATGGCTAAAAAAGTGAGACCGGTTGTCGGTGAGCAAAAAAATAAATATGATGAGATTTTGCCTGTATAATAGTAGTTATAGTCAGTAGCAGAAATCATTTTTGAGTTGAATCACTATAAAATTTACTCCTTTTATGAGAAAATAGACGCAAAGAAATGAGGTGTTTTTATGGCAGAAATTTATTTAGCAGGTGGATGCTTCTGGGGATTGGAAGAGTACTTTTCTCGCATTGAGGGTGTGGAGGAAACGACAGTGGGCTATGCCAATGGGCAAGTAGAATCAACCAACTACCAGCTGATTCATCAGACGGATCATGCAGAGACGGTTCATCTGGTCTATGATGAAAAGCGGATTAGCCTGCGGGAAATCCTGCTCTATTATTTCCGAGTCATTGATCCTCTGTCGGTCAATAAGCAGGGAAATGATGTAGGACGTCAGTATCGGACGGGCGTTTACTATACCAATCAAGCCGATAAGGCGGTCATTGAGCAGGTCTTTGCTGAACAGGAAAAACAACTGGGACAAAAGATTGTTGTTGAGCTAGAACCTTTGCGCCATTATGTTCTAGCTGAGGACTATCATCAGGATTATCTCAAGAAAAATCCTGGTGGCTACTGCCATATCAATGTCAATGATGCCTATCAGCCCTTGGTCGATCCAGGCCGATACGAGAAGCCTACAGATGTGGAACTAAAAGAGCAGCTGACGGAAGAGCAGTACCAGGTGACCCAGAACAGTGCGACAGAGCGCCCTTTCCATAATGCCTATAATGCCACTTTTGAGGAAGGAATTTATGTAGATGTGACGACTGGGGAGCCCCTCTTTTTTGCTGGAGACAAGTTTGAGTCTGGTTGCGGCTGGCCTAGCTTTAGCCGGCCCATTGCCAGAGAAGTTCTGAGATACTATGAAGACAAGAGCCATGGCATGGAGCGGATCGAAGTGCGCAGCCGTTCAGGGAACGCCCATCTGGGGCATGTCTTCACAGACGGCCCAGAAGCAGCAGGCGGCTTGCGCTACTGCATCAACTCAGCAGCTCTGCGATTTATTCCAAAAGAAAAAATGGAAGCAGAAGGATATGGCTATCTGCTGACCTTCATGCAGTAAAAGGGCATAAAATCAACTCAAATGCTTCAATCAGTCATATATTTTTTTTATCACGGCGATAAATTATTTATATAAGCCAAGTCTCCTTTAACATGGTAAAATGAGAAGTAATCTTATAAAATAGAAGATTTAGAATTTTATCCATTAAAGGAGAATAAATGATGAATTTGAAAAAAATCTTTTCAGTCGGCTTAGTCGGCCTTGCAGCCTTGGGTTTGGCAGCTTGCGGAGGCTCTTCTAGTAAGGAGAGCAAATCAGCAGACGGACCTGTAACCGTCAAGGTTGGGGTAATGAGCCTGAGTGATACAGAAGAAGCGCGCTGGAACAAGGTTCAAGAGATTCTTGACAAAGAAAATGCAGGCGTTAAATTAGAGTATACACAGTTTACCGACTACTCTCAGCCTAACCAAGCTCTGCTTGACGGTGATGTGGATATCAACGCTTTCCAACATTACAACTTCCTTGAAAACTGGAACAAAGAGAAGGGAGCAGACCTTGTGTCTGTTGCGGATACCTATATCGCTCCTATTCGTCTCTACTCTGGTACAAAGGACGGCAAAAATAAATATACAGATGTGAAAGACATCCCAGAAAATGGTACAATTGCTGTTCCAAATGATGCGACAAACGAGAGCCGCGCTCTTTATCTTCTTGAATCAGCTGGCTTGATCAAGCTTGATGTTAAAGGTAAAGAACTTGCGACTGTTGCCAACATCAAAGAAAACAAGAAGAATCTGACAATTTCTGAGTTGGATGCTTCTCAAACGCCAGCTTCTCTGACTTCAGCAGATGCTGCAGTTGTCAATAATACTTTCGTCCGCGAAGCAGGTATTGACTACAAGAAGGCCCTCTTCAAAGAAGAAGCCAATGAAAACTCAAAACAATGGTATAACCTGATTGCAGCGAAACCAGATTGGAAGAAATCAGACAAGGCTGACGCAATTGAAAAAATTATCAAGGCTTACCACACTGATGAAGTGAAAAAAGTTATTGAAGAATCATCAGATGGTATGGATCAGCCAGTTTGGTAATTTTTTTCCAGCAGAAGGTCATTGTATTGAATAAATGAAATGATTAAGAAGGGCGGAGATTAGCTTCTCCAGCCCTTTATCTGCTATTATGGTCATTTAGTTTGAACAGTATCTGGCTTTGGGTTAAGTCGGTAAAGATTGCGGCTTATGGCATCACATTTCCCTAGTCAAGTGACAGACGGAAATCAAACTAAAAGGCTACAGAGGATAAATCACATATTGGACAAATCAAGGAGTGAATCGGAAATTATGGGCAAAGAAATTATCAAATTGGATCACATTGATGTCGTTTTTAATCAAAAAAAGCAAGACATTAAGGCCGTAGAAGATGTGACCATTCATATTAATCAGGGAGATATTTATGGAATTGTAGGCTATTCTGGTGCCGGCAAGTCTACCCTGGTCCGTGTTATTAACTTGCTGCAGGTGCCGTCTGCCGGTAAGATTACGGTGGATGATACGGTTTTCTATGATCATCATCAGGTTCAGCTTACTGCGGCTCAGCTGCGCCAAAAGCGTAAGGATATCGGGATGATTTTCCAGCATTTTAACCTCATGGCACAGATGACAGCCAAGGAAAATGTTGCCTTTGCGCTCAAGCATTCACCTTTATCAGCTGCTGAAAAAGAGAAAAAAGTTCATACGCTTTTGGACTTGGTAGGTTTAGCGGATCGGGCGGACAATTATCCTGCCCAGCTGTCTGGCGGTCAGAAGCAGCGGGTGGCTATTGCGCGGGCTTTGGCCAATGATCCCAAAATCCTAATCTCAGACGAGTCCACATCTGCTCTGGATCCTAAGACTACCAAGCAGATTCTGGCTTTATTGCAGGATTTGAATCAAAAATTGGGTCTGACTATTGTCCTCATTACCCACGAAATGCAGATTGTCAAGGACATTGCCAACCGGGTAGCAGTCATGCAGAATGGTCAGCTCATTGAGGAAGGATCAGTTCTGGATATTTTCTCTAATCCCAAGAATGAGCTGACCCAAGACTTCATTACGACAGCAACCGGTATCAATGAGGCCATGATCAAAATCAACCAGCAGAAGATTGTGCAAAACCTGCCGGAAAATTCCATTCTGGCACACCTGAAATACTCAGGTGTGGTAACGGACACAGCCATTATAAACGACATTTACAAGCAGTATCAAATATCTGCCAATATTCTTCACGCCAATATTGAGATTTTAGATCATGTACCGGTCGGAGAAATGGTCGTTATCTTATCTGGAGAGACCAAGCAACTGGCGGCGGTGCAGGAAAGTCTGCGCGAAGCAGGAGTAGAGCTGCATGTTCTGAAAGAAGGGAGTAACTAATGCTACAGCTGATTCAACAATTTATGCCCAATGTTTATAGAATGGGCTGGTCTGGGCAGGCTGGCTGGGGAACAGCTATTTACCTGACTCTGTATATGACCATCATTCCTTTCTTTATCGGAGGGATTCTAGGCTTTATCGCTGGTCTCTTGCTCGTCTTGACAGGGCCGAGAGGTATTTTGGAAAATAGACTTGTCTTTTTCGTCTTGGACAAGGTTACCTCTATCTTTCGGGCGATTCCTTTCATCATTCTCCTAGCCCTCATCAATCCTTTTACTCGTATTATTGTGGGAACTGGGATTGGACCGACTGCGGCCTTGGTCCCTCTTTCTCTGGCTGTTTTTCCTTTCTTTGCCCGTCAGGTTCAGGTGGTCTTATCCGAATTAGACCGAGGAGTGATTGAAGCGGCGCAGGCTAGTGGAGCAACCTTCTGGGACATTGTCGGTGTTTACCTGCGGGAAGGTCTGCCGGACTTGATTCGGGTGACGACTGTTACGCTGATCTCTCTGGTTGGTGAGACCGCTATGGCCGGAGCGATTGGAGCTGGTGGACTGGGAAATGTTGCCCTGACTTATGGTTATCAACGTTTCAACCATGATGTGACCATTCTTGCGACTATTCTTATTTTGCTGCTCATCTTCTTTATTCAGTTTGTTGGGGATTTCCTGACACGGAAGATTAGTCATAGATAATGATTGACAACTAGGGCCTCAGCTGGGGCTCTTTTTTATTCCATAATTGTATTAAAAGACTTGCACAATTAGATTAGGCTTGTTATAATAGCTAAAATCTCTTGAAGTCAAGTGTTGGGAAAGTGAGGATATGGCGGATGAAAGCTTATACAAATGTCAATCTGGTGACCTGTGACAGCGCATTTCATGTTTACCGGGAAGGGCTGTTGGTGGTTGAGGACGACCGTATTGCCTACTGCGGTCCCTATGATGAAAGCTGGCTAGGGAAATGCAGTGAAACAGTGGATTATGAAAGTGCTTGGATCATGCCCGGGCTGGTCAACTGCCATATTCATTCGGCCATGACCTTGCTGCGCGGGATTCGTGATGACAGCAATCTGCATGAATGGCTGGAGGACTATATCTGGCCAGCAGAAAGTCGATTCACAGCAGATTTAACGACCCAGGCTGTCCAGCTGGCTCTGGCTGAAATGCTGCTGTCAGGAACAACAACTTTTAACGACATGTATAATCCTCAGGGAGTGGATATTGACCGGATTTATCAGACTGTGCGGCAGTCTGGTATGCGCTGCTATTTCTCACCAACACTCTTTAGCTCAGCCGCGGAAACGGCAGAAGAGACTCTGGCTCGTATTCGGGCCATTATTGAGAAAATTTGCTCCTATGACGATGAAGATTTTCAGGTTATGGTGGCGCCTCATTCACCTTATGCCTGTGACGAAGATCTGCTCAAGGGCAGTCTTGAACTAGCGCGTGAGCTAGACTTGAAGCTTCATATCCATGTGGCTGAAACCCAGGAAGAAAATAAAATCATACTGGAGCGCTATGGCAAACGGCCTCTGGCTTTCTTAAAGGGTTTGGGTTACTTGGAGCAGCCAGCAATTTTTGCTCACGGAGTTGAACTGAATCCATCAGAGATTGCGGATTTGGCGGCTTCACCAGTCAGCATCGCCCACAATCCTATCAGCAACCTCAAGCTGGCTTCCGGTGTAGCTCCGGTGACCGACTTACTAGCCGCTGGGGTGACCGTTGGCTTAGCGACAGACTCTGTCGCTTCCAATAATAATCTGGATATGTTTGAAGAAGGTCGGACAGCTGCTCTCCTTCAGAAGATGCGGGCAGGAGATGCGACCCAGTTTACGATTGATCAGGCTTTGAAAGCTTTGACTATTGAAGGAGCCAAGGCGTTGGGATTGGATAACAAAATCGGTAGTCTGGAAGCGGGCAAGCAAGCCGATTTCATTGTCATTCAACCTAAGGGAAGACTTCATCTCTATCCTTTGGGAAATATGCTGTCGCACCTAGTGTACGCAGTCAAAGGCAGTGATGTTCAGGATGTCTACATTGCTGGGCAGCAGGTCGTCCGAGACGGCCAGGTGCTCACCGTTGATGTAGGGAGTTTTGTGTAAGAATGAAAGCTGAGTTTCAGCTCGGCAATCAGCTATTAGAATTGAAAAAATAGAAAATGAAGCAGGAGAATGGTGGGAGCATGCCGCAATTTGGAGATTGTAGCATGCTTCTCCCCGCTCCTGTTTTTTTGCTTTTCTTTCCTTTTGGCGATAAAAATAGTACAATATAGTAAATGTTGATGCACTATTATCAAGTAAGAAAAAGCGGAGAAATGTGATGGATAAAAAATTTCTTTGGGAGAAGATTCGGACTTTTTTTCAGGAACTTTGGAAAAAGATATCGGATTTTACTGCGGAACATAATCTGCTGGCAGATGCTTACCATGCTTGGCGGGACTGGTTTAAGGGACTTCCATTTCCTCGTCCCAAAATCTTTCAAAAACAGCTTAGCAATCGCCAGTTTGTCGGAGTGCTTTTGACCGTAGTAGGGCTGTCAGCTGGATTAATTCTGCTGTCAGAGCATGTGCAGGATTTTACCTTTCTGTCTCCTAGTAAGAAAGAGCAGCAGTCAGATTCCTCTCAGAATCAGACGGTTCGCATCATGGCAACTGGGGATTTGCTTTATCACGATGGCCTTTATCTGAGCGCTCAGAAAGAAGATGGCACTTATGATTTTTCTGAGAATTTCCACTATGCCAAGGAATGGCTTCGGCAGGGAGATTTGGTCTTAGGGGACTTTGAAGGCACGATTCGGCCGGACTATCCCTTGAATGGCTATCCGCTCTTTAATGCTCCAGAAGCCGTAGTTCCAGCAATCAAGGATGCTGGCTATCAGGTGATGGATCTGGCTCATAATCACATTTTAGACTCTGGCTTGGAGGGAGTTTTCACTACAGCTCAGGCTTTTGAAAAAGAGGGAATCACTCCCGTCGGTGTTTATCCGCATGAAAGCCGCAGTCAGGCACCGCTCTTGATAAAGGAAGTAAAAGGCATTAGGATTGCACTGCTAGCCTACTCTTATGGCTACAATGGCATGGAAGGGCTTCTCAGTCAGGAAGACTATGATAATCGCCTGTCCGATCTGGATGAAGAAAAGATGCGGGCCGAGATTGAACGGGCGGAAAAGGAAGCAGATATTACAGTCGTCATGCCTCAGATGGGGATAGAGTACCAGCTGGAGCCAACCGAGGAGCAGATGGCCCTCTACCATAAAATGGTTGACTGGGGAGCAGATATCGTCTTTGGAGGGCATCCTCATGTGGTTGAGCCGGCGGAGATTTTAGAGAAAGATGGTCAGAAGAAGCTGATCATGTATTCTATGGGAAATTTCATTTCCAATCAGCGCATCGAAACTATGGAGGGAATTGAAAATGCTCATTGGACCGAGCGCGGAGTGCTGATGGATGTTACCATTGAAAAGACACCAAAGGGCACACAGATAAAAAGTGCCCAGGCTCATCCGAGCTGGGTCAGCCGAGTGGAAAAAGGCACTACTTCGGCAGACGGTCTACCTTTATACACTTACCAGACCTGGATTTTGGACGACTTTGTCGAAGGTGGCAAGTATCGAGACAAACTGGATCAAGAAACCAGAGCACGGATTGATACCGCCTATCAGGAAATGAATTCTCATGTTGGACTGAATTGGCCGGGGCAATAAATTGCCTGAATATGATTTTAGCCAGATTGGATTTACCAATCTGGTTTTTGCTGTTTTGAAATTTAAGATTTTGTTATAATTAAAAAGGATTATAGAACTGTTAATGAATGAAACTGACCGCTTTCGAGCTCGTCTATTATGTTATTGGAAAGAAAATGAAATGTATTTTGGTTTGTGGTTGCTTTTGTATCTTATACCTATGTTTATCTTGTTTTTGTTGCTAGTGTGCTCCCTGGTCTTGTTGATTTTCTGCCTGTTTCTGAGAAGAAATCTCTTCAAGGAAAAGCAGGGGCGCAATTTGCTGCTAGCTATCTTTTGGCTGGGGCTCTTCAATCTTCTGCTGAACTTGCTAGTATAGAAATGATGAGTTCGTAAGGAGAACAGTCCAAATGAAATGATAGGGACTAGCTTTATCCTTGTTCGTTGAAACTAAATATTGATTGAGAATTAAGGAAAGGCTAAATATGTATTTTTTTGAACAACTTTTTCTTTTAATAGACTTTTTAATTCACTTTTTACCACTCTTATTTATCTTTGTTGTTTTTATCGTTTCATGGATAGTTTATATCTGTATAAAGAAGCCTTTCTACAAAAGCATTTATGGGAAAGTGATTAGTCTACTCTTTTTGGGAACTTTGATTTGGAATCTTGTTTATTTTGGCGGAGAAGATCATGGTGGCTCTTACCAATTAGTAAAATTAAGGCCAGGCGAAGCTGTTTATGTAAAGATTAAAAAGCCTAATTTTGAGCTAATAAAGGGTTCAGGAGTCAGTGTTTTAAAATTTAAAGATAAAACAGATGGGAAAATTAGAATTTATGATTCTTATTTGAGAGAGCAGATAGGTGAAAATGAGTATATCTATGATGCAGAAAAAAAGTCTGTTCACTACTATAATGAAAAGGAAGGGGGGGGATAACAATCCCAAACGAACAGGCTTTATCCGATTTAGGTGTTGAGTTTAACGAAAACTATAGCATTGATGTCAACTTTACCCAAAATAGAACGTTTGTTTTTAGTGTAAGCGACAGTGATCAAGATATCACTGTCCAAAACGAATCAGATAAACCCATATCTTTTTATGTCAAAGCCTATCACAGAGTCTATGGCTCAGAAGGCAGGGACCGAGATCTAGAATAATATCTTACAAAACATGGTGCTGTTTCTATCCTTCTTATAATATTAGCGTTACAAAAAAACGAATACCACAAAGTTCATTTAGCTTAGCAGGTATTCGTTTTTTTATTTTCCATTTTAGAGCTTCATTTCTTCCGATACTGACTTGGTGTCATTTGGTAGTATTTTTTGAACTGGCGGTTAAAGTTGGACAGGTTATTAAAGCCTGCTTGGCTGGAGATTTCCAGTACAGAGAGATTAGAGTGCTGCAGGAGTTCGGCTGCCTTGCGAAGGCGGAATTGAATCAAGTACTCTATGCAGGAAACGCCCAGATGCTTCTTGAAGAAGTTCATGAAATGGGTAGAGCTGTAGCCGCAAATGCCAGCCAGTTGGTCAATATTCAGGTCTTCTTGGTAGTGGGCATTGATGTAGTCGATGATGGAGCGAATCTTTTCTTCCTTGCGATAGCCTTCTGGTGACAGGTCTTTGGAAATGACATAGCCATTCTCAAAGAGCAGATAGAAGAGCTGGTTGAGCTGGGCCTTGAGTTGAAATTCGTAGTGAGATTTGCGGAAATAGCCTGTTTCCATAGCTGCTAAGAGGCACTGGCGAATCTCGGCATAGGCTGTATCCGTAGGCTTGATAACATGAGTCAAGTCCAACTGGCCATTGTAGAGGGGCTGCAGATAGTTGATGCTGGCCTGATCCATGGCAGAGTAGCCCATCAGATCCAGATGAAAATTAATAGCGTCCATATAATGGCGCTCGTCGTTGATGGGGTGGATGGAGTGCAGGGCATTGGGGCGAATCAGGATAATATCACCTTTTTCACTGTTAAAGTAGTCGTCGTCAATATGAAATTGTGCTTTTCCTTCGTGGACATAAATCATTTCAACATCGGTATGCCAGTGGAAAAGAATATCTGGATGACCATTTTCAGTGATGGTGCGGGTTAGAGAATAAGGGGTTCCTTGGTTTTTAAAAACGGTATTTTTATGTAGTTGGCCTAAATCAATCATGGGGACACTCTTTCATAGAATAGTACAATTTATTAAGATAATTGTGTTAGAAAATATGTTTGACAACTATTATAATATAAATACAAAAAAAACGAAAGTGAGAAAATGCAAATGGGTAAATTTCCGCAGAATTTCCTCTGGGGCGGTGCAACTGCAGCCAACCAGTATGAAGGCGCCTATAATCTGGATGGAAAAGGCCTGTCTGTTCAGGATGTGACTCCAAAAGGCGGTGTGCCAGCTACGCCAGGTGATTGCAATCCTTTGATTACCGAGGAGCCGACACCAGATAATCTCAAGCTGAAAGGAATTGATTTCTACCATCGCTATAAGGAGGACATTGCCCTCTTTGCGGAGATGGGATTCAAGGTCTACCGGACTTCCATTGCCTGGTCTCGGATTTTTCCAAATGGGGACGAGCTGGAGCCCAATGAAGCTGGTTTGCAATTTTATGACAATCTTTTTGATGAACTGGCCAAATATGGCATTGAGCCTCTGATTACCTTGTCTCACTATGAAACGCCCCTGCATTTAGCGCGTCAGTACAATGGCTGGGCCAACCGCGATTTGATTGGTTTCTACGAGCGCTATGTCCGCACGGTTTTTACTCGCTACAAGGATAAGGTCAAGTATTGGCTGACTTTTAATGAAATCAACTCTGTTCTCCATGCGCCCTTTATGAGCGGCGGTATTGCCACGCCAGCTGAAGAGTTGTCCAAACAAGACCTCTATCAAGCGGTCTATCATGAGCTGGTAGCTTCTGCCTTGGCAACGAAAATCGGTCATGAGATCAATCCTGATTTTAAGATTGGTTGTATGGTCCTGGCTATGCCAGCCTATCCCATGACACCTAAGCCTGAAGATGTGCTGGCAGCACGAGAATTTGAAAATCAAAACTACCTCTTCTCTGATATCCATGCGCGTGGGAAATACCCTGCCTATATCAATCGTTTCTTCAAGGAGAATGGGATTGAGATTCAGTTTGCGCCGGGCGACAAAGAGCTTTTGGCTGAAAATACTGTAGACTTCATTTCCTTCTCTTACTATATGAGTGTGGTTGCGGCTCATGATCCGGAAAATTATTCTTCCGGCCGAGGTAATCTTTTAGGTGGTATCCTAAATCCTCATCTGGCTAGTTCAGAATGGGGCTGGCAGATTGACCCAGTCGGCTTACGCTTGGTGCTAAATAGCTTTTATGACCGCTATCAGCTGCCTCTCTTCATTGTGGAAAATGGTCTCGGTGCCAAGGATGTCTTGGTGGATGGTCCAAATGGCCCAACGGTTGAAGACGACTACCGCATTGATTATCTCAAACAGCATTTGCAGCAGGTAGGAGAAGCGCTGGAAGATGGCGTAGAACTGCTAGGTTACACGACTTGGGGCTGTATTGACCTAGTCTCAGCCAGCACAGCAGAACTCAGCAAGCGCTACGGCTTTATCTATGTTGACCGCAACGATGACGGTAGCGGAACTCTAGCCCGCTACAAGAAAAAATCTTTTGATTGGTACAAAGAAGTCATTGCGACGAATGGAGATAGTCTCTATCAGGATTGAATGACTTAAACAAAATAGAATGGCTCTTTATAAAATAAAGGATGAATCTTTTGATTCATCCCTTTTTTCTATACTTTTTATTTCTTCCAGCTTTCGACTTCTTTTTGGTGGTTTTTGATCCACTCTTTGGCGGCTGCTTCTGGTGAGCTGCCTTCGTTAATCTTAAGCATGACTTCTTCCATGTCCTTTTGAGTCCAGTTGAAGTTGTCTAGGACCTTATTGACTTCTGGTAAGTCCTTGTCTAGATTTTTCCGAGTCATAGTGTGGATAGCTTCCTTACCACCCATGGTTCCTTTAGGATCCTTGAGGTACTTGAGGTCATATTTGGAGAACATCCAGTGTGGTGACCAGCCGGTTACGATGATATCTTCTTTATTCTTAATAGCCTGATCCAGAGCAGTGGTCATAGCTCCTGTTGAGGAAGAAGAAAGATTCCAGCCACTGAGATTGCTGTATTCTTGCAAAGTCTTCTCAGTGGCGGTCATGATACCAGCGCCGGGCTCAATACCTGTGATAGTTTTCTTGGCTTGGTCTGACAGGTCTTCAATAGAGTCGGCATCCATATAGCTTGGTACGACTAGCCCTGTCTTAACACCCTCAAGGTTTGGCCCCAAGTCCACTAGCTTGTCCTTGTACTCTTCATAGAGAGCAGCGTGGGTGGTCGGCAACCAGGCTGAAACCATGGCATCGGCTTCGCCATTAGCAACGGACTTCCACATAACGGCATTGTCCAGCGGTGTGATGGTGACATCGTAGCCCATTTCCTTGAGAGCCTCCGCTACGACATTGGTTGAGGCAACTTCGGAGTCCCATTCAACATAGGCAAGATTGACCTTTTCTTTTTTGCTTTGCTGAAGCTTGGTTACTTGATTTCCGACAAAGGCTGTCAGGATGACAGCAGCTAGAGCAGACCAGAGCATAATCTTGTTGCGTTTTTTCTTGGCAGTGACCGGTGATTTTTTAGCCAGAGGTTGGTTGAGCTTCTGGGTCAGGCGGTCAATGATAATGGCCAGGATAACCAGAGACACCCCATTGACAAAGCCGGAACCGATATCAGCATGCTGCAGGGCAGAGAGAACGCCGCGGCCCAGTCCAGGTGCTCCAATCATAGAGGCGGTAACGACCATAGACAGAGCTAGCATGATGGTCTGATTGACTCCAGCTAGGATGGTGTTTTTAGCCAGAGGCAGTTCGACTTTGAAGAGCTTCTGCTTGCCAGTGCCCCCGAAAGAGTCTGACGCTTCAATCAGTTCGGTTGGAATCTGACGAATGGCTAGATTGGTAAAGCGGACAGTCGGTGGCAGGGCAAAGATGACAGAGGCAAAGACCCCAGGCACCATACCGATACCGAAGAAGGCCACGGCCGGTATCAGGTAGACAAAGGCCGGCATGGTCTGCATAAAGTCCAGCAAGGGCTTGATAACTGCTTCGACACGGTTGCTCTTAGCCATCCAGATTCCCAGTGGAATACCGATGATAATGGAAATGGCACTGGAGACGATAACCAAGGTCACAGTGTTCATAAGATTTTCCCAGAGGCCTTGGTTGTAAACAAAGAGCAAGCCTAGGAAGGTGAGCAGGGGCAGCCCCAGCTTACGCTTGGAAATCAAATAGGTAAAAATAGTGATGACTGCGATAAAGAGCAGGGGCGGAATGAAGAGCAGGGTGTCTGTCATCCCATTCATGATGGCATTTCCGATGGCCTGAAGGACCGAGAAAAGCCCGGAGAAGGTATCGGTTACCCAGTTAGTAAAGGACTCAACCCATTGAGAAACGGGGATTGGCTGTTGTAAAATATTCAAAATGCGAACCTCCCTTATTCTTCAGATTCAGTAGTATTGGCCAAGGCTTCAATGACTCGACCTTTGATAATAACGCCGACTAACTTGTCCTTATCATCTACAACGGCCAGAGGCGCTGGTGAATCGTAAATCAGCGGGAAAATATCGGTAATCAGGGTTTCCTGAGTAACCTTGCGTACGTTCTTATCAATCACTTCAGCCAGTGCTTGATGCTGTTTGCGGGCATCGCGGGCGGCTTCGGCAGTTAGACTGCCCTTGAGCTGCCGCTTCCTATCCACAGCCAGCAGCATACTGACCTCTTCTTTTTTCATCCGATTAAGAGCCACGGTTGGTCCGTCAATGTCAATGTTGGTAGTCAGTGGCGTTGTCATGATATTCTGGGCAGTCAAGACCTTGGAGCGGTCCACATCCTCAACGAACTCTCGAACGAAGTCATTGGCTGGATTGGTCAGGATTTCCTCACCAGTGCCAATCTGCATAATCTGACCGTCAGCCATAATAGCAATACGGTCACCAATACGCAGGGCCTCATTGAGATCGTGGGTGATAAAGATAATAGTACGCTCATGCTCTGCCTGCAGATCCAGTAACTCATCCTGCATTTCTCGTCGGATAAGGGGGTCTAGAGCTGAGAAGGCCTCGTCCATGAGCAGAATATCAGGATTGTTGGCCAAAGCTCGAGCTAAGCCAACCCGCTGCTGCATCCCACCGGAGAGCTGATCGGGGTATTGGTCCTTGAAGGACAGGAGACCGGCATTGTCTAGAGCTTGTTCAGCTAGGCGCGTGCGCTCCTCCTTATCAACACCTCGGACTTCCAGACCGAACTCAGTATTTTCTAGAATGGTCCGATGCGGGAAGAGCCCGAAGTTCTGGAAGACCATATTGAGCTTGTGGCGACGAACGTCACGCAGCTCCTCTTCGTTCATCTTGGCCACATCCTGACCGTCGATGTAAATGTCGCCAGATGTCGGGTCAATCAATCGGTTGAGCAGGCGGATAAGAGTAGACTTCCCACTACCGGACAGTCCCATGATGACAAAAATTTCCCCAGTCTGAACTTCAAAGTTTACATCGTAAACTCCGACAGTAGCACCGGTTTTTTCTAAAATTTCAGTTTTGCTTTTGGCTTGCTGCACCATTTCCAGTGCCTGCTTTTGCCTTTTACCGAAAATTTTAGTCAAATGTTTTACTTCTAGTTTATTCAACGTATTTCTCCTTTTGCACAAGTGACTACATGTTTATTTTGATAAGTTGTCACTTAAAAGACCATCATAGTATAACATCGTGTGGTCACTTTGTCAAACCCAAAAGACCGTCAGACCGGCCTTTTTCGGCTATTATAAAAAAGGGGAGTGATTTTTTGAAATATTTTTGAAAGTCGTAAAAACCTTGTCAAATAGCGTACTTGCCTGTCTATTCTGTTTTTTGACAAAGAAAAAACAAGTGCTGTTTCACTTGTTTGTTTCAATTTCATTAAAAAATAAATTATGCATCAAACCGACTGATAATTCGTTGCCAACAAAATAGATGGTATTGCCGGCTTCCAGCTTGGTATAAGGACCAGGCGAGATTAGGAGTTGGTCTCCCTGCTGGACTGCGACAATGGTAGCGCCAGTCGAGTGCCAGATATTGAGTTCATTGATAGATTTTCCTAGGTTGATGGCGTCTGCTGAGAGCTGGAGCTCGTAGGGATTAAAAGGGAAGCGCTGCTGGACATCTTTAGTTCGGCTGAGAAGCTGGTTAAGCAGCTGGGAAAAGTTAGCAAATTCTTCCTCTTGGCGCTGGATGCTCTGGTGGAGCTTGCTTTTGAGATCCTGCAGAGAGTTGACATCTTTATAGGTCTCAAGAAACTGCTGGGCTTTTTCCTTGGAGGAAATGAAGGCTCCACTGCCGTGGCGGACTTCCATGATTTCCAGATCTACCAGCACATTAATAGCCTTGCGGGCTGTTTCAGGGGAGACATTGAAGTTACTAGCTAGGGTAGAGCGGGCATAGATTTTGCTGCCGATGGGATATTTGCCATCAACGATTCGCTCGGCAATAGCGACGGCAATCTGCTGGTAGCGTGGGAATGCGACTTCTTTTTTGCTCATGAGGACCTCCAATTTTACGACAGGAATATAGCTATGATTATAATATAAAACTGGAAGATTGAAAAGTGGCCTTTGTAAAATCGACCGTATTATCCGCCTCTTCTTGCCTTTCTTTTTACTTTTTTAAGTAGTATAATATGTCTAAAAGTCAGAGGTTTTCTGGAAAAGAGGCAATCCAAATTGGATGATAAAGATAGAAATGGATAAAAAGATGACTGTAAAGATGATAGCGACAGATATGGATGGGACCTTGCTGGACGGACAGGGACAGCTGGATTTGCCACGTCTGACTACTGTTTTAGACGAATTGGAGAAGAGAGACATTCGCTTTGTGGTAGCTACTGGCAATGAAATTCCACGAATGCGTCTGCTATTGGGAGATTTGGTAGAACGAATGACCTTGGTAGTCGCCAATGGAGCGAGGATTTTTGAAAAGAACCAGCTATGTATGAGCAGCTTCTGGGAATCTGGATTGATTAGGGATGCGCTGGCTTACTTTGTGGGTCGTGAAAGGGAGCTTCAGCTGGTTGTGACCTCTGAAAGAGGCGGCTTTGTCCAGGAAGGGACAAAGTTTCCCTTGATTGAAAAGGTTATGACTAAGGAAATGGCCCAGCTTTTCCACAAACGGATGAACTTTGTGCCTAGCCTTCAGGATTATCCTTTTGACAAGGTCTTAAAAATGAGTATGATGGTAGAAGAGGCTGCAGCAGCAGAGCATGCTCGTCTGATTAATCAGCATTTTGCAGGCCGATTGAGCGCGGTTGCTAGTGGTTATGGAGCGATTGACATCCTCCAAGATGGGATGCGCAAGGCCTGGGGCTTGCAGCAGCTGATGGCTAAGTGGCAGATTCAAAGCTCGGAAATCATGGCTTTTGGTGATAGTGAAAATGACATAGAAATGCTTGGATTAGCTGGTATTTCTTACGCTATGGAAAATGGCGATGAGCGAGTCAAAAAGGTAGCAGATTACCTAGCGCCGGCCAATACAGAAGCCGGTGTTCTACAGGTGATTGAGCAATACTTAGAAGAGGAAAAAGAATAATGGCAGTACAATTATTAGAAGAATGGCTTCTCAAGGAGCAGGCAAAATTGCAGCAAAACTACAGAGAGCTCAATCAACTTTCCGTCAAGGAGCCAGACATCATCTTTATAGGAGACTCCATCGTGGAATACTATCCGCTTCAGGAACTTCTGCAGACGGATAAAAGACTGGTCAACCGCGGTATTCGGGGTTATAAGACTGATTTGCTTTTAGAAAATCTGGATGCCCATCTCTTTGGGCAGGCTTTGGATAAGGTCTTTATCCTGATAGGTACCAATGACATTGGCAAGGAGCTGCCTCAGACAGAAACGCTGTCCAATTTGGAAGCCGTTATTCAGGAGATTTCTCGTGACTATCCTCTGGCTCAGATTCAGTTGCTGTCAGTCCTGCCGGTCAATGAAGCTCCAGCCTACAAGAGCACGGTCTATGTCCGCAGCAATGAAAAGATTCAGGCCCTCAATCAGGCCTATCGCCAGCTGGCTAACGCCTACATGAATGTCCAATTTATTGATCTCTACGATGCTTTTCTGGACGAGGGAGGCCAGCTGCGCCCAGACTACACAACAGATGGTCTCCATCTGACCATTGCTGGCTATGCAGCCCTGTCCAAGGCTTTGCAGGAGACGTTATAGAGATAAAAATAGGGAGCGAAAAAAGCCCAACCAGACAAATCTTCAAAGGAAGATTTTTTTTAAAAAATTTTGGTTGACAAATGTAAATCTTAGAGGTAAAATAGTATCATAAGATTTACAAATGTAGATTTTGAAAGGAGAAGCTATGCAAATTTCCAATGCGGAATGGCGCATCATGAAGATTATCTGGATGGAAGGCAAGCAGACCAGCACGGATTTGATCGCCGTCTTGTCCGAGCGCTTTGACTGGTCGAAGTCGACGGTCAAGACTCTCTTGACCCGCTTGGTGGAGAAAGGATGTTTGACTAGAGAAAAATCAGGCAAAGCCTTTGTTTACTCGGCTTTGTTGAAGCAGGACCAGAGTTTAGACTTGGTCGTTGAGGATGTGAAAGACAAGGTTTGCTCCAAAAGGATTGTCCAGGTGCTTGAAAACTTGATTCAGGAGAGTGACTTTACGCTTGCAGATCTTAATCAGCTGCAGCAGGTCCTGGAAGAAAAGAAAGCAGAGGCTGTCGAAACAGTCCCTTGCAATTGTATGTAATAGAAAGAAGGAAATTCCATGTTTGGATTGTTGATTAGTATTGTTTGTTTACTTGTGGTTGCTTTTATTGCTTGGTGGTTCTTTGCAGAGCATGAAAAGGTAAGCGGCCACGCTCGTCAGAAATCAGGTTATCAAGAAATTGAAGTCGAAGTCATGGGGGGCTATTCGCCTGAAACGATTGTCCTGAAAAAGAATGTTCCAGCCCGGATCATCTTTAATCGCAAGGATCCATCTTCATGTCTGGCTCAAGTGATCTTTCCAGATTTTGGCGTTCATGAAGATTTGCCTTTAGGTGAAAAACATGTCATTGAAATTACGCCAGAAAAAGCGGGCGAATATGGGTATTCATGTGGAATGAACATGATGCATGGTCACATGATTGTGGAATAAAGGAGTAGGTATGGTAGAAAAACAAAAAGCAGTTGTGGAAAACGGAGTGCAAAAGATCCGTATTACAGCAGAAAAGGGCTATAGTCCCAAAGAATTTCAACTTCAAAAAGGGATCCCTGCTGAAATCACCTTCCATCGGGTCAATCCTTCTGGCTGTTACAAGGAAATTTTGTTTGAAGATCAGGGGATTTTAGAGCCTTTGGAAGTCGGTGTGGATAAGGTGATATCCTTTACCCCGACAGAAACAGGGGACTTCGAGTTTTCATGTGGAATGAAGATGCAAAAGGGTTCCTACACGGTTGTGGAAAAACGCCGTCGTGTCTTAAGTTTACGGGATCGCTTTTGGATTACTAGTATCTTTACCCTTCCTTTATTGATCTTGATGATCGGGATGATGGCAGGATTTGTATCCCATACAGTCAGTCGCTGGGGGACTTTTCTAGCGACAACGCCGATCATGTTGGTAGCAGGAGTTCCTTTTATCAAGAGTGCCTGGGCCTCATTTAAGAAGCACCATTCCAATATGGATACCTTGGTAGCTCTTGGAACCCTTGTAGCCTATGTCTATAGTGTATTTGCCCTTTTTACTGGTCAGCCAGTATACTTTGAGGCTGCGGGTTTTATCATCTTCTTTATCCTCTTAGGGCAAATCTTTGAAGAACGGATGCGTAACAATGCCTCCGAGGCTGTGGAAAAGTTGTTGGATTTGCAGGCAAAAACGGCTCAAGTTCTCCGTGATGGGAACTATGTCGAGGTGGCGGCAGAAGATATCCAAATTGATGACTTGATTCGGGTCCGTCCTGGGGAAAAGATTGCGGTTGATGGGACGATTGTAGAAGGAAGTACGACCATTGATGAGTCGATGGTGACAGGTGAAAGCTTGCCTGTGGAAAAATCAGTTGGTGATGCAGTTATCGGCTCCACTATCAACAGCAATGGGACCATTCTCTTTAAGGCTGAAAAAGTCGGTAGTGAGACCCTCTTATCTCAAATTGTGGACTTTGTCAAAATGGCCCAATCCAGTCGTGCTCCTATTCAAGATTTGACGGATAAGATTTCAGGTATCTTTGTTCCAGTGGTGACGATTTTGGCCATTGCGACTTTCTGGGTTTGGTCCGTGCTTCTGGGCGCGTCGCTTCAAGAGGCCATGCTCTATGCAGTCTCTGTCCTCATTATTGCCTGTCCTTGTGCCCTTGGTTTAGCAACCCCAACAGCCCTGATGGTCGGAACCGGCCGTAGTGCCAAGATGGGGGTTCTGATTAAAAATGGAACGGTTCTTCAAGAAGTGCAAAAGATTCAAACCGTTGTGTTTGATAAGACAGGGACTATTACCATTGGCCAACCACTTGTAACCGATGTTGTAGGAGATGAAGCGCGTGTCTTGACACTGGCTGCTAGTCTTGAAACTTTTTCAGAACATCCACTAGCCCAAGCGGTGTTATCCCAAGCAGAAGAAAAAGGTTTGGTGTTATTCCCTGTGGAAAACTTCCAAGCGATTGAAGGAAAAGGGGTCCAAGGTCAGATCGACCAGCAGTTGGTGACCTTGGGAAATGGCAAACTTCATGACGGGACAGCGATGGATCCGGAGCTTGAAAAACGGATGGTAGAGTTGCAAGAGCAGGCCAAAACAGTGATCAGTTTGTCTGTGGATGGGCAAGTGATTGGCTTGATTGCCATTCAAGATGCTCCGAAGGCCAGCTCAAAAGAAGCGATCAAAAAGCTCAAAGAACGGGGCTTGAAAACGGTCATGTTAACGGGGGATAATGAACGGGTGGCTCAAGCTATTGCTAAGCAAGTGGGAATTGACACCGTCATTGCTGATGTCCTTCCTCAAGAAAAAGCTAGCGCCATCCAAAAACTGCAAGAAGCTAGCAAGGTCGCCTTTGTTGGAGATGGGATCAATGATGCTCCAGCTCTCTCGATCGCGGATGTGGGGATCGCTATGGGATCTGGAACGGATATTGCGATCGAGTCCGGTGGCATCGTGCTCACGCAAAATGATTTACTTGGCGTTGTGCGCGCCTTTGACATGAGTCAAAAGACCTTCCGCAGGATCTTACTCAATCTCTTCTGGGCCTCTATCTACAATATCCTTGGGATTCCAATTGCTGCTGGAGTCTTTGTAGGACTGGGATTGACCCTCAATCCAGAACTAGCAGGTCTTGCTATGGCCCTTAGTTCTTTGTCTGTTTTGACTAGCTCGCTGCTTCTCAATGTTGAGAAAATTGATTAAATGAAACAAAAAGAGAGTGGGACAGAAATCGGTAATTCGTTAGAATTCGATTTCGTCGTCTCACCTCCGCACAGTTGAGTAGGGCTGTAAAAGCTAATGAAATCAATGTAGTAGAGCCCACTCAACCACTGCGTCTTGCTCGACAATCCAAAAACAATTAAGAGGCTAGGACTTTTGTCCCAGTCTCTTTTTGTTCGATTTCCTACAGCTACAAGTCTTAGAGGTTCATGCAAATTATAATAAAATATCCTATTCTACTATAGTTTGTGAAATTTTCTCAAAAAGAGCATCTGTCATGTAATAGGGATTGAGCATCTCTGAGCATATTCTTATACAAGTGAGAAAAAACATGGTAAATTGATATAGTAAAGTTTCTTGAAGCGTTTTCATTCACAAGTGGAAATGTTTTCAATAACTGAAAATTTATTTTATTGAAGGGGAGTTATTATTATGACTCAAGGAAAAATTACTGCATCTGCAGCAATGCTCAACGTATTGAAGACATGGGGCGTAGACACCATCTACGGTATCCCATCAGGAACACTCAGCTCACTCATGGATGCTTTGGCTGAAGACAAAGATATCCGCTTCTTGCAAGTTCGCCACGAAGAAACTGGTGCTCTTGCAGCGGTGATGCAAGCTAAATTCGGCGGCTCAATCGGGGTTGCAGTTGGTTCAGGTGGTCCAGGTGCGACTCACTTGATTAACGGTGTTTACGATGCAGCTATGGATAACACTCCATTCCTTGCTATTCTTGGATCACGTCCAGTCAACGAACTCAACATGGATGCCTTCCAAGAATTGAACCAAAACCCAATGTACAACGGTATCGCTGTCTACAACAAACGTGTCGCTTACGCTGAGCAATTGCCAAAAGTAATTGACGAAGCTTGCCGTGCTGCAGTTTCTAAAAAGGGTCCAGCTGTTGTTGAAATCCCAGTAAACTTCGGTTTCCAAGAAATCGACGAAAACTCATACTACGGATCAGGTTCTTACGAGCGTTCATTCATCGCTCCTGCTTTGAACGAAACTGAAATCGACAAAGCTGTTGAAATCTTGAACAAGGCTGAGCGTCCAGTGATCTATGCTGGATTTGGTGGTGTTAAAGCTGGTGAAGTGATCACGGAATTGTCTCGTAAAATCAAAGCACCAATCATCACAACTGGTAAAAACTTTGAAGCTTTTGAATGGAACTACGAAGGTTTGACAGGTTCTGCTTACCGTGTTGGTTGGAAACCAGCCAATGAAGTGGTCTTTGAAGCAGATACCGTTCTTTTCCTTGGCTCAAACTTCCCATTTGCTGAAGTTTACGAAGCATTTAAGAACACTGAAAAATTCATCCAAGTGGATATTGACCCTTACAAACTTGGTAAACGCCATGCCCTTGACGCTTCAATCCTAGGTGATGCAGGTCAAGCAGCTAAAGCAATCCTTGATAAGGTAGACGCAGTTGAGTCTACTCCATGGTGGCGTGCAAACGTGAAGAACAACCAAAACTGGCGTGATTACATGAACAAACTCGAAGGTAAAACTGAGGGTGAATTGCAATTGTACCAAGTTTACAATGCCATTAACAAACATGCTGACCAAGACGCTATCTACTCAATCGACGTAGGTAACACTACTCAAACGTCGACTCGTCACCTTCACATGACTCCTAAGAACATGTGGCGTACATCTCCACTCTTTGCGACAATGGGTATTGCCCTTCCTGGTGGTATCGCTGCTAAGAAAGACAATCCAGATCGCCAAGTATGGAACATCATGGGTGATGGTGCATTCAACATGTGCTATCCAGACGTGATCACAAACGTTCAATACGACCTTCCAGTTATCAACCTTGTCTTCTCAAATGCTGAGTACGGATTCATCAAGAACAAATACGAAGACACAAACAAACACTTGTTTGGTGTAGACTTCACAAACGCTGACTACGCGAAAATCGCTGAAGCACAAGGTGCAGTTGGATTTACAGTTGACCGTATCGAAGACATCGACGCAGTCGTTGCAGAAGCTGTTAAATTGAACAAAGAAGGCAAGACAGTTGTCATCGATGCCCGCATCACGCAACACCGTCCGCTTCCAGTAGAAGTACTTGAACTCGATCCAAAACTTCACTCAGAAGAAGCCATCAAAGCCTTCAAGGAAAAATACGAAGCAGAAGAACTCGTACCATTCCGCCTCTTCTTGGAAGAAGAAGGTTTGCAATCACGCGCAATTAAATAATTCCTCTCGCCGAAAATCAAATGTAAACTTTGTAGACTTTATTCTTTGATTTTCCTAGAGTCGAACTTGAAAAGATCGGAGCAATCTGGTCTTTTTCTGGAGAATAGTCAATGAATTTAAATCAATTAGATATTATCGTTTCAAATGTTCCCCAAGTCTGTGCTGACTTGGAGCGTATTTTGGATAAAGAGGCAGACTATGTTGACGACAGTTTTGCTCAGTTCACGATTGGCAGTCATTGCCTCATGTTGTCCCAAAATCATTTGATTCCTTTGGAAAATTTCCAGACAGGAATCATTCTTCACATCGAGATTGAGGATGTAGACCAGAATTACCAGCGGCTGAAAGAGCTTGGTGCCGAGATTTTACACGGCCCAGCTGTAACTGATTGGGGCACGGAATCCCTACTAGTTAAAGGCCCTGCTGGTCTAGTGATTGATTTTTATCGAATGAAATAGGTCTGTTTAACATAGAAAAAAAGGCTAAAAATCCCTGACCTATGGTATAATAGGATGATATGACAAAAGACAATACTAGTTCAAACAAATTATACAAACTACTCTTAGCTTTATTAAGCTGTGTCTTGGGGCTATCGTTTCTGTTCATGATACTGAAAGATGTCTCGTCCACTAACTGGTACAAGAGTCGATTTCAGGGGTGGCAGACCATAACGGCTGAGGTGAGCGGGTTTACGACCAGTCCGCAAAAACGCTCTACACCCGCTTACTACCCTACTTATCACTACATTGTTGATGGCCAAACCTACCAGGGATTTTCAGACCTCTATCAAGATGAAGTGCCTAAGTCTGGGGAAACCATTAGCATTCTCTATAATCCCAAGTCGCCTGAGCAGAGCCAATATCAGAATGACATCCCAATCCCTATCCTTGTACTCATGCCATTGCTGGGATTCTTATTATTTATGGCATTGGCTGCCGGCTCCCTCTATCAGGCCTTTAATCCCCCACAGGAGTCAAAGCCGCAACCCAAGGCTGCAAAAAGCATCAGCATTGTTGAGGGAACGGTCCGTAAAAAGAATCCCATTGTATCTTTAGTTTGCCTAAGCCTGATAATGATAGCCCTCACTTATATCTGTATCTCTGCAACAGGGCAATTTAAAGCCGTATTTTATGGTTGGAAAACTACATCCGCTCAAGTCCTTGACTATGATGTGTATGAAACTGGAGGAAGAAGAGGAGGAGGTGGAGGATTCAGTCTTTATAGTAGCATCTACCAATACCAAGTAGACGGCGTGGCTTATGAAGGCCATTCTGTTCTCGGTAGATTTACAAAACCCAAAATTCAAAGTCAAATCTCTATTGCCTATAACCTGGAGTATCCCTATCAGAGTGCTTCTAGTGAAAATCATCATTTCTTTTATATAGTCTTCTTGCCTGGCTTTAGTCTATTGCTAGTCGGCAAGATTCTCTCTCTAATCATTGCTGCTTGGAAAAAGAAGGTAAGCCTCGCTCAAGCCAGAAGACTAGGGCCTGTCTACGACGGCTATATTATCGATGTTATACCCACTGAACAGTTTAGAGAGTATAATCCGTTGCATGAGATTTGGCTTGAATTTGATATTAACCAAGTGCCCTATCAAACCAGCATTTGCCTTCCCTTAAGAGAACATCATTTTATCTCTTACAGCCAGAATCCTAGACCTATCCCAGTCTATGTGGATCCTCATGATGATAGCCAGTTCCTGATAGATGACAATGATATATATGCCATTACAAATCAAGTACAGATTAGTTGATCCCCCTCCTAATGCCAGCTCCCTCATTATTGACTAGCAACTGGAAGTCCTACCGTCTTGACCTCCTTTGAGGTGGTTCCACATGAGCTGAAGAGTATCGGGAATGCTGAACCTCACAGACACCATAGAACTTGGAATAGTATCAATTTTCCGTAGGATGTTAGAAGTTTATTTGCTGATTGTTTATTATAATATAAGAAAAACGTTTAATTGATAAGGAGGCAAAAAGATGACTGAAAAACTGACTTTTCCGGATGGTTTTTTGTGGGGCGGAGCGACAGCTGCTAACCAGTGCGAAGGAGCTTATGATGCGGATGGTCGTGGGCTGGCTAATGTAGATGTGGTGCCGATTGGTGAGGACCGTCTAGCCATCATCACGGGGAAGAAAAAGATGTTTGACTTTGAGGACGGCTATTTCTACCCAGCCAAGGAAGCCATTGATATGTACCACCGCTTCAAGGAGGACATTGCCCTCTTTGGTGAGATGGGCTTTCAGACCTATCGTCTGTCCATTGCTTGGAGCAGGATTTTTCCTAAGGGGGATGAACTGGAGCCCAATGAAGCTGGCCTGAAATTTTACGAAGACCTCTTTAAGGAATGCCACAAGTATGGCATTGAGCCCTTGGTGACCATTACTCACTTTGACTGTCCCATGCACTTGATTGAGCAATATGGTGGTTGGCGGAGTCGTAAGATGTTGGAATTTTACGAGCGTCTTTGCCTGACTCTCTTTACCCGCTACAAGGGCTTGGTCAAGTACTGGCTGACCTTCAATGAAATTAACATGATCCTCCATGCACCATTTATGGGGGCGGGGCTCTGCTTTGAAGAAGGCGAAAATGAAGAACAGGTCAAGTACCAAGCAGCCCATCATGAGCTGGTCGCGTCAGCCATTGCCACCAAGCTGGCTCATGAGATTGATCCAGAAAATAAGGTCGGCTGTATGCTGGCAGCGGGTCAAAATTATCCTAACACCTGTCATCCACGCGATGTATGGGCTGGTATGGAGGAAGACAGGAAAAACTATTTCTTTATCGATGTGCAGGCGCGTGGTGAATACCCTAACTACGCCAGGAAAGCTTGGGAGCGCGAGGGCATCACTGTCGACATGACAGAAGAAGACCTGCAGCTGCTCAAGGAACATACGGTGGACTTCATTTCCTTCTCTTACTACTCTAGCCGGGTAGCTTCGGGCGATCCTAAGGTTAATGAGCTGACCGAGGGCAATATCTTTGCTTCTCTCAAGAACCCTTATTTGGAGGCCTCTGAGTGGGGCTGGCAGATTGATCCTCTGGGCTTGCGTATTACTCTTAATACCATCTGGGATCGCTATCAAAAGCCTATGTTTATCGTGGAAAATGGTCTGGGTGCAGTGGATACTCCGGATGAAAATGGCTATGTGGCTGATGATTACCGGATTGACTACTTGGCGGCCCATGTCAAGGCTATGCGGGAAGCCATCAATGAAGACGGCGTGGTACTCTGGGGCTACACGACCTGGGGCTGTATTGATCTAGTATCAGCCGGCACTGGCGAGATGAAGAAGCGCTACGGCTTTATCAATGTGGACCGGGACAATGAAGGCAAGGGAACACTCAAGCGCTCCAAGAAAAAATCCTTTGACTGGTACAAGGAAGTCATCGCGACTAATGGAGCATCTGTGAAATAAGAAAAAGGCTGAGATATGAATGTCTCTGCCTTTTTCCTTATCCCTCAAGGGCGAAAGTAATACTTCTAAAAATGATTTTGCAAAAAATTTTAAACATATTGAGCCTCCTTTTTATAACACATACATTTCTTATTTCTTTCTATTTTAAAGTTCAATTCTCAAATATCCTTCAAGTAATTCTAAAATATTTCTAAAGTTTTTCGAATAGTCCATCTTTTATTGACTTAGCCTCTTATCCTTGCTACACTAGTGATAGGAAATTTCTGGAGGCGAGTGTTTATGGCTCATATTTTACTCATCGAAGATAATAGTGATATTCATGAAATTCTAAAAGATCTTTTTCAGAAGGAACACACGGTTTATTCTGCCTATTCGGGGACGGAGGGCGTTTCGCTGTTTGAGCGGGAGGAGATTGATTTGGTTCTTCTGGACATCATGCTGCCGGGGAAGAATGGCGATGAAGTGTTGAGGGAAATTCGCAGCAGCAATGCTACGGTGCCAGTGGTTATGCTGACGGCCCTTGGTGAGAAAGCGCTGGTTAGCCAGTATCTGCTGAATGGTGCTAATGATTATATCGTCAAGCCTTTTAACTTGGATGAGGTTTTTGCCCGTATCACCGTGCAGCTGCGCAGCCAGCAGGCTTTGTCTGGCGAGGAAGAAGGCCAGTCCTTTAAAAATATCCGTCTGCTCAAGGCTACCTTTGAGGCGGTCTGCGGTGAGAAAAGCGTCCGTCTGAGCAAGAAAGAATATCATATCCTTCAGCTCTTGCTCCGTCATCCCAAGAAGATCTACACCAAGGAAGAGCTCTTTGAGCAGGTCTGGGAAGAGAGCTATCTGCCTGGGGATAATACCCTGAATACTCACCTCAGCAACCTACGTAAGAAACTGGCTCAGTTGGACCCAACAGAGGAATACATAGAGACTGTTTGGGGACTAGGTGTCCGGCTTAAGGAGGACTGATATGTTGGTGTTAGTCATTTTATTTGCCCTTATCAGTCTGTTTCTGGTCATTGGTTTCATACGCTATCATCTGGCGGTCAAGGATGTGGCACAGCAGATTCGTCTGAAGCGGCAGACAGGGAGCCAGAATCGTCTGGCTCCTGCTGCTCATGCCCCCAGTATTTTGGAGTTGACAGAGGAAGCAGAGATGCTCTTTCGGGAGCTAGATAAGACGACCTTTGTTGTCCAGCAGGAAAAGAAGACACTGGATATGGCTATCAGTAATATTGCCCATGATATCCGCACCCCTCTGACCATTGCTAGCGGCTATACCCAGCAGCTCTTGAAGGATGATAGTCAGGAAAGTCAGCAGTTAATCAAAATTGCAGATAGTCTGGGAATGGTGTCCAAACGGCTGGAAGCCTTGATGGAGTATCGCCGGCTGATGGAGGGTGCCATTCGAGCCAATGTCCAGCCGACAGATATATCCCAGCTAGTAACCCAGCAGCTTTTTACTTATTATGACGCCTTTCAGAAAGCCCAGATTGACCTGCAGGTAGAGCTGGCTGAAGGTCTAGAGCTAGAGACAGACCCAGAAATTCTAGAGCGCATTGTCCAAAATATGATAAGCAATGTCCTCAAGCACGGCCGTAAGGCTGCCAGCATTTCTCTGAAAAAAGAGGGCGAGCATTATATCTTTACCGTCAAAAATATCGTCCAACAGCCTATCCAATATCTGGATAAGCTGACCAATCGCTTTTACTCAGAAAATCTATCCAGCAGCGAGGAGTCTTCTGGTCTGGGGCTTTACATCACCCAGCAGTTAGTCGAAATCCTAGGCGGGGACTTGACAATGAAAGCTGAGGACGACTGGTTTGAACTGGTTGTGACTTTGTAAAAAAGACTTAAAAAATCAAAAAAGAAAGGCTTAGCTCTATCAGCTAGCCACAAAATCCGCTCATAAACCTCAGCTAATTTTCGAATTGGCGGAGGTTTATTTTTAGATTAAATCAAAGAAAGGTATGATAAATATGCCTTTTTGTTTTGTGGTTTGAAAAGCCAATTATCCTAGAAAGGCCATTTTACCGGTCAAAGGGGAAAATCAGCCAACTGTTCTAAAACCTTGATATAACTGACTTGCAACTGACAGTTGACAAAGATTCCAAGTTCAATCACTCAAAAAGCAACTAGATTTTTTCTTTATTCCAAGTCCAGTCGCTAGAAAGGCAACTGGCTTTTTTGTTAATCTGAAAGCAGAAGCCGAGTTTTTGATTTCGGAATGAACGAGTCGCTGTCTTTGAAGATTTGGATCAAAAACTTGAGTTTAATTATATTATAAGGAGGTATTCTCATGAATACAGAAACAACTATCAAACCACAACCCAAACTAATTTTGCCGTTTCTGGCTTGGAACTTCGGCTGGACATGGGGATTCTGGCTATTGGACATTATCCTCAAAAACCTTTGGCCAGACAGCCCACCTACAGCCTATCTTGCTCTTGAAGCTATTCTAAATGGTATTGCTATGTTTGGGCCTATGCTGGCTAGTCTGATCGTACTGAAAAAGAAAGGCTTCAAGGCCATTTGCTCCTATCTCTTTTCAGGCAAGAAAGAGACTTGGCTCTACTTGCTAATCTATGGTGGCGGTTTGACCGCCTTCTATGCCCTAGCTTCTGGCGGCAAGCTGGTAGACGGCGCTTTAGTAAGCTTTCCTTGGTTTTTTATCTATTGTATTGTCCTATCGGGCGGGATTGAAGAATTCGGCTGGCGCGGCTTCCTACAGCCGGCCTTAGAGAAAAAGTTTTCTTTTTTTGTCTCTACCTTGATGACTGGTATTATTTGGGCCATCTGGCATATTCCTCTCTGGTTTTACGATCGCTTTTATGATCGAAGCCAGGACCTTTTCTCAGTTTTTATCATTTTCAGTATCCTTCTCTCTTTCTGGCTTGCTGCACTTTATAAGAAGACCCAGTCTGCCCTTGCTTGTAACATCTTTCATGCGCTCTCCAACACCCTCATCCCGACTTTTGTTGGCATAGCTCAAGCTATCAATCAATTGGATTTCTCTCAAGTCAATCCCTTCTTTTACTTTGGAGGTGTGATTATCCTGACACTTTATAGTATCTATCTCTGGTATCGGACGGATAGGGAGGAAAAAGCACTTCCATCTAAAGAAGAAGTCTAGCATTTTATGAAGAGATGACAATCAGACTTTGCAGTCTCTCCGCCTTGTGCTATAATAAGTGTCAATGAAAGAAAGTATAAAAAATAAGAAAGAATAGGTAAAACAATCTATGAATCTATCAGACAGAATCTAGTACCTGCGAAAAGTGCGGGGCATTTCTCAGGAGGGGCTAGCCGACCAACTAGGTGTGTCTAGACAGGCCGTTTCCAAGTGGGAGAGCGAGCAGAGTATGCCTGATTTGGATAAGATCATTTCCATGAGTGACTATTTTGAGGTGACCACAGACTATCTGCTCAAGGGAATTGAGCCTGTAGTACAGAAAGAGGAAGAGCAGTCAATCGAGCACAGGAGGATAGCCAGCAATATTTGCTATCAACTCTCTCTTGGCTTGGTCGGTCTGGGCATCATCCTCTCCATTATCTTAGCTGATTTTCTCAAGATTAGTGTCTTGCTAACGCCGGTGCTGATTGTTCAGGGAGTAGGGTTGCTGGTGTGGGGAACGGGCCGCAATCTATCCGAGGTAAGACCTTCTTTTCAGGTTAAGCTAGCCTTGATTTTATTCTTGCTCTTTGTTCCCCTCGGATTTCTATCTAATGTTCTTTTTCCTCTGGGCAAGATCTTTCCATATCCGACCAGTCTGGCAGCTAGTCTTGCCTTTGTCACTTTCTACCTTATCCTAGGAGTCTGCATCAGTTTGTTCTTGAAAAAGCAAGATTGGAAGCAGTGAAAGAAAGCCGATAAAGAGGGCTAGACCAGAAAGGGTGAGATCCGCTCATAATCCAATCAAAATCCGCTCAAAAAAACTCAGCTAATTTAGTGATTAGCTGAGTTTTTATTTTACAAATCTCTCTTCTTCAGTGTAGCCAGTCCTGCTAAGCTAAAGACCGTGATCAGACTGAGAGCAAAGATAGCTGTTTTGATGATGACACCTGGTATTGAAGCGTCTCCGTAGACGAACTCCATCTTGATAGCCTTGAACCATTCATTATTGGCATCGACCATTTGACTAGGGAGGCCGAGTAAGATGTAGGTCATGATATAGGTGATAAAGACGACACTATAGTTTCGAGTCAAGTAGAGGACAAAGCTGGTAATGCAGTACCAAGCATAGGTACAGATGACCTGCATGACAAAGAGTATTGCGAATTGTTCCCAGAAATTAGCTGGCAGGGTTCCCATATTACCGCCGGTTCGGACAAATTCGATGACAATACCAAAAATGTAGAGTAGTATGAACTGCATAGGAAGTAAGCTACCGATAGTCAGTGATTTAGAGAAGTAATACTGGGTCCGAGTCTTGCCTGTAGTCAGGTTATTGTGATAAAGTTTGTCATTGAGATCAACACCGAGAAGCAAGCTAGTCATGACATTGCAGGCAATAAAGATCATGCCAATGTTGTAGGAGACGACATCTATGGCAAAAAAGATACCGTTGTCGGAAATGGCGACTTGGGAAGTGAAAATGGCGAGGAGAATTCCAAAGATGCAGAAAGCCTGCACTCCCCAGAATCCTACGGAGCGGAAGAGACGGTAGTAATCCGCCTTGATACTATTAAACATGAGTGTTTCCTCCTTGTTGGTTGATTAAGTCTGTAAAGTATTTTTCTAAGTCTTTGTGGGCGTAGTAGATTTCCCCGATTGGGATGTCGGCTAGGACTAATTCCTTGGCAATCTTGCGAATTTCTTGTACTTGGCCGGAAATATGTAGCTCATCTTCCTTGTTGGTTGGTCTGAGCTGGTAGCCTAGCTTGTCTTGCACTAAATGAGCAGCTTGCTTGATATTATCCGTTTTTAGGATGATATAGTCGCCGCTTTCTCGGTTAAATTCTTCCTTAGACAGCTCCTTGATGAAATGCCCTTGATTGATAAAACCAAAGCGAGTTGCGACTAGATAAAGCTCGGACAGGATATGGCTGGAAATGATGATGGTGATGCCTAATTCTTGATTGAGGCGCTTGACCATTTCTCTAAATTCCTGAATCCCAACTGGATCTAAACCATTAATGGGCTCGTCCAGGATGAGCAAGTCGGGACGCCCCAAAATGGCAATGGCAATGCCCAACCGCTGTTTCATCCCTAGAGAGAAATTGCGAAATTTTTTCTTTCCAGTATCGGTCAGGCCGACATATTGCAGGGTTTCTTTGATGACTTTGTCAGCATTTGGAATGCCCCGGTCGGTACAGTAGTAGCGCAGATTTTCATAGGCCGACATGTGGGCATGAGCTACAGGGGTCTCGATAACAGATCCAGTATGGCTGAGGGCCTTGGTCCATTCTTGTTGGTTCTGAGAGCCCAGGACAGATACGGTCCCTCCGCTAGGATAGATGACTTGCGTGATGATTTTGATCAGTGTGGTCTTACCAGCACCGTTTTTTCCGATGAGACCGTAGATCTCTCCTTTCTTGATGGAAAGACTGACATCTTTCAGAGCATATTGATCACCGTATTTTTTAGTGAGTCCTTTCACTTCTAAAACATTTTGCATGATGTTTCTCCTTTAATTACTTTGTTTATACTTTTAGTATACAAACTAAATTTCAAATATTTCTCAAGAAATTCTAAAATATTTCTAAAGAAATTTAAAATTGAAAAGATTAAAATGAGCCAGTCAAGAACCAGCTCATTGTTTACTATAAATCCTTTTTGTGGAAAGTATAAAGACTTGCTGCGGTGAAGATTGTTCCTAAGACCAAGGCGATTAGAATAATTCTTAAGGTTACACCGTTGCTTTGAAGTGTCTCAAAATCAAAGCTCATGGTTAAATGCTGTAGCCACAGAGACTTGGGATAAAGTTGCGCAAGAGCTCCGGTTAAGGATGCGCAGAAAAGGTAACCTCCCAGGGCAGCAATCATAGATTTACTCAGATAAAGAATAAAGGAAATAATAGCTGTCCAAGCAATGACAGTCAGGCACTGCACAAAGAATAGAAGAATAAACTGAAGCAGGAAGGTAGCGGATAAATCACCGATACCGTTTAGAATGGCTGCTAGGATAAAGTTGATGCTATAATAGAGAGCCAACTGCAGGAACGTTACGCAGACCATGACTAGGGCTTTAGAGACGAAGAAACTGGTACGGGAAACGCCGCTGGTTAAAGTATTCTTGTAAAGCTGCTTGTTCAGATCTGTCCCGATGACGACCATAGAGAGGATAATGATGATAAAAGTATTATTACCGATAGCGTTGGACACCGCTTGTATAAGCTGGACGGCATTTAATTTGCCAAAGACTGCGCTCAAGGTCGTCAGTAGAAAAATGAATTCGGTAATCCAAACAGCCTTGGAACGAAAGAAACGGTAAAAATCTGCTTGAAAAGTATGTAACATGGTTTTTTCTCCTTACTGGACTAAATCTGTAAAGTATTTTTCTAAATCTTTGTGAGCTGCATAGATACCATTGACATGAATGTTGGATAGAACCAACTCCCTGTTGATGTCATTTAGTTCCTGCTCTTGGGCGACAATGTGCAACTCGTCAGATTTATCAGCGTCCTTGAGCTGATAGTGGAGCTTGCCTTGGATGAGATTGGCAGCCTGTTCTTTATCGCTAGTCTTGAGGACGATATAATCTTCGCTGGCTCGGTCAAAGTCATCCTTGGTGAATTCTGCGACGAGTCGTCCTTGGTCAATCACGCCAAACTTGGTGGCTACCAGATAAAGCTCAGACAAGATGTGGCTGGAAATGATAAAAGTGATTCCCAACTCTTGGTTGAGTCGCTGAATCATCAGTCGAAATTCCTTGATGCCAAGTGGATCTAGGCCGTTGATGGGCTCGTCTAAAATCATGAGTTCAGGCTTACTTATAAGGGCAATAGCGATCCCCAAGCGCTGCTTCATTCCTAGAGAAAAGTTGCGGAATTTCTTTTTACCAGTATTGCTCAATCCGACATAGACCAGGGTTTCCTTGATGAGCTGGTCGGGCTGGGCAATCTGGTGGACCTTACAGTAGTAGTTGAGGTTTTGATAAGCAGTCATCTGATTGTAAGCGACCGGTGTTTCGATGACAGTTCCTATCTTGCGCAGGGCTTCATTCCATTCCTTAGAGTTCTGCGAACCAAAGACAGACACGGTTCCGCTGTTGGCATGAATGAGTCGGCTAATGGTCTTGAGAAGAGTGGTTTTGCCAGCCCCGTTCTTGCCAATCAGTC
>NZ_LSJN01000080.1:0-323 GCF_001557225.1 Streptococcus sp. CCH8-C6
TGGGCATCCTGATCGGGATCGGGGTCCTGATGTCGTTCGCCGCCAGCCCCGCGGCGGCGGCCCGGATGAACATCGGCGATCCGTTTCACTTCGCCGTGCGCCAGTGCGTGTTCGCCGCCGCCTCCGCGGTAGTCCTGATCAGCGTCTCGATGCTGGACGTGAAAGGCGTGCGCCGGGCGTCGTTCTTCATCTGGCTTTTCGCCATCGCGGTGATGATCGCGCTGCCGTTCATCGGTCACAACGCCAAGGGCGCCACCCGCTGGCTCGAGTTCGGCGGCTTCACCTTCCAGCCTTCCGAGTACATGAAGCCCGCGCTGATCATC
>NZ_LSJN01000081.1:0-74478 GCF_001557225.1 Streptococcus sp. CCH8-C6
ATCCAGTAACTGTTAAACGTGTGGATAAGAATGGCACACCAGTTACGGCGACTTATAGCCCAGAGTTTACTAAGGTGACTCCTACTGGTAATGATGCTTCTTCTGCAAATATTAAAGGTATGGTTCAAACTGGCACCCCAATCTTTGAAGCAGGACATCCATTAGTTCCAATCGATGAGACTGTCTTACCAACATTTGATGATGGTAGCGTTAAGAAGGTTATTCCTGGTGAAGGTGTGTATGAACTTGATGATAAGGGAGTTGTAACTTTCACTCCAGAGTCTGATTTTGTAGGTAAAGGGACTGGTGTAATCATTATTCGTAAGGATAAGAACGGAACTTCAGTAACGGCTACTTATCTTCCAACAGTTGTGGATCCATCTACTGGACGAGATAAAACCTCTACAGGAGCCAAAGGTCAAACACAAGTAGCAACGCCAGTGTTTGAAGGACATATCGATAGTACAGTTCCACCAACCTTTGAGGATGGTAATACGACACTGGTCGTTCCAGGTGAAGGAACCTATACTATTGATAAAGATGGTAAGATTACGTTTACACCAGAACCAGACTTTGTTGGAACTGCTAAAGGGGTAGTTATAAAACGTCTAGATATTTATGGAAATGTTGTTACTGCTATCTATACTCCAACAGTTATTGGACAAACACGAGTTGAGAATGCAACATCAGAAGGTCTCAAAGGTCAAACGCAGACTGGTAAGCCGATTTTTGATGGAGATATTGACTTATCAGTAGCTCCAACATTTGAAGACGGTTCCACTGAAAGAGTTGTTCCTGGAGAAGGAACCTACACTATTTCATCTGATGGTACTGTAACATTTGTTCCTGAATCCAATTTTGTAGGTCAGGCAAAAGGAGTAGTTGTAATTCGTAAGGATCGTAATGGTAACACCATTACTGCATCCTACGTTCCTACTGTGACAGAGCTTCCTGTTCCAGTACAGCCTGTACCACCTGTTCTCTCTAGACGTGAAGCATCTAAAACTCTTCCTAAGACTGGTACTGAGCAAACCTCATACTTGACTGCAAGTTTACTTGCTGGAGTATCTGGTTTAGGACTGTTTGGTTTATCGAAGAGAAAGAAAAAGTCTGAGGACTAACATAGGCTTGAAGAAATTCTATTAATGAACTAGAAGAATTTTGGAAGAGCGCAAAAACAGGTAGAACATAAGTTCTACCTGTTTTTTATAAAAAATTATTGGAGTTGATGGAGATAATAGACAGCTTCAGCTGGCTAATGGCCGTCATGCTCCTGAGTCTGTTTCATAGTTAAAAAGGATATTTTTACATCTTCATGCTTTTAATTTTCTCTTCATCTGGTGTGACGCGCAGGGTTTTCTGGCCTGTATAGGTTACAAATCCTGGCTTGCCACCAGTTGGTTTATTGAGTTTTCTAGTCTCAATCATATCTACTTGGACCAGATTGGAGAGTCTGGCCTTGGAGAAGTAGGCCGCTAGCTCGGCAGCGTCAGTCTTGACTTCATCGCTGGGCTGAAGATTGCCTGTGATGACCACATGACTACCTGGAATATCCTTGGCGTGAAACCAAAGCTCGTCCTTCTTGGCCATCTTAAACGTCAGCTCGTCATTTTGTAGATTGTTACGTCCAACCAGGATAATGGTTTGGCCATCTGTTGCCAAATATTTCTCCGGTTTCTGTCTTTTCTGGATTTTCTCTCTTTGGCGTCGGCGAATAAAGCCAGTCTGGATTAGTTCCTCCCGAATTTCCGCAATTTCAGTCAGGCTGGCCTGAGCAAGGGCTGTTTCCACGCTCTCTAGGTAGAGAATCGTAGCCCGAGTCTCCTCAATCAAGCTGGTCAGATGTTTGACGGCTTCCTTGAGCTTCTGGTAACGTTTGAAATAGCGCTGGGCATTTTGGTTGGGGGTTAGAGCCTTGTCAAGCGAGATGATAATCTTCTCACCTGTGTAGTAATTGTCCAGCTCTACCTGATCTTGGTCGTTTGGCACCTGATGGAGAAAGGTAGTCAAAAGTTCCCCTTTTTGACGGAATTCCTCTGCATTCTCCGTTGCTAGAAGTTCTTCCTCTTGCTTGACCAGCTTTTTTCGGTTCTTTTCCAACTCATTTTCTACTCGGCGAATCAGTTCGCTAGCCTGCTGGTTGACTCGATCTCGCTCAGCCTTGTCCTTATAGAAAGTGTCCAAAAGCTCGGATAGCGTGGACATTTGGGCCTTGCTATCGGAAAATAGCAGAGCAGAGAAGGATTTTTCGGTCAGGCTAGGCTGGGTCGGACTGGAAAAAAATGCACGGAAAGTTTTGAGCTTGTCAGCTGCCAGACGGCCACTGAGTTCAGTAGCTGTATCTCGACCCAATCCTTGAAAAATTTGCTGCAGGCGTTTGGGCTCTAAGTCTTCAGTATGTAAGATTTCAAAGAGCTTTTCATCACCCACAGTGAAAGGATTGAGGCTGCCTGTCTGAGGTGGTGCGACATAGGTTGAGCCAGGCAGGATCGTTCGATAGCTATTTTGTGAAAATCCGACATGTTTGATGGCCTCAATAATCTTGTCGCTAGCCTTGTCCAAGAGAATGATATTGCTGTGCTTGCCCATGATTTCGATGACTAGAGTCACAGCCACGCTATCTCCGATTTCGTTCTTATTGGAGACGCTGATTTCCAAAATCCGGTCATTCTCTACTTGCTGGATCGATTCAATGACGGCGCCTTGCAGGTATTTGCGCATGACCATGATAAAGGTATTGGGAACAGCTGGATTTTCAAACGTGGTATCTGTCAGCTGGACGCGCCCAAAGACCGAGTGGGCTGACAGGAGCAGCTTGTGGCTTTTACGGTTGCTGCGAATCTGTAAAACTAGCTCCTGTTCAAAGGGCTGATTAATTTTCTGAATGCGGCCGCCCAGCAATTCGCGGCGCAGCTCCTCTGTCATGTGGTGTAAAAAAAATCCGTCGAAAGACATGCTTTTCTCCTTGAAAGTTGCTACAGAAAATTATAACAAAAAACCAAGCTAAAAGCTTCTAAAGCCTCACAAAAAAGCAATTTAATTTTTTCCTAGAACTGCCTCTATAAATCAAATCCGAACATTTTATAAAAATTTTCAAAAAGGTCTTGACATCCTTTCAGGAAAAACTTAAAATATAGGAAATTAGAAAAGTAGTAGATGCATTTGTTTTTAGCGAGCTTGTGGTTGGTGGAAATGAGCAGCAAATCTTTACAAAATTGGGCTAATTGATAAAATGAATTTGAAACAATAAGAATTCGGTAGGCACACCTTACAGTGCAGCTTGTTTGATGACAAGACAGAGATATGGGGAATATTAGCTATTTTCCATAATTGAGGTGGCACCGCGATTTACGCCCTCACACAGAGTAGTTGTGTGAGGATTTTTTGTTGTTTATTATAAAAAATGAGGAGAATTGCCTATGTTTAAACGATGGCGTCCCTAGGGATTAAACAGAAAAAATATAAAACATAGAAATGGAGAAAGAACATGAAAAACAAACGATTAATCACTATCTTAGGCCTTCTGGCCGTTTTGGCAATCGGTGGGATTGTCTATTCCAGCTTGAACAGCAAAGGCAACACCACTAAGACTAGTGGTGACAGTCAGACAGTCAAGATCGGCGTTCTGCAGTATGTCAGCCACCCTTCGCTGGATTTGATTTACAAGGGGATTCAGGATGGTTTGGCTGAGGAAGGCTATAAGGGAGACAAGATTAAGATTGACTTTATGAATGCTGAGGGCGATCAGAGTAAGGTCTCTACTATGAGTAAGCAGCTAGTCTCCAATGACAATGATGTGCTGATTGGGATTGCGACTCCGTCTGCTCAAGGACTGGCTGCAGCTACTAAGGACAAGCCTATTGTCATGGGAGCTATCACAGATCCAGTCGGAGCAAACCTAGTGAAAAATCTGGACAAGCCAGGTGGCAATATCACTGGTGTCTCTGACCGCAATCCAGCTAAGCAACAGTTAGAGCTGATAAAAAAATTGACTCCAGATGTAAAAACTATCGGTGCGCTCTACTCTAGCAGTGAAGACAACTCCAAAGCTCAGGTAGAAGAGTTCAAAAAATTGGCTGAAGAAGCAGGCTACAAGGTAGAGGAATACTCTGTTCCTTCGACCAATGAAATTGCTTCAACCATGAATGTCATGACTGGCAAGGTTGATGCTATCTGGATTCCAATTGACAATACCATTGCGTCAGCTTTTGCGACAGTTGTGTCCAGCAATAAAGAATCTAAGAAACCGATTTATCCAAGTGCAACAGCCATGGTAGAAGAAGGTGGTCTTGCCTCTGTCGTTGTAGACCAGTATGACCTAGGTGTTGCGACTGGTAAAATGGCTGCTAAAGTCCTTAAAGGTGCTAAACCTGCTGATACTGCAGTAGATATTTTCGATACTGGTAAATCTGTTATCAATACCAAAAATGCGAAAGAACTTGGCATTACTGTGCCAGAAGATGTTTTGAAAGAAGCAGGACAAGTGATTAAATAGAAAGAAAGGGAGTCTGTTGTTTGACAGACTTCTTTTTCTCGATTGTCTCTTCTTGTAAATTCTTTAACTGAGCTTGCGAAATGTTTAGAAATCTGTTAGAATGAAATATAACTGAATAGCAATCCGCAAGACCAGTAACCTAGGGGAAGTTTAACAGGGAGGGGAGCCATCGACTGAAAGCTCTCTAGATGAAAGCTAGGCGAATTCACTTGCTCTAGGATTGATAAGTAAGGTCTGGCTTGCCAGATAAAAAACGGATGGTACCGCGTGTCAACGCTCCGCTTATGGAGATTGGCGCGCTTTTTATTTTGGAGGGAAAATGACGAAAACGATTGAAGAACAACTAAAAAGCCTGCGTGAAGAGACTCTATCTTCTCTCAAGCAGCTCAAGGCGGAGAATCAAAAGGAACTGCAGGACTTGCGTGTAGCTGTCTTGGGTAAGAAAGGTTCGCTGACTGAAGTCCTGAAAGGGATGAAGGATATTTCAGCTGAAATGCGGCCGATTATCGGGAAGCACGTCAATGAAGCGCGTGATATTCTGACAGCAGCCTTTGAAAAGACTGCTCAAGAGATGGAAGAGCAATTAGTAGCTCTGAAACTGGCTGAGGAATCCTTGGATGTGACCTTGCCAGGCCGTCAAATTCCAGTAGGGAACCGTCATATTCTTAGCCAGACTAGTGAAGAAATTGAAGATATTTTCATCGGAATGGGCTATCAGGTCGTTGACGGCTTTGAAGTGGAGAAGGACTATTACAACTTTGAGCGGATGAATCTGCCTAAGGACCACCCAGCACGGGATATGCAGGACACTTTCTACATTACAGAGGAAATCTTGCTCAGAACCCACACCAGTCCGGTACAGGCTCGAGCTATGGATGCTCATGACTTTTCTAAAGGGCCACTCAAGATGATCTCACCGGGGCGCGTTTTCCGACGGGATACCGATGATGCGACTCACTCCCATCAGTTCCATCAGATTGAAGGCTTGGTGGTTGGAGAAAATATTTCCATGGCAAACTTGCAAGGAACGCTGCAGCTGATTGTCCAAAAGATGTTCGGCCAAGACCGCAGTATCCGTCTGCGTCCGTCATACTTCCCATTCACAGAGCCGTCTGTTGAAGTGGATGTTTCCTGCTTCAAGTGTGGCGGTGCCGGCTGTAATGTCTGCAAGAAGACCGGCTGGATTGAGATTATGGGAGCGGGTATGGTGCATCCGCGCGTATTGGAAATGAGCGGTATTGATGCAGAGAAATACTCCGGATTTGCCTTTGGTCTTGGTCAAGAGCGGGTAGCTATGCTCCGCTACGGTATCAATGACATTCGTGGATTCTACCAAGGAGATATTCGTTTTTCTCAGCAGTTTAAGTAGAAACCTGTATTCATAGATGCAGCTTTTCTGAGAAAGGAGTGCAGTATGCTAGTCAGAGTCAAAAAAGAAGAAGCGAGTCTCTTACGAGAGTTGGAGGTCGCGACTTATCAAGAAACCTTTGGTCCATTTATCAAGGAAGCTGATATGGCTCATTATTTTGACAATGAGCTGTCGCTTGCGACCATCGAAAAGGAACTGACAGACTCTGAGTCAGAGACTTATTTTGTTGTCAAAGACGGTGAAATTGCTGGTTTTCTCAAGTTTAACTGGGGACATGCTCAAACGGAGCAAGAACTACCACAAGCCTTTGAGGTTCAGCGAATCTATGTTTTGAAAGCTTATCATGGTCAAGGTTTGGGCAAGGAAATGTTTGAATTCGCCTTAGATGAAGCCGAGAAACGAGGCTTTGACTGGGTCTGGCTGGGCGTCTGGGAAAAGAATTTTAGAGCCCAAGATTTTTACTTCAAATACGGCTTTGAAAAATTCAGCCAGCACGACTATATCACTGGTGAGACAGTAGACACAGACTGGCTGCTGCGCAAGAAATTAAAATAAACAAGAAAATTTAAAGAGAGGAAATGAATACGATCTAAAAGCTCGAAATTTAGATGATTTGTCTCAGGAATCAGGATTTCAGACAAATCCCTAAAATTTGGTCGGTCAAGTTCCTTAGCGATAGAATAGAGAAAGGAATTGAACCAGGGCTAAAAACTCGGAAAAAAGATAGGTTTGTGATCGTTCGTCGAATGTTTAGCAAATCTCCTATTTTTCAGTCGTTTTTGACGCCCTTGGTATCTTAAATATGCTAGTAAGTTATAAGTGGTTAAAAGAGTTAGTAAACATTGATGTTGCGAGCGCTGAGCTAGCTGAGAAAATGTCTACGACAGGAATTGAAGTGGAAGGTGTGACATCACCAGCTGCTGGCCTGTCTAAAATTGTTGTTGGTGAGGTGGTATCGTGTGAGGACATTCCTGATACCCACCTGAATGTTTGTCAAGTCAATGTCGGAGAAGAGGAGAACCGTCAGATTGTCTGCGGTGCTCCAAATGTTCGCGCCGGCATCAAGGTCATGGTGGCTCTGCCAGGTGCTCGCATTGCGGATAATTATAAGATTAAAAAAGGGAAAATCCGTGGCTTGGAGTCACTGGGCATGATTTGCTCTCTTGGTGAGCTGGGCATTTCTGATTCTGTGGTACCAAAGGAATTTGCGGATGGCATTCAAATCCTGCCTGAAGAAGCAGTGCTAGGTGAGGAAGTCTTCTCTTATCTGGACTTGGACGATGAGATTATCGAGCTTTCTATCACACCAAACCGGGCAGATGCTCTGTCTATGCGTGGGGTGGCTCATGAAGTGGCTGCCATCTATGACAAGTCAGTACAGTTCAAGGATTTCCCGTTGGAGGAAAATGAAAAGCAGGCAGCTGACAGCCTTTCAGTAGTCCTTGAGACAGAGAAAGCCCCTTATTACGCGGCTCGTATCTTGGAAAATGTCACCGTCTCCCCAAGTCCTCAGTGGCTGCAAAATCTCCTCATGAACGAAGGAATCCGTCCGATTAACAATGTAGTGGACGTGACCAACTACATCCTGCTCTACTTTGGTCAGCCTATGCATGCCTTTGATCTGGATACTTTTGAGGGTGACCAGATTGTTGTGCGGGAAGCGCGTGCAGGTGAAAAACTGGTGACGCTGGACGGAGAAGAGCGGGAGCTTGAAGTTAGCGACCTAGTCATCACTGTGGCGGATAAGCCAGTTGCACTGGCTGGTGTTATGGGTGGTCAAGCAACAGAAATCTCTGGCCAGTCCACTCGTGTTGTTCTGGAGGCAGCTGTTTTTGATGGAAAATCAATTCGCAAGACCAGCGGTCGCCTTAACCTGCGCTCAGAATCATCTTCCCGCTTTGAAAAAGGTATCAATGTGGCAACTGTTAATGAAGCTTTGGATGCAGCAGCAAGCATGATTGCGGACTTGGCAGGTGCAACTGTTCAGGCTGATATCGTATCCGCTGGTAGCTTAGACACTAGTGATGTAGAAGTAGTGTCTAGTCTCGCGGATGTCAACCGAGTTTTGGGAACAGACTTGCTTTATACTGATATTGTGGATGTCTTCCGCAGACTTGGCTTTGGCTTGTCAGGAAGTGCTGAACAGTTCACTGTCAGTGTCCCTCGCCGTCGCTGGGATATTTCAATCGAAGCGGATCTCTATGAAGAAATTGCTCGTATTTATGGCTATGACAAATTGCCAGCTAGCCTGCCAAAAGATGACGGGACTGCTGGTGAATTGACTGCAACGCAGCAACTGCGCCGTCAAGTACGGACCTTAGCAGAGGGAGCTGGACTGACAGAAATCATCACCTACGCTTTGACGACTCCAGAAAAGGCGATTGAGTTCACTCTCAATCCTAGCAACTTGACTGAGCTCATGTGGCCAATGACAGTGGAGCGCTCTGTTCTTCGTCAGAACATGGTTTCTGGCATTTTGGACTCCCTAGCCTACAATGTAGCTCGTAAAAATAAGAATCTAGCCCTCTATGAGATTGGCAAAATTTTTGAGCAAACCGGCAATCCTAAGGAAGAGCTGCCAAATGAAATCAATAGTTTTGCCTTTGCTTTGACAGGTTTGGTTAATGAAAAAGATTTCCAGACCAAGCCAGTGGCAGTTGATTTCTTCTATGCTAAGGGTGTAGTGGAAGCACTCTTTGCTAAGTTGGGCTTGACAGCTGAATACGCGGCTAGCAGCCAGATTAAGAGTTTGCATCCTGGTCGGACTGCTTTGATCTCTATCAATGGCCAGCCTGTCGGCTTTGTCGGCCAAGTCCATCCTGCGACAGCCAAGGCTTACGATATTCCTGAAACTTATGTGGCTGAGCTCAATCTGTCTGCTATCGAAGAGCAGCTCCAGCCAGCACAGCCATTTACGGAAATCACTAAATTCCCAGCTGTCAGCCGGGATGTGGCCCTCTTGCTCAAAGCAGAAATCACTCACCAAGAGGTTCTTGATGCAATCCAAGCAGCTGGTATCAAGCGCTTGACCGATATTAAGCTCTTTGATATCTTCTCTGGTGACAAGCTGGGTGTCGGCCTCAAATCCATGGCCTACAGCCTGACTTTCCAAAATCCAGAAGCTAGCCTGACTGACGAGGAAGTGGCTAAATACATGGAAAAAATCGAAAAATCCCTGACCGAAAAACTCGGCGCAGAGGTGCGTTAATGAACTATTCCCCAGTCATGTGATTGGGGATTTTGATTAATACTCTTCGTAATCCTATTCCAATCATACTTGATTTGCTTTCTATCTTGGCAAACTTATTACTGGGATGCGATCAAAGATGTAGACGAAACGAGAAGTATTCGAAATTGAAAATCAGTAGGAAAAGTAATCATGGAAAATTCAAACCAAATCTCCCAATGTCAGACTCTTTGGCCTAGAAATAAATATCTGGTTCTCAGTCATTCCAGTAAGATCTATCTGGAAATCCGCCAATATCTAAAAAGCGACTCGGTGGAAGCAGCACATGTTCAAGGCTTGATTGATCAGGCGATAGCCCTGCCTGAAAATCGCGGTCAGGTCTGCAATGCCTTTCAGCATGTTTGGGGCTATTTTAAGAAGAAAGCCAGCTCAGCTGAAAAAGAAGATTTTATGCATCTTTTGCTTCGTTACCAATCCGGTCAGGCTGAGCAGAAAGACTTGGTAACAGCTGTAAGGAACCTGCTAGTCAAGTATCCTAATCCTTATCTGCAAAAATCGACTTTGTTATTTGGAGACGAGGCATGAAGCTCTGAAATCAAGGTGAAAAATTGTTACTTTAGTAGCTTTGAGGGGTGTAGATGATAAGAATAATTTGTTAGGCTCATAAACAATATTATTTTGATTAGTTTCGATAAAGGATCCACCTCGAGCAAAACGTGTCTTTAAGGTATGATTGGAGAAAAAATGTTTTTTACTTATCAGGGAAATAAATTATATTATAAAGTGATTGGTCAAGGAAAGCCAGTCTTGGCAATTCATGGTTTGGGCTGTTCATCTGAATTGATGGAAGGATGTTTGGAACCTATTTTTGAGAAACATGCTGACTATAAAAGGATTTATTTAGATTTACCTGGCATGGGTAGGTCTGATGCCAATCCTGCTTTTGCAAGTGCGGATGCGATTTTAGAGATGCTCTTGAACTTTATAGAGACTGTAATCGGCGGACACAGCTTTCTCTTAGCTGGAGAGTCTTATGGTGGCTATCTTGCTAGAGGAATTTTGGCTAAGAAAAGGTCAGAGATTGATGGTTTGCTGCTTATTTGTCCAGTAGTTGTACCCAATCCGCAAGAAAGAATTCTGCCAAAAGACAGCCTGCTAATTAGAGAGGTAGGTTTTGATATAGCAGGCAAAAGCGAAGCTTTCGTTGATTTAGCGATTTTACAGACTAAAGAAACTTATCAACGGTTTGAAAAAGAAATCCTAGTAGGGCTTCAGATGATGAATGCTCCCTTTGTCCAAAAGCTGCAAGAAAACTATTCTTTTTCGTTTGAAGTGGATCAAGAGATACTGGAAAAGGGCTATGACGAGCCCAGCCTTTTTATAGCAGGAAAGCAGGACCAAGTCGTGGGCTTCCAGCAGTTAGCGCAACTGTCTCGCTATTATCCAAGGGCAACTCATGCTGTAATGGATCTTGCTGGCCACAATGCACAGATAGATCAAGAGGCTCTCTTTACGGCCTTGGTCGAAAATTGGCTCAAGCGAATTGAAATTTCTTGATACTACAAGATTTAATATGTTGAACAGATGTAGATGAAACTGGAGTTCATCAAAGAAATCTAATTCAGCCCCAAATTGATTTTAAGAGCATAGAAAAAAGCGGTCACACCGCTTTTTTTTGCTTATTCTCCCCAGAATTTCTGGGCGATTTCTTGGCCTTGTTTGATTTTGGCCCACTGTTGCTCAATGGTGAGTTCGTTTCCAGAGTCACAAGAGGCGAAGCCGCATTGGTGGGAGAGCAGGAGACGCTCTTTCGGTAGAACTGTTGCTGCTTTCTCGAGGAGGTCTAGGACACGCTTTTCATCATCCAAGCCTGTCGTCTTACTAGAGAGCAGTCCTAAAACGACTTCTGCATCCTTGTCTTTCAAAGCTGCTAGGGCTGATATATCACCAGCTACATCGCTGTCCCATTCTAGGAAGTAGCGATCATAGTGTTGGTCGCGCAGGAATTTTTCCGCGATAGCTTCGTAGGTACCTTCAGCAGCAGAGCGGCTTTCGTAGTTACCACGGCAGTTGTGGGTCCAGACAGTCAGTCCAAGCTCATGAGCGTAGTCTACGACTTTGTTATTAATAGCGACAAACTCGTCTGCCAGGTCAGCCAGACTAGCATTGCCCTCCGCAAAGAAGCTAGCAGGATTGGATTCGTCAAAGAGTTCCCAGAGACAGTCGTCAAACTGGATAATCTGTCCGCCAGCAGCCTTATAGTCGTCCAAAAATTCCTTATAAGCTTGAATCAAGCCTTTTTTCAAATCTTCATTGGTCTCATAAATTTGTCCTGGTCCAGCCAAGCGGTCAAAGACAGCTAACTCAGTATAAGCATGGGCAGGTCCCCAGACAGTCAGCTTGGTATCTTCACCAGCAGCCTCTTCCTTGACTAGCTTATAAATCTCGATAAAGTGATGATTTTTTCCAGAGAGTGGCGCTGTGATGCGGATACCAATATCCTTACGGGTCTCGTATTGCCCGCCGTCGTGGTCCTTGAAGGTATAGCCGTGGTCAGCAATGTAACGCTCAATTCCCTTAAGTCCCCAGACAAAGTCCAGATGCCACATAGACTTGGAGTATTCTCCATCCGTCAGGATGTCAATACCCTTAGCCTTTTGCTCAGCGATAATCTCCTTGATGTCAGCTGTCTCCGTCTCATGGTAGCCTGGGAAGCTTTCGTAGAAGGGGTATTGAATATCATCGCGGTGCTCAATTTCTGTCTTATACTGGCGCAGATTTTCTGGGCGCAGAAGAGATCCAACCAGTTGAAATTTTGATTTTGTCATAAGATTTCTCACTTTCATTACCTATTACTATCTATTGTATCGAAAATTTCTCGGCAAATAAAATAGTTAATTCTGCTGGTAGGGTATATCCGAAAACTATTGCTAGCGCTTCCTAAAATTTGTCTTTCAAGATCAAAGTATCTTCTCCATCACTGTTTCCTGAGCCTGAAGCGCTAATCGCTCATAGAAACGCAGGGCTCCGACATTGTCGTTCCAAACATTGAGAGTCAGATTATAGCAGCCGATTTCCCGAGCATAGTCTTCCGCAAAGCGGTAAAGCTGCTCGCCAACCTTTTGCCCTCTGGCTTTCTCATCTACACATAAATCCTCGATAAAAAGTGTCTTGATGGGATTGAGTACAGGACTGACAGGTTCCTTGATGGAGCAGAAGAGGTGACCGAGGATTTCTCCGGATTCACTTTCAAAGACGAAAATAGGGGTGGACTCTTGTCCTAGAATCTTCTCTAATTCTTCATTGCTAAACTTGCTGCCCTTGGCCTTGAAAATGTCCGGCCGAGCTTGATGGTGGACAAGCAGGACTTGCTGAAGGAGTCCTTGTAATGTAGGAATATCACTGACTTGGGCTTTTCTGATTGACATAATTTTCTCCTTTTATCTTTTATAGAAATATTATACGACTGGGAACTATTTTGTCAAGAGAACTCGGGAAGACTTAGAGAACAAGCAGCGTCTGAATAGCAAAGTTCAGTCAGAGTGATTCATTTCCTTTAGATATATTTTCCTTATAATAAAAACTGCTTTTTCTTGACAAATGAAACAGACAAGTGTAGAATATAACTATAAACTACAAATGTAGAAAAAAGGAGAAAGCGATATGACTATTACAAAAAAAGCCTTTATCGGAATTCTATCTCTGACAGCAGCAGTCCTATTGGCTGCTTGCTCAGGCAATACCAACCAAGGAGGGAATACTAGTTCATCACAGAATACTCAAGGCCAAACATCACAATCTGCACAAAATCAGACTTCGCAGTCATCAGCTGCATCTTCCTCTAATCAGCCTTCGTCATCATCAAATGCAGGGCAGGCTACAAGTCTAGATGGGCGCTACCAAGCAACCGACCATGATGGTGACCAGCATGTCCTAGAAATCAATGGTACGACTGGTACTTGGACTGAGACCGAGGTAGATGGCAGTAAGGAAATCAAGCAGGTACAAGTTGATGCTGCTAACCAAAGACTGATTGTCGGTGATGATGCTAAAAGCTATCGTCAAAATGGCAATCAGCTGATTGTGGACGAATTGGATGATGATCCAGACACCCTGACCTTTACCAAGCAGTAAAGCGCTTCTCATTCTGCTCAGGACAACAGGATGAGCAGTGAGGGAATCAAACTAGGAAACTCTAAGAATGGAGTTTCCTTTTTTTATAAAAATTTTATCTTAAATGATGTCAAATATTTGACTTGAAGGGTGCTTTAAGTTGTATAATAGTTGCAATAAAGATATCAAAGGAGAAGAAACGATGAAATTGGCAGTTTATACAAAAGCGGGCCAAGTTGGGCTCGCTGACATTGATCGTCCGCAAATTATTGAGGAAGATGATGCCATTATTCGGATTGTTCGGACCTGTGTCTGTGGATCTGACTTATGGCGCTACCGCAGTCCAGATATTGAAGCAGGCCATCAAAATAGTGGGCATGAAGCGATTGGAATTGTCGAAGAAATCGGGGATGCAGTAACGACTGTTAAACCTGGCGATTTTGTTATTACTCCATTTACTCATGGATGCGGGCAATGTGATGCCTGTCGGGCAGGATTTGATGGCACTTGTGATTCTCATATTGGGAATAACTGGTCAAATGGGGTGCAAGCTGAATATATGCGCTTCGAATTTGCTAACTGGGCACTTATCAAAATTCCGGGTCAGCCTTCTGATTATACAGAAGGAATGCTCAAATCATTCTTGACACTGGCTGATGTCATGCCAACTGGCTACCATGCTGCGCGAGTGGCAGACGTCAAGCCTGGTGATAAAGTGGTCGTGATTGGTGATGGGGCTGTGGGACAATGCGCTGTTATCGCTGCTAAAATGCGTGGTGCTTCCCAAATCGTTCTTATGAGCCGTCACGAAGATCGACAAAAAATGGCCTTGGAATCCGGTGCAACAGCCGTTATTGCAGAACGTGGTGAAGAAGGAATTGCCAAAGTGCGTGAGATTCTAGGTGGCGGGGCAGATGCAGCTCTGGAATGTGTTGGAACAGAAGCTGCTGTTGATCAAGCTCTAGGAGTCCTTCACAACGGTGGCCGCTTGGGCTTTGTCGGTGTGCCTCACTATAATAACCGAGCTCTCGGTTCTACCTTTGCTCAAAATATTACAGTGGCAGGCGGAGCAGCCTCTGTCACAACTTACGACAAGCAAATCTTGCTCAAGGCAGTTCTTGATGGTGATATTAATCCAGGCAAGGTCTTTACTTCAAGCTACAAACTGGAAGATATTGATCAAGCTTATAAAGATATGGATGAACGCAAGACCATTAAGTCCATGATTGTCTTTGATTAGGTAAAGAAGAAAACAGTCTTGCTGAGGTCTCTTTAAGATGGCAGTAGGCTGTTTTTTGTGGAAGGAAATTCATTCTTTTTGCTCTCTGCACCAAGCTATCCACTTTGACCATTCGGCGGCAAGATGGAGCTGGTGTTCTTTGATAAGGCTGTCTGGACAAAGGCTGGGGAATTCAGCGCAGAATCGGGCTTCTAAGCCTTTTTCTGTGTCGCGAAACTGATGGCGAATACCACCGATATTGCAACCATTCGCTAGACTGGCGGCACCGACAGTTTGGAAGGGATAAGACGCATCTCGAGGCTCCTCTATCTCAGCTTCACCACCAAGGTTAAGAAAAAACTGTGTCGGCAGCGGGCTGTTTCCTGCAGTTTCAATGACTTCCAGTTTGCTGCCGTGCGGCTGCAAGGCATAATGGTCTGGACAGGCACCAAGATTGACTCGTTTACGAACATTTGTCTTTTCTAACATCAACTTTTCTAGAATTATACTGAAAGAAGCGGCAGTCAGTCCACTTGCAAAAATCGTTACAACAGCTCTTTTTCGTGGTTTCTTGGACCATTTGGCCGCCCATTTCATTAAATATTGGCTCCATTTGAGTTTGGTTCCAATTTTATGGATTAGCTCCTCGTATGTCAGCTTCATTTTTGCTTCCAGTAGGGCTTGGTCTAAAATCTCCGTGTTGTCAGTATTGGGTAGCTTTAGATTAAGTATCTTAGCTGCTTTATGGATTCTCTTCTTCCGCCATTGCTCAATTCTTTCTTGACTGACTTCCTTTTGACTGATAATAATCTTCATCTTTTAATCCTCCTGTTCTTGTCTTCTGCTTATATTTATTATATAGTGGGAGCTGGATGGCATACAAGCATCAATTTTAGAGAGACTGTTGCATTTTGAGGTGAATGGCATGTATGAGAAAAAAAGAAGAAAGACAGAAAAGCAGATAGAGGATAGCTTGCTACAGCTGATGAAGGAGCAGACTTTTGAGACTATCAGTATTCGTCAGCTGATTGATTTGGCAGAGGTAAATCGCAGTACTTTTTATCGGCATTATTTGGATAAATATGATCTGCTGGAGAAGATAGAAGACCGCTTGCTAGATGATTTGCAGTCCTATTATCAAGAGGCTCTGGAATCTGCCTGCTTGTTCAAGTTAGAAAAGGATTTTAAAGTGGAAGACTATATCCATGAGAAACAAAATCTTTTTCATTTTTTTGAGACTCACTTGGAAGACTTGGCCATTCTTTTAGGGCCGAATGGCAGTCCAACTAGTTCGCGTCGGTTGCAGGAAGCTTTGAGGGAGATTTTCTGGCAGAGTATTTCCTTGGCTGATCCACATTTAGAGGATATAGAAGCAGATTTGCTGCTGAATCATCAGATCGCGTCCTTTATGGGAACTCTGACTTACTGGCTGGCTCATCCTCGCTATCAGGTTCAGCAAATGAGTGATTTTCATGCTAGGGTGACCGCTGTTGGTTTAGCAGGTTTTGTCAGAGAGCATATGGAGGGGGATTGACAGGATAGTTTTTCCAGTTTGTTTCTTTATGGTATAATAGTCTCGAATATCTCAAAGGAGGACAGCTTTGTTTTTAGCTTTTAAAGAGATTGTCTACAGCCGCGGACGCTATCGTTTGGTGGTTGCTGTGGTCTTTCTCATTACCTATATGGTTTTCTTTTTATCCAGTCTTTCCGTTGGTTTGGCTAGGCTCAATCGCTTGGCTTTGGACCAATGGCAGGCTGAGTCAATCGTATTGTCGGAGTACGCCAATAAGAATCTAATAGCTTCGACTCTCAAGGAAGAGGAATACAGTCGCCTGCTTCAAGGGGACTCAATCGCTGCTTTGGGACAAACGTCAGCAGTGGCCAATTATGAAGATGGGACTGATAAACTCAATGCTCAGATTTTTGGTCTCTCTTGGGATAGTTTTCTAGCGCCTGACATTATTGAGGGACGTCCTGCTGAGAATGCTTATGAAGTTATTGCGGATAAGCGTTTGCAGCAAAAAGGTGTGAAACTAGGCGACCAGCTCCAGCTCAATGGCAGTGAGCGCCTCTATCAGGTTGTTGGTTTCACAGAGGATAATAGCTTCTTTACTCAACCTGTAATTTTTATGGATTTAGATGATTTCAGGGAATTAAAGTACGGCTCAAGTCAGGTTAAGAATATCAGTGCACTTGTGGTCAAGGATGGTCAGAAGATTGAAGAAGCAGGACTTAGTCAGCTCTCTATGAGTGATTTTATAGAAAATATCCCTGGTTATCAGCCTCAGGTACTGACTTTTTCCTTTATGATTGGAGCCATGGTTCTGATTACATTTTTGGTATTGGGAATTTTTATGTACATCATTACCATCCAAAAGACGCATCTTTACGGTATTATGCGCGCTCAAGGAATTGCCAGTGGGAAGATTATTGCTTCTATTTTCTGGCAGATTTTCATCCTATCCACTCTGGGAATCAGCTTAGCTGTCTTGGCTCTCTTGGGAACTCAGCTAGTCTTGCCGGCTTCTATGCCTTTTTACAGTGACTGGAGAGCTTATGCTGGATTGATTGTCCTGATTGTTTTCATGTCACTGGCTGGCGGGCTCTTGTCCATTCACCGGGTTCTGAAAATTGACCCTATCACAGCGATTGGAGGTGAGTAAATGTCAATCATAGAACTAAAAGGGGTTACAAAAGAATATGGCCAGGGACATACGCTGGTTCAAGCCCTGAAACCAACTGATTTCCAACTGGAAGCGGGGCAGTTTGTAGCTATTATTGGGCCGTCAGGATCGGGTAAAACAACCCTTCTGACCTTGCTGGGGCATTTACAAACACCCTCAAAAGGACAGATTCTCCTGCATGGGAAAGATACTTCCCAGCTCAAGGAAAAGGAACGGGCAGCCCTGCGTTTCAATGATTTCGGCTTTATTTTGCAGGCTTCCAATCTCATTCCTTTTTTGAAAATCGAAGACCAGTTCCAGCTGATTGACCGCTTATCTAAAAAGGAAAGAATGGATCTAGACAGTCTGATTGAGTTGCTAGATCTTAAAGGAACTCTCAAGCAGTATCCGAAAGAATTGTCTGGCGGGGAACGGCAGAGAGCTGCTATAGCCCGAGCACTTTACAACAGTCCTGATATTATCTTGGCTGATGAGCCGACAGCTAGTCTGGATACAGAGCGGGCTAAGCGCGTGGTCCATTTGCTCAAAGAGGTGACCCAGAAATTCCATAAGAGCGTGGTCATGATTACCCATGATACCCGCCTGCTGGACGAGGTTGATAAGGTCTATGAGATGCAAGATGGAGTGCTGACTCAAGTTCGATAAAGCTTTAGAATGGTTTAGGCAAACAAACAGAGAAAAAACAAGGAGAGGACTATGATTCATTATAAAATAAATCCTCAGCTAGATTTTGCGGCAGTACTAGACCTCTATGCTTCAGTTGGTTGGAGCAATTACACTAATCGACCTCAGCAGTTAGAGCAGGCCTTCCATCAGTCCTTGTTTGTGATGGCAGCTTATGACGATGAGGAGTTGGTTGGTTTGATCCGAGTTGTCGGGGATGGACTTACCATTATCTTCATTCAGGATTTGCTGGTGTATCCACACTACCAGCGTCAGGGGATTGGCCGAAGCCTTCTTCAGCAGACGTTGGAAAGTTTTAAGGATGTTTACCAAATCCAGCTGGCAACGGAGCAGTCAGATAAAAATCTAGCTTTTTATCGAGAGCTCGGCTTTCGCCGACAGGAAGATTTCGACTGTACTGGCATGATTTATGCCCCTAATAAAAAGTAAAATTCTAGAGGAGCTTGTTCACAAGCTCCTTTTGTCATGTTTACAAGAGGAAAAGGAATAGAACTAGACTGATGAAAATATTTATCGGTCTTTTTTTGTTTTTCCTTGACAGTTAAATTGTCAGAATTTATAATAAAATAAGAAAGGCGATAACGGTGTTATCGAATTGAAACCATGAAAAAAGAAACAGATGAGTTAAACGAAAAAATCTTGGAAAGCGCGAGGAGTGAGTTCTTAGCTTATGGCTATCAGAATGCTTCACTGCGGAGAATTTGTCGCGCTGCAGGCTTGACGACTGGGGCTCTTTATAAGCGCTATGAGAGTAAGGACAGTCTCTTTGTTGCCCTGCTTGAGCCTACTTTGACAGCCTTAGACCAGTATGGACAAGAGCAGAAGCGACGTGACTATGCTTTCCTAGAAGAGGGACACCTGTCTGATATGTGGGCCCATCGCTTGGAGGATCTCCAGTCCCTGATGCGGATTCTCTATGAACATAAGGATATTATGCAGCTCTTGCTCTTTAAATCTCAGGGATCTTCGCAAGCGGACTTCAGGATGCGTCTGCCTCATTTGGCTGCAGACGAGACTTATCGCTATTTGGAGCTGGCATACAAAGAGGGTAAGATCAATCATTTGGTCAAACATGAGTTTCTGCGATCGTGCATGACAGCTTATTACACTGCTGTATTTGAGCCCTTGGCTCAAGACTGGCCCCAAGAGCAGGCGCTGGAATTTTGCCATTCCATCATGGACTTGTTTGACTGGGGAGGTTTGCTAGGTTTTTGATAGAAAGAAGGAAATTCTATGAAGAAAAAATCTGTCCTTGCTTGGATCTGGGACTTTGTTTCCCTTCATAAGATATATTTTGTGCTCAGTCTGATCTTTGCCTTTGCCTCTGTGATTTCAGGATTTCTGCCTTATTTCTTTATTGGTGGAATGATTAATCAGCTCTTGGCTGGCAATAAAAACTGGGATTTTTACCTGCAGCAGTCAGCGTGGGCAGGTCTGGCCTGGATTGGCTACTGGGGATTTCACGGTATTTCCACCATGCTGTCGCATACGGCTACTTTTAAGATTCTAGCGGAAATGCGGCATCGCCTGACAGACAAGCTAGCGAGGCTGCCTCTAGGTACAGTACTCAGTCAGTCATCAGGAAGTTATAAGAACATTATCGTTGAGCGGGTGGATGCGACCGAAACGACCTTGGCTCACCTGATTCCAGAGTTTACTGCTGGAATTTTTGGTCCGATTATTGTCCTCATTGCCATGCTGATCATTGATTGGCGGCTGACCTTGCTGTCTCTCCTGACTATTCCTATTGTGGTGCTGGCCTATGTTCGGATGGCTGCCAATAGCGAAGCGGACTATCAAAATACTCTGGTCAAGACCAAAAAGCTCAATGATACAGCGGTGGAATACATCAATGGGATTGAGGTTATCAAGGTCTTTGGCAAGGAAAAATTTTCTTATGATAAGTTTGTGACAGCTGCTAGAGAAGGAGCAGACTGCTTTATTGAGTGGATGCGCAAGTTCAATCTGGAGATGGGGATTGTGACTGCTTTTCTGCCATCAGGCTTGCTCTTTCTACTACCGGCTGGCTGTTATTTCTATCTGCAAGGCAGTTTGACTGCCAGCAATTTTATTCTGATGATTATTCTTTCGCTCAGTCTTCTGACTCCTCTGATTTTAGTGGCTAGCTATATGGACGATTTACGGAAAATCGGCACTATTTTTGGCCAAGTCATTGATATTTTGGAAAAGCCTGATTTGGAAAGGCCTCAGGAGCTGAGAGAACTTCCAAAAGGAAGGGAACTGGTCATGACGGATGTCAGCTTTGGCTATACAGATGAAGAGGAAGTACTCCATGGTATTTCGCTAGATATTAAGGCTGGCAGCATCAATGCTTTAGTTGGGCCATCAGGCTCGGGTAAGTCTACAATTGCCAAGCTTCTGGCTTCTTTCTGGGATGTCACTTCTGGTCAGATTACCTATGGTGGTTTGGATATTCGCCAGCTTTCGCTAGACTATTACAGTCGGCAGATTGCTTATGTGACCCAGGATAACTATCTCTTTGATGAGACTATTATGGAAAATATTCGGATGGGAAATCCAGCGGCTTCTGATGAAGAGGTCATCGAAATTGCCCGTCGCTGTGGCTGTTATGACTTTATCATGAACTTGGAAGATGGTTTTGAAACTCAGGTAGGCTCTGGCGGCAGTCATCTATCTGGTGGGGAGCGTCAGCGGATTGCTATCGCCCGTGCCATGCTCAAGGATGCGCCGATTCTTATCTTGGATGAAGCGACTGCTTATACAGATCTGGAAAATGAAGCACGGATCCAGTCCAGTCTAGCTCGTCTGATTGAGGGACGGACCTTGATTGTCATTGCCCACAGGCTGTCTACTATTATAAGTGCAGACCAGATAGTCTTGGTCAATGATGGTCGGATTGAAGCTAGAGGTCGGCATGAAGAATTGCTGGCAACCAGTCCGCTTTATGCTTCTATGTGGCAGGCCCATATTGCTACCAGAGATAGTGGTGAAATGGAAGGAGGGCTGACTCATGCTTAATATACTGAAGAAATTCTTTGATTTCTGTACGGCAGAGGACCGTAGGAAATTTTATCAATCCATTTATCTGGGCATCATCAAGTCCTTTATCATCGCTCTGCGTATTCCAGCAATCGGCCTAGTCGTTATGGGACTGATAGAGAAGAATCTCTCTATGCAGACTTTCTGGCTGGCTCTGGGTATCATGTTGGTATCCACTGTGCTAAACGTCTGGATTACCCTGAAAATCACTATGCTCCAGACGGAAGCGGGCTATCATACCTGTGCTCAGAAGCGGATTGAAATTGCCGAGCACATGCGCTATCTGCCCATGGGTTACTTTAATCAAAATAGCTTGGGCAAGATTACCAGTGTTACGACTAATACGCTGGAAGGGCTGTCTGATGTAGCTACGCGAGTGGTTATGATGACTGTGCAGGGCTTTCTGACGACCGGTCTCATCACCGTTTTGGTCTTTCTCTATGACTGGCGGGTTGGACTGGTTCTCTTGGTGGGTCTCGTCCTCTTTCTCTTGCCAAATACCCTCATGCGTTGGCAAGTTGGCAAGGTTTCTGATGACAAGTATCAGGCGGATATCGACCTAGTAGCCGTTGTTTTAGAGTACAGCCAAGGTATTGCTGAAGTTAAGAACTACAATCTGGTCAACCGTTCTGCCAAGAAGCTGTCCAAGGCTATTGAAGGCAAGAGTCAGCTAGATACTAAAATGACACTCGTGACCTCACCTTACATTGCCCTCCAGGGCATGGTGACCAAGCTGACGGGTCTCTTTATGGGGCTTTTCTCTATCTACTTTTATCTCAATGGCAGTATGGAGCTGCTGGTAACCATTATGATGATTGTCAGTGGCTTTATGATTTATGAAAATCTAGACGGCGTTGGCTCTTTCTCTTCTCTCCTGCGCATTGTTGATCTGTCGGTTGATATGGTCAATCAAGTTTTGGCTATCCAGCCGATGGACATCAGCGGTCAGGATATTGAGCCTAAGAGCAGCCGGATTGAGCTGAGAGATGTTAGCTTCTCTTATGAAAATAAGAAAATTATTGACCGGGTTTCCCTCACCATTCCCGAAAAAACAACAACTGCTCTGGTCGGACCTTCTGGATCAGGCAAAACAACGCTCTGCAACCTCATCGCCCGCTTCTGGGATGTGGATCAGGGAAGTATTAGTTTAGACGGACATGATGTTAGGGAATACAGCTATGACAGCCTGATTCGTAATTTCAGCTTTGTCTTTCAAAGCGTCTATCTCTTTGAGGATACCATTGCCAATAACATTCGTTTTGGCAAGCCGGAGGCCAGTCAGGAAGAAGTGATAGAAGCTGCCAAGAAAGCTGCCTGTCATGACTTTATCCTCTCACTGACTGATGGCTATGACACCAAGATTGGTGAAGGAGGTGCTAGTCTTTCTGGAGGTGAGCGCCAGCGCATTTCCATCGCTCGGGCTATTATCAAGGATGCACCTATTATCATTCTTGATGAAGCGACAGCCAATGTTGACCCAGAAAACGAAGAAGCCCTCATGCAGGCTATTCAGGCTTTGACTTGCGATAAGACCATTATCATGATTGCCCACCGACTCAAGACGGTTGAGCATGCAGACCAGATTTTGGTGCTGGAACAAGGCCGCATTGTCGAGCAAGGCAAACACCAAGACTTACTGGCCAAACAAGGTATCTACAGTAAATTTATCCAAGAAAGAAAAACAGCCGCCAGCTGGCGGATTGAGATAGGGGAGTGATAAACTAATACAGCAAGCTATTGGCTTGCTGTTTTTCATCTGAGAAAAGGATGGTATAATAAAACTATCTTTGTTAATTAAAATAAGAGGGGGACCCATGTTTAAATCGAAAAAGTGGATTTTTATTCTTTTCATTGTTATTGCCCTTCCGATTCTTATTATAAATCTACCATTTTTGACTAAGCCTCAATATAGTAACGATGGTAAGTTTATTCTTGAGCATCAAGATTCTATTAAAAAAGAGATAATTGAAAACTTGGATTTCGAAAAGAAACACATAAAATCTGTGACACTTTTGCCAGGTTCTGCTAGCGGAGAGTATGACAATGGCGGTGACGTGAGTGGGAATTATCATATCTATTTTTCAGCCTACGTCAATGATAATAAAGAACAATCATTAAGAACTGAATTGTCTTTTCCAGATGCTGGCATTGCACCCTTTACTTTTATCCATCCTAACCCTTATAAAGACAAAAGTCAGGATATGAGTACCTGGTATATGGGCGAGATTGAAATATCGGAAGATTCTTCTTGGGATTGGAAGCGAGAGCAGGATGAGGCAAAGGAAGCCTTGTATAATTTTTCGAATGCTCTTGCTGATTCAGGAGAGAATATCGTCTACCGAGTTCAAAAAGAAAGGGCGACTCGTTTCTTTAATGAATGGCTGCAAGTACATCAGGAAAATTTCAAATCAGCGATTCAATCAGAACTGTATAGGGAACTTCCAGAACTCGAACAATCATTGGGAAAGATTCAAAGTATTCGTCTGAGTGAACATCAAGCCTATTTTCCATCTTCTTCAAGAGAACTTAGTTTCGATATATCCTTTGAAAAATATCCTGAAGAAGTTGCAACCATAAAAGGAGTGGTTCGTTCTCAGAGTGAACAATCTATTTTTCAAGATTCTTCAGCGTCCGCATCTATAAGTTTTGACAATGGGCGTTTTGTCATTGATTCTGAATATGATTCAAAACTCTATTCCATTTTTAGTAAGAGTAGACTAGGAAGCAGTGCAGGGGATATATCTTATTACCTCCCAGAGGATCATGGACATAGCATTTTAATTCCGTGAAAATCAAGCAAGCCATTGGCTTGCTATTTTTCATTTATTGGCAGGAATGGTATAATAATTGATAGTCGTGAGAAGTAGATTAGTGAATTTGGGAGAATGTTGAAAAAAGAATAACAAATAATAAATGATAACGATATAATCTATCAGCTTGAAAAAGAAAAGTAATTAAGATTTTAACTTTATATGAAGAGGTACCCTATGAACGAAATCAAATGTCCCAACTGCGGGGAGATTTTTACGGTCAATGAGAGCCAGTACAGTGAGCTTTTGTCGCAGGTTCGGACTGCAGAGTTTGACAAGGAGATTCATGCTCGGATTGAGCAGGAACTGGCTTTAGCAGAGCAAAAATCCCAGAATGCCCAACAAGCTTTGCTATCGCAGAAAGAGCAGGAAATTAGCAATCTTCAAAGTCAGATTTCTCAGTTTGAGACCCAGCAGGAATTGGCAAAGAAAGAGGCGGAGCAGGCAGCTAGTCTTCAATTGCAGGAGAAGGATAAGGAAGTTCATCAATTGGAAAGTCAGCTGACAACTTTGCGCTTGGAGCATGAAAATCAACTTCAAAAAACCTTGTCAGCGCTGGAAAAAGAGCGAGACGAGGTTAAGAATCAGCTAGTCTTGCAAGAAAAGGAAGCAGCGCTGGCTCAGACCTCTCTCAAAGAGCGCTATGAGGTAGAGCTGCGTCAGAAGGATGAGACCATAGAGTTCTACAAGGATTTTAAAGCCAAGCAGTCCACTAAGATGATTGGCGAGAGTTTGGAACAGCACTGTGAGTACGAGTTTAACAAGAACCGTATGGCCATGTTTCCACGAGCGGAGTTTGGCAAGGACAATGATGCCAGAACAGGCAGCAAGGGTGACTACATTTACCGTGAGGTGGATGAAAATGGTGTAGAAATCCTCTCCATAATGTTTGAGATGAAAAATGAAGGCGATGAGACAGCGACCAAGAAGAAAAACGAGCATTTTTTCAAAGAGCTGGATAAGGACCGGCGGGAGAAAGGCTGTGAGTATGCCATTTTGGTGACACTTCTTGAGGCTGATAGCGAGCTCTACAATTCGGGTATTGTCGATGTGTCCTATGCCTATGAGAAGATGTATGTTATCCGGCCACAGTTCTTTTTGCCCATGATTACCCTCCTGCGTAATGCTGCGCTTAACTCGCTCCAGTACAAGCAGGAGCTGGCCTTGGTGCGGGAGCAGAACATTGATATTACGCATTTTGAGGAAGATTTGGATGCTTTTAAAGTAGCTTTCGCTAAGAACTATCAGTCTGCTTCGACCAACTTTGGCAAAGCTATCGAGGAGATTGACAAGGCTATCCGCCGGATGGAGGAAATCAAGAAATTCCTGACGACCTCTGAAAATCAGCTGCGCTTGGCAAACAACAAACTGGACGATGTCTCTGTCAAAAAATTGACGCGCAAAAATCCTACCATGAAAGCAAAGTTTGAAGCTTTGAAGGGTGACTAGGAGGATCCTATGCAGATACGAAAAGCAACCATGAAAGATGCTGAAGTCTTACTGTCTTTATACGAAGACTTGGGCTATCCAACGACCGCTTCTAAGCTGGCTCGACGTTTAGAAACGATTCTTTCTCAGCCGCATTATGGCTGTCTTTTAGCTGAAAGAAACGGAGAAATTTTAGGTTTCTTAGGTTATGCAAAGCTATTCTTTTTTGAAGCAGATGGATCTTACTATCGTATTTTAGCTTTGTCAGTTGCAAAAGAAGCAAGACGACAAGGAATTGCTAGTAGGCTAATCGATGAATTGAAAAAACAAGCGGTAAAAGAAGGAGTTAAGGCACTGACTCTAAATAGTGGATTAACTTCTGAACGAAATGCTGCACATCAGTTTTATCAGGCGGTTGGATTTGAAAAAGTGACTGCCGGCTTTGCACTGCATTTAAAAAGTCAACATGAATAAACATGATAAAATAGTAATGGAAACGAAGTAATGTCTTCAACAAAAGGGAAAACCTTATATTTTAACGATAAGAGCATGGATTATGTGACCTTTGGAAAAGGGAAGAAGCCGCTGCTCGTCATTCCAGGTCTAGGGGATGGTTTGGCGACTGTGAAGGGAATGGCGCAAATGCTTGCCCTATCTTATAGGAGCTTCGCAACAGCTTACCAGGTCTATGTTTTTAGCAGAATCAATGAGTTGCCAGAAAATTATACAACACGAGATATGGCGACTGATATTGCTGAAGCTATGGAGGTTTTAGGTCTGAAAACGGTAGCTGTCCTAGGAATTTCCCAAGGCGGTATGATTGCCCAATGGTTGGCATCAGATTTCCCAGAAAGAGTTGAAAAATTGATTTTGACAGTTACTACTGCGAAACTGAATAATCTTGGTAGGGAGAGGATTACTTGCTGGCTTGAGTTGAGTCAGACGGGATCCTATAAGGAACTGATGTTGGATATTGCAAGTCACTCTTATACACCTAAATCCTTTGGAAAGTTTAAATACCTTTATCGAATAATGGGAATCTTAGGTCGCATTAAAGATAAACATCGGATTGCTATTCAGGCCATATCTTGCTTAAGACATGATAGTATGGCAGTCCTGGAAAAGATCAACTGTCCTACACTAGTCATCGGAGCAGAAGAAGATGACGTTCTAGGTGTAGAAGCTTCGCTCGAATTTCATCACCATATCAAAGATAGCCAGCTCACTATTTTGCCAGACTGTGGCCACGCACTCTATGAAAAGCATAAGGATTTCCAAAAAAGAGTTTTAGTATTTTTAGAAAGTTAATCAATGAACGGAATTATCAACCTAAGAAAAGAAGCGGGGATGACCTCGCACGATGCGGTTTTTAAGCTGCGCAAGATTTTAAAAACCAAGAAAATCGGTCATGGGGGAACCTTGGATCCAGATGTAGTAGGGGTGCTTCCGATTGCTGTGGGCAAAGCGACGCGCTTGGTCGAGTTTATGCAGGAGGAAGGCAAGGTCTACGAGGGGGAGATTACTCTAGGCTGCTCAACGACGACAGAGGATGCCAGCGGAGACATCTTAGAGCGGACGCCGGTGACAGAGCTTTTAGAAGAAGCTCTCATTGATGAAGCGATGGAGTCTATGACTGGTGAGATTCGCCAGATTCCACCCATGTATTCAGCAGTCAAGGTCAATGGCCGCAAGCTTTATGAGTATGCAAGAGCGGGTCAAGAAGTGGAGCGGCCAGAGCGGCAGGTGACCATCTATAGTTTTGAGCGCACCAGTCCGATTTCCTATGAAGATGAGCAAGCTCGTTTTCGTTTTCGAGTGAAATGCAGCAAGGGGACCTATGTTCGAACCCTGTCTGTTGATTTGGGATCCAAGCTTGGCTTTGCCAGTCACATGTCCCAGCTGACACGGACTTCCTCAGCAGGTATGAGCTTAGATGATGCCTTGACCTTGGATGAAATAGCAGAGCGAGTAGAAGTAGATGATTTCTCCTTCCTCCAACCACTCGAATTAGGAATCGGAGATTTAGTGAAGGTTGAGCTTTCTGACGAGCAAGTTGAGGACGTGAGGAACGGCCGTTTTATAAGCTTGATGTCAGAAGAAGCTGAGCTAGCTGGCTTTTATAAAGAGAAGTTAGTAGCCATTTTGGAAAAGCGGGAAGCTGCCTACAAGCCCCGCAAGGTCTTCCTTTAATATCCGCAGTAGAATTGTCAAAAGATTGTTACTCTTTTGTAATATGAAATGTGCGCTTGCATGTTATAATAATTTCATTAAACCTCACAAAAGGACAGCAACTGCACAACTGCTGTCCTTTTGTTTTGCTTTTTTCAGTTTTTGACAAACGCCCTGACTAAGGCAGTAAAAATCTTTTTGAATATTTTGCGTTTTCGAGCAGAACGGATATTGTAAAAATAGCAAATGCGTAGTAAAATAGAGGAATGATGATAACCAAGAGAATTATAGATGAAAAAGGGATTGATCAGACAGAAGATACGGTCCTTGTTCTAGGCTATTTTGATGGGCTGCATAAGGGGCATCAGGCACTCTTTGAGAAGGCGAGAGAGATTGCTGCGGAGCAAGGTCTCAAGATTGCCGTGATGACCTTCCCAGAGTCTCCTAAACTGGCCTTTGTCCGCTATCAGCCTGAACTCATGCTGCATCTAGCTAGTCCTGAAGAACGGATGGCGCAACTGGAAAGTCTAGGTGTTGACTATCTTTACCTGATTGATTTTACTAGCCATTTTGCGGGCAATACAGCCCGAGACTTTTTTGAGAAGTACGTGTCTCGTTTGCGCGCCAAGGCTGTGGTAGCTGGCTTTGACTATCATTTTGGCTCAGACCGCAAAGAGTCACATGAGCTGAGAGATTTTTTTAATGGCAAGATTGTTATCGTTCCGTCGGTTAATCTGGATAATCGGAAAATTTCTTCCACTCGGATTCGGGAGACGATTGCAGCTGGAGATATGCTGAAAACTCAAGAATTGCTGGGCTATCCTTTGTCCACTCGCGGTATCGTGGTTCATGGCAATGCCAGAGGACGGACGATTGGCTATCCAACAGCCAATCTAGCTCCCTTAGATCGAGTCCATCTCCCAGGAGATGGCGTCTATGTCGCGGATGTTGAGCACAATGGTCAGCGCTATCGTGGTATGGCTAGTGTTGGGAAAAATGTAACTTTTGACGGTGATGAACTCCGTTTTGAGGTTAATATCTTTGATTTTTCTCAGGATATCTATGGCGATACTATTCGGATTTTCTGGCTGCATAAGATTCGCGAGATGGTTAAGTTTGATGGTATTGACAGCTTGATTGCTCAGCTGCAGAGCGATGAACGGATTGCTAGAAGTTGGACTGGTTATCGAAATAGTTGAAAAATTTATATTTTCATGACATTCGGCAGTAATTTTCAAAAAAATATAGTCAAGCCAAATAAAATTTAGTATAATAGAGGTAGTTATTATACAGAATTAGAAGAGAAATGCATGATTACATTATTTTTATCGCCGAGTTGTACTTCTTGCCGTAAGGCGCGTGCTTGGCTGCTAAATCATGAAGTGCCCTTTCAGGAACATAATATCATGACGAGCCCTCTGTCAGCTCCCGAATTGCAACACATTCTTTCTCTGACAGAGAACGGTACAGACGACATTATTTCAACTCGCTCAAAAATTTTTCAGAAATTAGATTTGGATGTGGAGGATTTGTCCATTTCAACCTTGATTCAGTTGATTGAGGAAAATCCCAGTCTTTTGCGACGCCCAATTATTTTAGACGGCAAAAGGATGCAAATCGGCTTTAACGAGGATGAAATTCGTGCTTTCCTGCCTCGTAGTTATCGTAAGGAAGAGTTAAGATCCGCAACTATGCGGGCAGATATTCAGTAAAGATGAACAAAAATTATAGTTACCCACTAGATTTATCGTGGAGCACTGAAGAGCTTGCTTCGGTGCTCTCTTTTTTTAATGATGTAGAAGCAGCTTATGAACAGAAAGTCCAAGCAGAAAAACTCTTGAAGTCCTATGCGGCTTTCAAGCAAGTTGTTCCGAGCAAGGGCCAAGAGAAGCGAATCGGCCGTGACTTTGAAAACGTCAGCGGTTATTCGCTTTATCGTGCTGTTCAAGAGGCAAAAAGTAAAGGTAAAGGAAGCATTTCTCTTGGAAAATAAATTTCATTTTACTAAAGAAATCATCTACCAAGCTGGTGCTTTTTTGAGAGAACATCTCTATGATGATTTGGATGTGAGTCAAAAGACCAGTGCCACTGACTTAGTCACCCAGATGGACCGGAAGGTTCAGGATGACTTGGTGGCTAAGATTCTAGCCCGCTATCCCCAGGATGCTATTTTAGCGGAGGAAAATGGACTCCGACATAATATTGCTGATGGCAATGTCTGGGTGATTGATCCGATTGACGGAACCACCAACTTTATCACTCAGAAGGCTGATTTTGCCGTTATGATTGCCTATTTTGAAAAGGGAATTGGTCGATTTGGCTTGATCTATGACGTGACCAGAGACCAGCTCTATCATGGCGGCGGTGACTTTGACGTCTATTGTAACGACCGGAAACTTCCTTCTTTTAAGGACCGGCCTTTTCAAGATTTTCTCATGGCTTCTAATGCCGGTATGCTGCAAGCTAATGATTGGGGCTTGGCAGACTTGGCTCGGGAGTGTTTAGGGGTTCGGGTTTATGGCAGTGCTGGGATTAGCTTTAGCAAGGTACTGTCTGGTGGCCTCTTGGCTTATTTCTCCTACAACTGGCCTTGGGATTATGCGGCGGCTTCGATTATGGCGGAAAAGCTAGGCTTTATCGTCCAGACCTTGGATGGCAGTCAGCTAAATTTCCAGACTCGGCAGCCTGTCATGATGGTGCCTAAGTGCAAACTATCAGCTCTGAAGCCTTATTTAGAAAAGGGGAAGCAGTAGATGGACTTTCCTAAAGGTTTTAAAGAAAAATATGAGCAGATTTTAGGCACAGAAGCGGCAGAATTTTTTGCGACCTTTGATGAGGAACCAATCTCGGCTTTTCGCAGCAATCCTCTAAAAGAAGGCCAGCAGAATTTCTCAGATGCCATTCCTCAGACAGACTGGGGCTTTTATGGCAAGGTGTCTGGCAAGTCTGCTGAGCATGTGACTGGTCTGGTTTATTCGCAGGAGCCAGCAGCTCAGATGGTGGCTCAGATAGCAGCACCATCTAAGGGTATGAAGGTCCTAGATTTGGCGGCGGCTCCAGGTGGCAAGTCCACCCATCTTTTATCTTTTTTAGATAATACTGGCTTATTGGTTTCCAATGAAATCAATAGTAAACGCTCTAAAATCTTAGTGGAGAACATTGAGCGCTTTGGTGCCAGAAATGTGATGGTTACCAATGAATCTGCTGACCGTTTGGCTCAGGTTTTCGAAGGATATTTTGATTTGATTGTGCTGGATGCCCCTTGTTCGGGCGAGGGCATGTTTCGTAAGCAGCAGGATGCTACCCAGTATTGGACACCGGATTACCCAGCCCAGTGCGCCCAGCTCCAGCGAGAGATTTTAACAGCTGCCATGAGCATGCTTGCTAAGGACGGTCGGCTAGTTTATTCGACCTGTACGTGGGCACCTGAAGAAAATGAAGACGTCGTTACTTGGTTACTGGAAGAATTTCCACTTGAACTGATTGATATTCCTAAGATAAACGGGATGACTGAAGGAATTGGCTTTCCTGAGACAGTTCGGATGTATCCGCATCGCTTCAAAGGTGAAGGTCAGTTTGCAGCTCACTTTCGTTTTACTGGTGAGAATAGCAGTAAGAAGATTAAATCAAGTAAGAATCGTTTGACGAGCGAGCAAAGAAAGCTATGGCAGGACTTTGAGAGCAAGCATTTAAAAACAGTCTTGACTGGAGACCTGCAGACCTTTGGGGACAATCTTTATTTGTTGCCAGCTGGATTGCCAGACCTGTCCAAGCTAAAGATTGCTCGTAATGGTTTGCATCTAGGAACGTTTAAGAAGAATCGCTTTGAGCCTAGCTTTGCCCTAGGCTTGGCTATGAAGCCCAGCGAAGTTCTGAATCGAGTTGAAATCAATAATCAGGACTTCAAGAAATATGCTGCAGGCGAGACGATTGAACTGGCAGAAACGAAGCCAAACGGCTGGTACCAAATAGTCCTTGGCGGGAACGGCCTGGGCTTTGCAAAAGTCACTGGAAAAACCCTGAAAAATTATTTCCCAAAAGGCCTGAGATTTAGATAAAATATTAGGAAAAGCTGGTATTATATGATATAGTTGAAGATGTGAATGTATTGAAAAAGCTTCTTTCTGCTAAGTAAGAAATACTAAAGATACTTCCCATCCTCTTGATTTTATTAAAGGAGAAATCTTTTGAACAAATTGAAAAAATTTGCTTTAGCGCTGACGGCTCTGGGCTTAGGACTCACCTTATCAGCTTGTTCATCATGGATTGACCGTGGTGAATCTATGACAGCAGTAGGGTCAACTGCTTTGCAGCCTTTAGTTGAAGCGGCAGCTGATGACTTTGGCTCTAACAACATCGGTAAAACAGTCAATGTTCAGGGTGGTGGATCTGGTACAGGTCTGTCTCAAGTGCAGTCAGGAGCTGTTGAAATCGGGAACTCGGATGTTTTCGCTGAAGAGAAGGAAGGAATCAAAGCGTCTGACTTGGTGGACCATAAGGTCGCCGTGGCTGGGATTGCTGTGATTGTCAATAAAGAAGTTGACGTGGATAATCTAACGTCCGAACAGCTGCAGAAAATTTTCACTGGTGAAATCACCAACTGGAAAGAGCTGGGCGGTAAGGACTTGGAGATTTCGATTATCAATCGTGCGGCTAGTTCTGGTTCCCGCGCAACCTTTGACAGTGTCATCATGGATGGGAAATCAGCTGTGCAGACTCAGGAGCAAGATTCCAACGGTATGGTCAAAAATATCGTTTCTCAAACTCCCGGCGCGATTTCTTACCTGGCTTTTTCCTATGTTGACGAGTCTGTAAAAACCTTGAAACTTAATAACTACGAGCCAACAGCAGAAAATGTTGCTACCAATAATTGGTCGCTCTGGTCTTATGAGCATATGTATACACTAGGCAAGCCGACTGGTCTGGCTGCTGAGTTTCTTGAATACATGCTGTCAGATGATGTTCAAAAAGGGGTTGTTACAAGAATGGGCTATATCTCAATCAACGATATGAAAGTTAGCAAGGACGCTGATGGGAATGTCACAGCAATAGAAGGAGATTCAAAATGAAAAATCAGGAATTAACCAAAAAGTTGTTATCGCCTTCTAAAAATTCTCGCTTGGAGAAGTTTGGTCGCTATCTGACTTTTGCCTGTCTGTCACTGATTGTGGTGATTGTGGCTATGATTCTAATCTTCGTTGCTCAGAAAGGTCTATCTACTTTCTTTGTCAACGGCGTTAATGTTTTTGATTTTCTTTTTGGTGGTGTCTGGAATCCTTCTGGTAAGGAATTCGGTGCCCTGCCAATGATTTTAGGCTCCTTTATCGTTACCATTTTGTCAGCCCTGATAGCAACTCCCTTTGCGATTGGTGCAGCTGTCTTTATGACAGAAGTTTCTCCAAAAGGAGCAAAGATACTGCAACCGGCTATTGAACTTTTAGTTGGTATTCCATCTGTTGTTTATGGATTTATCGGTCTGCAAATCGTAGTACCTTTTGTCCGTACAGTCTTTGGCGGTACGGGTTTTGGAATTTTGTCTGGTATTTTTGTGCTCTTTGTCATGATTTTACCGACTGTAACCTTTATGACGACGGACAGTCTGCGTGCTGTGCCACGTCACTACCGTGAAGCTAGTCTGGCTATGGGCGCTACACGCTGGCAGACCATTTGGCGGGTAACACTCAAGGCTGCTCGCTCAGGTATTTTTACAGCTGTGGTCTTTGGAATGGCGCGTGCCTTCGGTGAAGCCCTAGCTATCCAGATGGTCGTTGGTAACTCTGCGGTGATTCCAACCTCTTTGACAACACCAGCAGCTACACTGACTTCTGTCTTGACCATGGGAATCGGAAATACCGTTATGGGAACAGTGGACAATAACGTTCTCTGGTCTCTGGCTCTGGTGCTCTTGATGATGAGTTTAGCCTTTAATAGTGTGATTAAACTAATTACAAAAGAAAGAGGTAAGAAAAACTATGCACGCTAAGAAATTAGATAAATTGGCGACTGGTGTTCTCTACACAATAGCGAGTATCATTGTTGCCATCCTTGCCTCTCTCATCCTCTATATCTTAGTTAGAGGTTTGCCGCATGTTTCCTGGTCTTTCTTGACAGGGAAATCCTCTTCTTACCAAGCTGGCGGTGGTATTGGGATTCAGCTATACAATTCCTTCTTCCTGCTGGTGATTACTCTGATTATCTCTGTTCCTCTTTCTATGGGGGCTGGGGTTTATCTGTCAGAGTATGCTAAGAAAGGCCCAGTAACCAACTTTGTCCGCACCTGTATTGAAATTCTGTCTTCACTGCCTTCGGTAGTAGTTGGACTCTTTGGTTATTTGATCTTTGTTGTCCAGTTTGAGTATGGCTTCTCAATCATTTCTGGTGCCTTGGCCCTGACGGTCTTTAATCTGCCACAGATGACTCGCAATGTCGAAGACAGTCTGCGCCATGTCCATCATACCCAGCGTGAAGCTGGTTTGGCCTTGGGAATTTCCCGATGGGAAACGGTCCTGCATGTGGTCATCCCAGAAGCTTTGCCTAGTATTGTGACAGGGATTGTACTAGCTTCCGGTCGTATCTTTGGTGAGGCAGCAGCCTTGATTTATACAGCAGGTCAGTCAGCGCCGGCTCTTGACTGGTCCAACTGGAATATTTTCAGTGTCACCAGTCCTATCTCAATCTTCCGTCAGGCTGAAACCTTGGCCGTCCATATCTGGAAGGTCAACAGTGAGGGAACAATTCCTGATGGAACGGCTGTTTCTGCAGGTTCAGCAGCAGTTCTCCTGATCTTCATTTTGATTTTCAATCTGGGAGCCCGCAAACTGGGCAGCTATCTACATAAGAAATTAACCTCTGCTTAAAGGAGAAGAAATGACAGAATATAATTGGAATGAAAAACATATCATTACTTTTCCTGAAGAAAAGGTAGCCCTGTCGACCAAGGATTTGCATGTTTACTATGGTAAAAAGGAATCCATCAAGGGCATTGATATGCAGTTTGAAAAAAACAAAATCACTGCTTTGATCGGCCCGTCTGGCTCAGGTAAGTCAACCTATCTCCGAAGCCTCAACCGCATGAACGATACTATTGATATTGCCAATGTGACTGGAGAGATTCTCTACGAGGGGATTGATGTCAACCGCCCTGAAATCAATGTTTATGAAATGCGCAAGCATATCGGCATGGTTTTCCAGCGGCCAAATCCTTTTGCCAAGTCCATCTATCGAAATATCACCTTTGCTCATGAACGGGCTGGTGTCAGAGATAGAAAGGTTCTAGATGAAATTGTGGAGACCTCGCTTAAGCAAGCGGCCCTTTGGGACCAGGTCAAAGATGATTTGCACAAATCAGCCCTGACTCTCTCCGGCGGTCAGCAGCAGCGGCTCTGCATTGCCCGTGCTATCTCGGTCAAGCCAAACATTCTGCTCATGGATGAGCCAGCGTCAGCCTTGGATCCGATTGCGACCATGCAGCTGGAAGAAACCATGTTCGAACTTAAGAATAACTATACCATTATCATTGTGACCCACAATATGCAGCAGGCTGCCCGTGCTAGTGACTACACTGGATTCTTCTATCTGGGCGACTTGATTGAGTATGATAAGACGGCTAATATTTTCCAAAACGCTAAGCTTCAGTCCACCAATGACTATGTTTCAGGTCACTTTGGTTAAGCAGCTGTCTGTATTCATCACGATTCAACAAGCTTAGTCTTTGGTTGAATGTAAAATAAAATGAAGGAAAAACGTATGACAGAACCTATTTTGCAAGTCAAGGACTTGTCGGTTTATTATAATAAAAAGAAAGCCCTTAATAGCGTTTCACTTGATTTCATGCCAAATGAGATTACGGCTTTGATTGGACCGTCAGGCTCAGGTAAGTCAACCTTGCTTAAGGCCATCAACCGAATGGGCGACCTGAATCCAGAAGTAACGACTACAGGAACGGTCATTTATAACAGTCACAATATCTATGGTCCGAGGACAGATACGGTAGAGCTTCGCAAAGAAATCGGAATGGTTTTCCAGCAGCCTAATCCCTTCCCTATGACTATCTATGAAAATGTGGTCTATGGACTTCGGATTAATGGTGTTAAGGACAAGGCCGTCTTGGACGAAGCAGTAGAACGTTCCCTTATTGGCGCTTCTATCTGGGATGAGGTCAAGGACCGTCTGCATGATTCCGCTATCGGTCTTTCCGGTGGTCAGCAGCAACGGGTTTGTGTGGCTCGCGTGCTAGCTACTAGTCCTAAGATCATTCTCTTGGACGAGCCGACATCAGCCTTGGATCCAATCTCAGCTGGGAAAATCGAGGAAACTCTCTACAGTCTGAAAGACAAATATACCATGCTTTTGGTCACTCGCTCCATGCAGCAGGCATCTCGGATTTCTGAAAAAACAGGCTTCTTCCTTGGTGGAGACTTGATTGAATTTAATGAAACCAAGAAGATGTTCCTCAATCCAGCCCACAAAGAGACCGAAGACTACATTACTGGTAAATTCGGATAACAGAAAGGAATCTTATGCTTAGAGTACAATTTGAAGAAGATTTAGAAAAACTTCATAATCAATTCTACGCGATGGGAAACGAAGTACTATCGCAGATTAACCGAACGGTTCGTGCCTTTGTCACGCATGACCGTGAACTGGCTCGTCAGGTCATTGAAGACGATGCTGAAGTCAATGAATACGAGGTGAAACTGGAGAAGAAATCTCTAGAAATCATAGCCCTGCAGCAGCCTGTGTCTCAGGATTTGCGGACCGTTATTACCGTGTTGAAAGCCAGCAGTGATTTGGAACGCATGGGTGACCACGCCGTATCTATCGCCAAAGCTACTGTTCGGATGAAGGGAGAAGTTCGCATTGAGTCCGTAGAAGATGCCATCAGCAAGATGGGGCGCGATGTTAAGAATTTCGTCGAAGAAACCCTGAACGTCTACCTCAATGGAAATGTAGACCAAGCCTATGCTGTAGCAGCTATGGATGAGAAAATCAACCAATACTTTGATGATATTCGCGATCTTGCTACAGAGGAAATCAAACAAAATCCAGAACTGATTGTGACTGGCCGCGACTATTTCCAAGTTATCTCTTACTTGGAACGAATCGGCGATTATGCCAAGAATATCTGTGAATGGGTTGTCTACTTTGAAACAGGTAAAATTATTGAGTTGTGATGATAAAAAAGGTACGATTTATTTCGTGTCTTTTTTGTATATTCATGACTATGCTGAAGTATCCTGTTTTTCATTGGAACTTGAGACCGACTATGTTACACTATAAGAATATAAAGGATGTAATGCATTTTCATAGTGAAGAATTTAGGAGAAAATGATGAAGAAAAAACTTTTTATGACACTTGCTCTTATTCTTGTCTTGGCATCTGGTAGCATCTTTGTCTATAAAAAACTAACCAAACCTAACCTAAGCCCCAAAACAACCAAGCTCTATCAGAGAGGCTTTCGACTTCTGGAAGAGCAACTAGGAACTTATATAAAAGAGCATTACTCAGGGGTTGAAAAGATTGAGTTTTCCCCAATCTACATTACTGAGGAAGGGTCAACTTTCTCAAATGCCTATGTACGTCCGACGATTTATGATAAATATGGGAATAAAGCGACTTTGGGACTATCTGTAAAAAAATTCATTCCATTAAGTTATGGTTTAAGTTCAGATATCATTCTTGATTTTGACGAGAGTGGTGACGAAGTTATTGAGTTAATGGATTCAGAAGACAGACTAGTGGATGTTTCAAATGCAAAACATTTGCCAGATGAAGCAAAGCTTACGAAGGCTAGAAGTACAGATGAAAATATTTCTTTATTGGTTCAAGATGGTCAGTTAAAAGATGTTGTCAAGGATGAAAAAGGAAGCCCAGAAGCTGAAATCATTTACAATGTTAAGCTAAGTAAAGAGGAAGGATGATGTGGCACTAACTGGGGAATGTGATAGTTTTCCTAGTCATTTGAATGGGAACCTTTCTTCTATTATTATAAAGCCAAACGGTCAGGTACTACCTGTCTTTTTGTTTGCATTTATTCTGCAACGAAATTTTCTAAATATGATACAATAATAACAGATTATAAGTGGACAAGGGTAGCAGTGTAATTTTGCAACGTTGTTCGCTAGATGAGGAGAAGCTGATGCAAGCAGTTAAACATTTTATTGAAACTTTTGTTCCTGAGCACTATGATCTCTTTTTGGATCTGAATCGTGCCGACAAGACTTTTTCAGGCAAGGTGACCATTACTGGGGAAGCTAAGACGAGTAAGATTTCCCTACATCAAAAAGATTTGACAGTTGAAGTTGTAGAGGTGGCTGGCCAAGCTCGTCCTTTCACTCTTGATAAGGACAATGAAGCTCTTTATATTGAGCTAGAAGCGGCTGGGCCTGTAGTGGTGACCATAACTTATACTGGTAAAATTACGGACAATATGACGGGGATTTACCCATCTTACTACACGGTAGATGGTGTGAAAAAAGAGATCATTTCTACGCAGTTTGAGAGTCACTTTGCCCGTGAAGCCTTTCCGAGTGTGGATGAGCCAGAGGCTAAGGCAACTTTTGATTTGGCCTTGAAATTTGACCAAGCAGAGGGTGAGTTGGCTCTGTCTAATATGCCGGAAATTGATGTTGAAAATCGCAAAGCGACTGGCGTTTGGAAGTTTGAAACGACTCCACGTATGTCTTCCTATCTCTTGGCTTTTGCTGCTGGTGATATGCAAGGAATTACTGCTAAAACCAAGAATGGAACCTTGGTAGGAGTTTATGCGACAAAGGCCCACCCAGCCAGCAATCTAGAGTTTGCTTTGGACATTGCGGTTCGCTGTATTGAATTTTACGAAGAATACTATGGAGTCAAGTATCCTATTCCTCAGTCACTCCATGTGGCCCTGCCTGACTTTTCTGCTGGAGCCATGGAAAACTGGGGCTTGGTAACCTATAGGGAAATCTATCTGCTGGTGGATGAAAATTCAACAGCCTTAAGCCGCCAGACAGTTGCCTTGGTTGTTGCACACGAACTAGCTCACCAATGGTTCGGAAATCTAGTGACCATGAAGTGGTGGGACGACCTCTGGCTCAATGAAAGCTTTGCCAATATGATGGAGTATGTCTCAGTTGATGCGATTGAGCCTAGCTGGAAGATTTTTGAAGATTTCCAGACCAGCGGAGCTCCTTATGCCCTCAAGCGTGACGCGACAGATGGCGTTCAGTCGGTCCATGTAGAGGTCAAGCACCCAGATGAAATCAATACTCTTTTTGATGGAGCGATTGTCTATGCCAAGGGTAGTCGTCTCATGCACATGCTGCGCCGTTGGCTGGGAGATGATGCTTTCCGTAAGGGGCTAGGTGCCTACTTTGAGAAGCATCAGTATGGCAATACTATCGGTCGTGATCTTTGGGACGCTCTTTCTCAAGCTTCTGGCCGTGATGTAGCTGCCTTTATGGATGCTTGGCTGGAGCAGCCGGGTTATCCAGTTGTCACTGCTAAGGTCGAAAACGACTGCTTGATTTTGACGCAGAAGCAGTTCTTCATTGGGGAGCACGAAGAAAAAGGCCGCCTCTGGCCAGTACCGCTCAATAGTAACTGGCAAGGACTCCCTGATACACTGACGACAGAAAGACTGGAAATTCCTAATTATGCAGACTTGGCAGCGCAAAATGAAGGCGCCCTGCGTCTCAATACAGAAAACACTGCCCACTATATTACAGATTATCAGGGTGAGTTGCTGGATGCTCTTCTGAATAATCTTAGCTCTTTGGACAATATCAGTAAACTGCAAATCGTGCAGGAGCGCCGACTTCTAGCAGAGTCAGGTAAGATTTCCTATGCGGACCTGCTGCCAGTTATCAGCAAGCTGGCGAACGAAACTTCTTATGTGGTAGTTTCAGCTGTTTCCCAAGTGCTGGAAGGCTTGAACCGCTTTGTGGATGAAGGCAGTCAGACAGAAGAAGATTACAAAGCCCTGTTGAAAGTTCTCAGTCAAAGTAATTTTGACCGCCTTGGTTTTGAAAAGCAGGAAGGTGAAAGCGATGAGGATGAGATGGTTCGTCAGCTGATTGTGGGCAATATGATTAAGGCCGACAACGAGACAGCTAAAGCTCAAGCTAGCCAGATTTTTGACCGCTATCGTGATAATTTGGAAAAACTCCCTGCGGCTATTCGCCTGCAGGTGCTGGTCAACCAAATCAAGCATCATGAAAGCAAGGAGCTGACTAAGCTTTATCTGGACCTATATGTCGCTTCAAATGACGGAAGCTTCAAAAATGCTCTTTCTACAGCCCTTTCTTATACGAAGAACAAGGAAACCTTGGATGAACTGTTAGCGACTTGGAAGGATAAATTTACTGTGAAACCGCAGGATTTGTCAGCTTGGTATGCCCGTTTCCTCAGCCGTGATTTTACTCAAGAAGCAGTGTGGACTTGGGCGCGTGAGAATTGGGACTGGATTAAGGCAGCGCTAGGTGGTGACATGAGCTTTGATAGCTTTGTCATTAGCCCGGCAGTGGTCTTCAAGACAGAGAAGAGATTGGCAGAGTACAAAGCCTTCTTTGAACCGCAGTTGGACGATATGGCGATTAGCCGAAACATCAGCATGGGAATCAAGGAAATCGCTGCGCGTGTTGAACTGGTGAAGCGTGAGAAAGAAGCAGTAGAAAAAGCAATTCGAGCTGCTATCTGATAGATTTAATTAAAATGACTAGAAAGTCTGAGATATTATCCTATCTCAGGCTTTTTTGTGTTATAAAATTTCGAAAAAGAAAGTTCAATTTATTGCTTTATATGATTGACAATAAACAACCTTATATTCATTTTCTCGCATTTTTAGGCTTTTTTAAGAAAAAATTCAGTCCTGTTTAAGTAAAAATCTATATGATAATGCTATTCAAGTGAAAGGATGTGTATGGGATGACTTGTAAACTGCATTAGCTTCTTGTTTGATAGAAACAGATAGAAAATTTACAAAAGAAAGAAGGAACGTATTAAATGGATATGGAAAAAATGATTGTTGTAGAAAAAAGTACTAAATGGTGGCTGGCGGTTGCGACGGGTGGTGCTCTAGCAGTCGGACTTCTAAGTGGCTATGGTCTTGCGACAGCTATTCACACTACAAACAATCAGCAATCAGCTATTCAACAGACAGCTACTATGCCTGGAGCACCGGCACCGGCACAGGGGCAGAATAGTCAGAATGCAGGAAATGGAATGCCACCACAACCAGGTCAGAATAGTCAAAATGGTGGACCAGGCAATGGAATGCCGCCACAGGATGGTGGTACAGGACAGAACGGTCAAGACCAAGGAATGCCACCTCAAGACGGCCAACAGTCTGACAATGACAAGAGCAAGAATTCTTCTGCTCAGCAAAATGACAACGGGAAGAAAAATAAGAAAAAGTCTTCAACGAACACAAATGAACAATCGGACAAGAATAATAAGTCTACAAAAGAAAATAAAACGTCGCAGTCGTAGAAAAAACTTACTGATTTTGACCCAAGCCATGATATAATAAGAATAGCAAATAAAACAAAAACCAAAAGACATAATCTTGGAAAGTTTTATTGGAGGAAAGAAAAATGATTAAAATTCTATTGGTAGAAGATGATCTTGGACTGTCAAACTCAGTTTTTGATTTCTTAGATGATTTTGCTGATGTAATGCAAGTTTTTGATGGCGAAGAAGGTCTTTATGAAGCAGAAAGCGGTGTTTATGACCTCATCTTACTGGATCTCATGTTGCCTGAAAAGGATGGTTTCCAAGTGCTTAAAGATCTTCGAGCCAAAGGAGTCGCAACACCTGTTCTTATCATGACAGCTAAGGAAAGCTTAGATGACAAAGGGCATGGCTTTGAACTTGGGGCTGATGACTATCTGACAAAACCTTTTTATTTAGAAGAACTGAAAATGCGGATCCAAGCTCTCTTGAAACGCGCTGGTAAATTCAACGAGAATACTCTTTCTTATGGTGAAGTTTCTGTTAATTTATCTACTAATTCTACCTTAGTAGCAGATAAAGAAGTGGAATTGTTGGGTAAAGAGTTTGATCTCTTAGTTTATTTCCTACAAAATCAAAATGTAATCTTGCCTAAGGCCCAAATTTTTGACCGTTTGTGGGGGTTTGACAGCGATACCACTGTTTCTGTTGTTGAAGTGTACGTTTCTAAGATACGTAAAAAACTGAAAGGAACGGCATTTGCGAAAAATTTGCATACGCTTCGTAGTGTCGGTTACATTTTAAAAGATGTTGAATAAAATCAAGAAGACCTTTTATGCGGATGATTTCTCTTATTTCATTCGCTATTTTGGGTTGTTCACATTAATCTTCTCGGCCATGACCTTGATTATTATTCAAGTCATGCGCTCCAGTCTTTATACAACGGTCGATGATAATTTAAGAATGTTGGGTAAGAGTCCTAGCTCAGTTGCTGACATCGCTTATAGAACAACGGGGCAGCAGTCTAATCCATCGAATAAGCCAAATAGTAGGAATGGTAAAAATGATTCTGGAGAACCAGAGCACGATAAAGAACCTGTCAATCCTGAGCTAGCTAATGTAAGTTCGAATACTTTTGCCTTACTCTTGGATGATGATTATAAGAATATTTCAACTAGTAAGAGCGATGGTTTTTTAGATTTTAACTCGCTAGAATTTAATAAATCCTATTTGAACAAAATTAAAGAAATTTCAATAAGCAATAGTTTTGGTCAGTCAGAAAGTTATCGAGCATATTTATTTGATATTGATCCTGATGATGAATATCCTGATATAAAATATGCAGTAGTTATGACTAGTACTAGTCAATTAGAGCAAACTAGTGAGAAGCACGAAAAATTAATTGCCATGGTTATGGTCAGCTTTTGGGGGATTTCTCTGATCGCTAGTATTTATCTAGCTCGGATGAGTGTCAAGCCTCTACTTGAGAGTATTAAGAAGCAGAAAGCTTTTGTAGAAAATGCCAGCCACGAACTAAGAACCCCTTTGGCCGTTCTGCAGAGCCGCTTAGAGACACTTTTTCGTAAGCCTGAAGCCACAATTATGCAGAGTAGTGAACATATTGCATCTAGCTTGGACGAAGTGCGCAATATGCGTTTGCTGACGACAAATCTGCTCAACCTAGCTCGTCGCGATGATGGAATCAATCCACAATATGGAGAGGTTGAACCAGAATTTTTTGATACAACTTTTGCTAATTATCGCTTGATTGCGGAGGAAAATCAAAAGGTCTTTCATTCAGAAAATATGGTTCAGCGCCCGGTTATAACAGATCAGATTTTACTCAAGCAATTACTGACTATTTTATTTGACAATGCTATAAAATACACAGAAGCTGATGGAGAAATTAGTGTAACAGCTTCTTCAAATGAGCGCAATCTTGTTTTACGTGTGGAGGACAATGGTCCTGGTATCAGTAACGATGATAAAAAGAAAATTTTTGATCGCTTTTATCGGGTAGATAAGGCTCGGACCCGTCAAAAAGGTGGCTTTGGTCTGGGACTTTCTCTGGCCAAGCAGATTGTAGATGCTTTCAAGGGCACTATTTATGTCAAGGACAACAAACCAAAAGGTACGGTCTTTGAAGTTAAACTGCTACTGAAAGAAACGAAAAAGCGTTCTCTTAAATAGCGGGAGAGTGATTTTCATTGACAAATTATTTGAAAAACAATTCTTAGCAGGCCTTAATGGCTTGCTTTTTATCTGCTTTTATTTACTTTTTTAAAAATTTAATATAAGTTTTGCCCAAAATAGGGTATAATAATAAACAAGAAAGAATGAGGTGAAATTATGGCATCAAAAATGTTACATACTTGTTTGCGTGTGGAGAATTTGGAAGCGTCTATCGCTTTTTATGCAGAGGCTTTTGGCTTTAAAGAGCTGCGCCGAAAGGATTTTCCAGATTATCAGTTTACTATCGTTTATCTAGGTTTGGAAGGCGATGATTATGAGCTGGAACTGACCTATAACTATGATCATGGTCCATATGTGATTGGGGACGGTTTTGCTCATGTGGCACTTAGCACGCCAGACTTGGAAGGTCTGCACGCTGAGCACAAGGCTAAAGGCTACGAAGTGACAGATCCAAAGGGTCTTCCCGGCAACCCGCCTAATTACTATTTTGTAAAAGATCCTGATGGCTACAAGGTGGAAGTCATTCGTGAGAAGAGTCTCTAACATCTAGCTGCAGTTAATTTTGCAAGATAAATGATGATTTTTATTCATTTAGGACAGGTGTATGAAAAGACAAAATAACAAGAAACACGGCAAGAAAACACTCATTGTTCTCAGCTTACTAGGCTTAGCTTTTGTTGCTGCTCTATTTCTGGGTGCTGTAAAAATTTACGCTATTTTCCAAGAAAAGGAACTGCAAGAGAAAGTTAGTGTGTTGATTGCTCAAGAAGAGACCTACCACGCTGAAAATACTGAAAAGCAGAGCAAGATGATTGGCAGCCACTATGTAGAGGCCTTTTATCCTCTGCTAGATGGTCAGGTTATGGCAAGCGTCAAGGAGCAGATAGACGCAGATAGCCAGACGATTAAGGATAATCAGAAGAAGGGCGATAAGATTGAGGAATTGACCTTCTACTATGCTGAGGAAAAAGAAACGAGCCTGAAGGATGTCAAAGAAGTACTGGTGCATCGCAAGGACTATCATGTCAAAGAGATGAAAATCAGTAAAGGAGAAGAGCGGGAAGTTGCTGACAGCTACCTCGGTGCAGATGGCAGCCCTTTCACTCTGGATAAGCTCTTTCAGGATCCAGATGCAGCTAAGGAAATCTTCATCAACGAGATATCCAGCCAGCTGACCTTTAGACAGGCCGATGAGGCGGTGCAGACGGAAATTCTCAATAACCTTAATGGAACGGAGTTGAGTCAGTGGTCCTTCCGTTATGAATACAGCCATTTTTCTATTAAATTGAGCAAGGAAGTGCAAGGCTTAACCAGCATTGATGTTCCTTTGTCTAGCTTTTATGACCAGATCAATGCGGACTATCTGACTGGCGATGACTTGGCAGCTTATCAGAATTTTGAAGCTAAGAAGCATGTGAAAATGGTTGCTCTGACCTTTGATGATGGTCCAGATCCTAAGACAACACCGCAGGCTCTGGATATCCTCAAGAAATACAGTGCCAAGGCGACCTTCTTTATGGTTGGGCAAAACATTGCTGGTAATGAAGCGATTGTCAAGCGCGTGCACAATGAAGGTCATCAGATTGGGATTCATACATGGGACCATCCAGTCTTAACTAAACTTCCTCTGGAGACAGCCCAAAAAGAAATCCTTGATACCCAGACTGCTATTAACAATGTCATAGGCATCAAGCCAACGATTACGCGGCCTCCTTATGGAGCTATTAATGCTACAATCCAAAATTCGGTTGACCAGTCCTTTATCATGTGGAATGTGGACAGTCTAGACTGGAAGACACGCAATACTAAAGCTATTATGCAAGAGATTGCCAAAACCCAGCCAGGCTCGATTATTCTCATGCATGATATTCACCAGACCAGTATTGACGCTCTGCCAAGTGTCCTCGAGTATCTGAAGAGTAACGGATATACTTTGGTAACGGTTGATAAGCTGCTGGAAGGTCAGCTTGAGCCCCATCGTATTTATTACGGCAGAGACTAAGATGATTCTTGGGGTTAGATTTTTGAGGTCATTGTTGGTAATCAGTAAAAGCAAAAAGCTTTGGAAACATTAGATTTCCAAAGCTTTTTTAGCTTAACTCGTTACATAAAGTTCTTGATTTTTTAATACAATTTCTCGGACGGTGGCGTATTTTTTCAATGTTTTCAGCTCTTCTGGATGGCTGATGAAGGTAATCACATAGCCTTCCTTGCCCATGCGGCCGGTTCGTCCAGAGCGGTGGGTATAGGTTTCTAAATCGCGCGGAAGCTCATAATTGACGACGCATTCTAGGGAGTCAATATCAATACCGCGAGCAACCAAGTCAGTGGCTAGCAAGAGAGTAATCTGGTGTTCTTTGAACTTATCCAAAATCACCTTGCGGAACTTAACGTTGACATCGCTGGCCAGAGAAACGGCGTTGGCTTCACGATACTGGAGTTTTTCTTCGGCACTGCCCAGGTCTGACAGAGCGTTGAAGAAGACCAGTCCACGGAAATCTTCAACATTGGATAATTTGCGGAGCAAGTCCACCTTATCACGTTTTTCGACTTGCATGTAAAAATGCTGGATGTTGTCTAAAACTTGGTCGTCAATGCTGATTTCTAGAGTATTTTCAGCAATCTTATCGTGGTCGAACTTAGCGGTAGCGCTCATATATACCAGCTGGTGGTCACGAGGCGCATAGTGGGTGATTTTATCTACAAAGTGATACTGAGAATCGCTGAGCAGCTGGTCAAATTCGTCCAAAATGATGGTTTCGACATTCATCATCTTGATTTTCTTGAGCTTGACCAACTCGAAAATCCGCCCAGGCGTTCCAATGATAATCTCCGGACCTTTCTTAAGGCGCTCGATTTGTCGCTTCTGACTGGAACCGGAGAGCAGGAGTTGAGCTGTCAGACCTAAAGGCTCCGCCCAAGTCTTGCAGACCTCAAAGATTTGTCCAGCTAACTCAGTATTAGGAGCTAAAATCAAGAGTTGTTGGGCTTTTTTAGGTGTCAGTTTGAGCAGACTGGGAAAGAGATAGGCCAGAGTTTTACCAGTACCAGTCGGACTGATTCCCAGCACCGTATCGCCTGCAGAAATAGGCTCAAACATCTTCTCCTGAATAGCTGTCAAATCTTCAAAGCCTAGCTGAGCCAGCTGATTTTGCCAGCTCGGGGGAAATTGTTCCTTAATCATCATCAACCTCAAATCTAATGCCAGCGTCCTTGCGCATGGCAAATAAGCTTTCATGAACAGCCGCTGCCGCATTCAACCATTTCTCATAATCCGCATCCTGTCCGCCCTTGAGCACTCGCACGAAAGCTTGAGCTTCTTCCAGCATGGTGTGGGAAGCACGCTGGATAGTCAGCACCTCCTCTTGACCGTCCAGACTTTGCCAAATAGCAGAGCTGATAAATTCAATCCCATCTAAAGTCAGAGTTCCCTGATCCGTGTAAATCTCTCCAGGTAGATTGCTGTTTATATTTTTACCGGCCTGAATCTGAACTTGAAAATCTGGATAGATGAGACAGCCGGCTCCATTTAAATCAATCGTATTGGCTAGCTGCTGGGCGCTGTAGCGAGCGAAGCGAGGATGGCCGAAGAGTCTGATAGCCGCATAGACAGGATAGACACCCAAGTCCATCAAAGCACCGCCAGAAAACTTAGCTGAGAAAACATTGGGCTGCTCTCCTGCAAGCAGAGCTTGCATTTTTGAAGAATACTTGGCGTAGGTAAAGTTAGCTCCTAAGACAGTCTTGTCCTTGAGGAAATCACTGATCGTATCAAAGGCCTGCTCAAGATAGTTGCGGGCAGCTTCAAAGAGATAGACTTGGTGCTCGTCAGCCAGTTTGACTAATTCCCGCCATTCTTTGGGACGAGAAACCGCTGGCTTTTCGACAATGACGTGTTTACGAGCCAGAATAGCTACCTTGGCATGATTGAAATGCAGGCTGTTGGGACTGGCGATATAAACAACATCGATATCAGACGACAGAAAGTCCAGCATTTCAGTAAAGATGGCTGTATTTTCATAGTTTTGCACAAAGCGCTCAGCAGAAGCCAGAGTCCGAGAGTAGACAGCTGCCAGCTGATAGTCGCCTGTTGAGTGAGCAGCCTTGATGAACTCATGAGAAATAGAACCTGTTCCGATGATTCCAAGTTTGAACATAAAAACCTCCTTTTTTCTATTTTTAAGCATGTACTTTTTTTATTTTAGCTCTTTCATTATAACATGAATTGCGGTAAAATAGATAAGATAACAAGAGATGGAGCTTATAATGCAAAATAGACCTATTATTATTGGTGTGACTGGTGGTTCCGGAGGCGGAAAGACCAGTGTTTCTCGAGCAATTTTGGCTAATTTTCCCAATGAAAATATTGCCATGATTGAGCATGACTCCTACTATAAGGATCAGACGCATCTGACTTTTGAGGAGCGGGTGAAAACCAACTATGACCATCCTTTTGCTTTTGATACGGACCTGATGATTGAGCAAATCAAGGAGCTCTTGGCTGGTCGGCCAGTGGATATTCCCACTTATGACTATACGGAGCATACCCGCAGCAAAAAGACCTATCGTCAGGTGCCTCAGGATGTCTTCATCGTTGAGGGGATTTTGGTCTTAGAGGACCAGCGCCTGCGGGATTTGATGGATATTAAAATCTTTGTGGACACAGATGATGATGTTCGGATTATACGCCGAATTAAGCGGGATATGGAAGAGCGCGGACGCAGTTTGGATAGTGTTATTGAGCAGTATTTGGGTGTCGTTAAGCCTATGTACCATCAGTTTATCGAGCCGACCAAGCGATATGCGGATGTCATCATTCCAGAGGGAGCTTCTAACAAGGTGGCTATTGACCTGATTACGACCAAGATTGAAAAAATCCTTAAGGAAGCCAGAGAAGGCTAGGAAAAACAGCTTTCTAGTTCTTTCATTTGAGGAAATATAAGTTTGTGAATCTGGTGAATCGCAGTAGCTGAAAGATTTTTGAAATGTAATCTAGCAAGGGGAAGTGGACGGACTGAAATCTATGATTTTCGGAGTCTGGTCACTCCCTTATTTTGTAGGTAGTTTATGAAACAATTTGTAAAAAGAGAGTTTCACTCTCGTTCAAAATTTTTTGCCTGTCTCTTGACCTTTTGTGCAGGATTTATCGATGCCTATACCTTTATTGAGAGGGGTGGTACCTTGGTGGCAGGTCAGACTGGAAACGTCGTTTTCCTTTCGGTTGAGCTCATCAATCAAGAGACAAGAGGAATTGAAGTAAAATTGGCAACTATGCTAGCCTTTATGCTGGGTATTTTTCTGATGACCGTTTTTCAGTATCACTTTGAGCATTCTTGGCGCAGGCTGTCCAGTGTTTTCCCTTTGATATTGACGACAGCTGTCGCTGGATTTTTACCAGCAAATATCCCCCATCTCTATATCGTGCCGCCACTAGCTTTCTGCATGGGCCTGGTCGCGACGGCTTTTGGCGAGGTGGATGGCATTGTCTATAACAATTCTTTTATGACGGGGAATATTAAGAAAACCATGGTAGCTTTTGGCAACTATGCTCGAAACAAGAAAGGGAAAGATTTGAATGAAGGCCTTTTCTTTGTTGCTCTATTGGCAAGCTTTGTAGTCGGAGCCATCATCTCTACCTATCTGATTCAATTTTACCTTCTGAAGACCATCTGGCTTGTTTCCCTGATTCTAACAGCCTTTCTCCTTTTCCGAGGTGTTCAGTATGTGAGGAGATGAATAAAGTGGAATTAAACTATGTTGCGATTGCTGAAAAAATAGAAGAAGCGAGACCTACCTTGCTTCTTTTTCTTTTTTTGCTAATAAACTCCAAAAATAATCCAGCATATTAAAAATTTTCAGAAAATATCGACTTTTTCTTGACAGGTTTATGATACTGTGTTAAAATACTAAACAATAAGAAACCATCTCAAAAAGGAGTTAGTCAAACATGAAGTCAACCCAATCTTCAAACTTTGCTTTGTTGTTGCGTTACTCGGGCTAGTGCAAAAGCATTAGTCCTGTTTGGCTTACCAAGCGGGAGTAAATCAACATCTCGCTTGTTCCTCAAGTGAGATGTTTTTTATTTCACCTATCTTACCTCAAATTCTGATGAGGAAGAAATGGTTTCTAAAGGAACGACGGGAGTGAGAATACATCTTGATTTTTCTGAAATCAATTTGTCTCATACTGTCTCAGTCATTGAACATGACCTAGAAGTTGGGAAAGAGTTTTTCCTAAATGGTCTATGTATTTTAGAAAAGGAGTTGTCTATGACACGCAAAGTTGAGTTTTTTGATACCAGCCTCCGGGATGGTGAGCAGACACCAGGAGTGAATTTCTCTATCAAGGAAAAGGTTGCTATTGCCAAGCAGTTAGAGAAGTGGGGGATTTCAGTCATTGAAGCCGGTTTTCCTGCTGCGAGTCCAGATTCTTTTGCGGCGGTGCAGGAGATTGCTAAAGTCATCACAAAAGCCTCTGTTACTGGGCTGGCGCGTTCGGTCAAGTCCGATATTGATGCCTGCTATGAAGCGCTCAAGGATGCCAAGCATCCACAGATTCATGTCTTCATTGCGACCAGTCCTATTCACAGAGAGTTCAAGCTGAAAAAGTCCAAGGAAGAGATTTTAGAAGCTGTGAAAGAGCATGTCTCCTACGCGCGCTCCAAGTTCGATATAGTCGAGTTTTCACCAGAGGATGCGACACGAACAGAGCTGGATTTCCTTTTTCAGGTGGTACAAACAGCAGTGGATGCAGGTGCGACTTATATCAATATTCCAGATACAGTCGGCTTTACCACGCCAGAAGAGTTTGCAAATATTTTCGACTACCTAGTGGCAAATGTGACTTCTGATCATAAGGTGGTATTTGGTGTTCATTGCCATGATGACCTTGGCATGGCAACGGCCAATACTTTGACGGCTATCAAGCACGGTGCTGGTCGTGTTCAGGGAACTATCAATGGAATCGGTGAGCGGGCTGGAAATGTAGCATTGGAAGAAGTAGCAGTTGCCTTAGAGATTCGTCAGGACTATTACCAAGTTGAGTCGGATATCGTCCTTAATGAAACCATCAACACTTCTGAGCTGGTGTCCCGCTTCTCAGGTATTCCAGTGCCTAAGAACAAGGCGGTCGTTGGTGGCAATGCCTTCTCTCATGAGTCCGGTATCCATCAGGATGGCGTTCTTAAGAATCCACTGACCTATGAAATCATTACACCTGAGCTGGTTGGAGTTAAGAGCAATTCGCTGCCGCTTGGCAAGCTGTCTGGCCGCCATGCCTTTGTCGAAAAACTCAAAGAATTGGCTCTGGACTTTGCAGAATCTGAAATCAATGATCTCTTTGCTAAGTTTAAGGTCTTGGCTGATAAGAAAAATGAAGTCACTGACGCTGATATTCGAGCCTTGATTGCCGGAACGACGGTCGAAAATCCTGAAGGCTTCCACTTTGATGATCTGCAGTTGACGACCAATGACGACCGTACCATCACTGCGGATGTGCAGCTGGTAAATGGCGACGGTGAGACGGTCAGCTGTGTGGCAGAAGGCAAGGGAAGCGTCGAAGCAATCTTTAATGCCATTGACCAATTCTTTAACCAGTCTGTCCAGCTCTTGTCTTATAACATCGAAGCGGTAACGGATGGTATTGACTCTCAGGCTCGTGTTTTGGTAGCTGTTGAAAATACAGATACAGATACGATTTTCAACTCTTCTGGTATTGACTTTGATGTTCTTAAGGCCAGCGCCATTGCCTATATCCATGCCAACACCTTTGTGCAAAAGGAAAATGCTGGTGAAATCGGCCATCAGGTATCCTACCGCGATCTGCCTACAAATAATTAGAAGGAAGCGACTATGACAAAAGAAATTGTAGCTCTGGCGGGTGACGGTATCGGCCCAGAAATCATGGAAGCTGGTCTCCAAGTACTGGCTGCTGTTGCGGGCAAGTTCGGTTTTACTTATCATGTTACTGAGAAGGCTTTTGGGGGGGCTGGTATTGATGCGGAAGGTCATCCTCTGCCTCAGTCAACTCTAGAAGCGGCCAAGGAGGCGGATGCTATTCTCTTGGCTGCTATCGGCAGCCCCCAGTATGATAATGCACCGGTTCGGCCGGAGCAAGGCTTGCTGGCTCTGCGCAAGGAGCTTGAGCTCTATGCCAATATCCGCCCGGTTAAGATTTTCGATGCTCTTAAGCATTTGTCGCCTTTGAAGGCAGAGCGTATTGCTGGTGTGGACTTCGTGGTTGTGCGCGAGCTGACTGGTGGGATTTACTTTGGTGAGCATATTTTGGAGGATAAATCTGCGCGTGATATCAACGACTACAGCTATGAAGAGGTGGAGCGAATTGTCCGTAAGGCCTTTGATATTGCGCGTGGTCGCAGAAAGCGCGTGACCAGTATTGACAAGCAAAATGTGCTAGCGACATCCAAACTCTGGCGCAGAGTAGCAGATGAGGTGGCCAAGGATTATCCAGATGTGACCTTGGAGCACCAACTGGTGGACAGCGCTGCGATGCTCATGATTACCAATCCTGCTAAGTTTGACGTTGTGGTAACGGAAAATCTCTTCGGCGATATTCTCTCAGACGAGTCCAGTGTCTTGTCAGGGACGCTGGGAGTTATGCCATCGGCCAGTCATTCGGCTGCAGGACCCAGTCTTTACGAGCCTATCCATGGTTCAGCTCCTGATATTGCAGGGCAAGGCATTGCCAATCCTATCAGCATGATTCTTTCTGTAGCCATGATGCTGCGGGATAGTTTTGCAGAGCTTAAAGCTGCAGAAACGATTGAAGCAGCAGTGGAGAAGACTTTGGCTCAGGGTATCTTAACCCGAGATTTGGGTGGTCAGGCAGGGACAGCTCAAATGATGGAGTCAATTATTAATAATTTATGAAATGGATATTAACAGGTATTTGCCTACTTTGGAACCTTATCGTTTTCCTGCTTTATGGCTGGGATAAGCGAAAGGCTAAGAAAAATCACTACCGCATTCCAGAGAAGACTTTGCTCCTGGCAGCATTGGCAGCCGGAGGTTTGGGCGCTTTATTAGGCGGTCGACTCTTTCACCACAAGACCAGAAAATGGTATTTCTGGCTGGCTTGGATTTGTGGAATAATAGTGGAAATTGGAATTTTATATTACATATGGAGAAGCTAGTATGGCTGGAAAATCGATTTTTGATAAGCTGTGGGAAAGGCATCTGATAACTGGTGAAGAAGGCCAGCCCCAGCTTATGTATGTGGATCAGCATTATATTCATGAAGTAACCAGCCCTCAGGCTTTTCAAGGCCTTCGAGATGCAGGGCGCAAAGTTAGACGGCCGGACTTGACCTTTGGAACCTTTGATCATAATGTTCCTACGGTCAATATCTATGATATCCGGGATGTGATTTCCAAGGCTCAGATTGATAAACTTTCTGAGAATGTCAAGGATTTTGGCATTGAACACGCGGCTCACGGATCGGAACTGCAGGGGATTGTCCATATGGTTGGACCGGAAACGGGCAAGACCCAGCCGGGCAAATTTATCGTCTGCGGTGACAGTCACACGGCCACTCACGGAGCTTTTGGAGCTATTGCTTTTGGAATTGGTACTTCGGAGGTAGAGCACGTCTTTGCGACGCAGACCATTTGGCAGGTCAAGCCTAAGAAAATGCTGGTCAAATTTACTGGGGTGCCACCTAAAGGTGTCTATTCCAAGGACTTTATCCTCGCTCTGATTGCCCGATATGGTGTGGCTGCAGGTGTCGGTCATGTGGTCGAGTATGCTGGTGATGCGATTGACCATCTGACCATGGAAGAGCGTATGACCATCTGCAATATGTCCATTGAGTTTGGCTCTAAGATGGGCATTATGAACCCCGACCAGAAGACTTATGATTATGTTCAAGGGCGGCTGGGGGCTCCAAAGGACTTTGAGGCGGCGGTAGCCGATTGGAAGACTCTGGTCAGTGATCCTGATGCTGTCTATGATAAGGTCATTGAGATTGATGTCTCCCAGCTTGCACCTATGGTGACTTGGGGAACCAATCCTTCTATGGGAGTAGAGTTTGGCGCGGCTTTCCCAGAAATTCGCGATATGAACGACGAGCGGGCTTACAATTACATGGACCTCTCACCGGGTAAGAAAGCAGAAGATATTGACCTAGGTTATATCTTTATCGGCTCCTGCACCAATGCCAGACTCAGCGATTTGCAGCTGGCAGCTAAGTTTGTCGCTGGTAAGCATATTGCTCCCAATCTAACAGCTATCGTCGTACCGGGCTCTCGTCCGGTCAAGCGGGCTGCTGAAAAGATGGGACTGGATAAAATTTTCATGGATGCAGGCTTTGAGTGGCGCGATCCGGGCTGTTCCATGTGCCTGGGAATGAATCCAGATAAGGTGCCAGACGGAGTCCACTGTGCCTCGACCAGTAATCGGAACTTTGAGGATCGGCAGGGATTTGGAGCAAAGACCCATCTTTGCAGTCCAGCCATGGCAGCAGCGGCAGCCATTGCTGGGCGATTTGTAGACGTCCGCCAGCTACCGGAGGTCCAGTAAGGAAAGTTTATGGAAAAATTTACAATCTACACGGGGACAACAGTTCCCCTCATGAACGATAATATTGATACAGACCAAATTTTGCCCAAGCAGTTTCTCAAGTTGATTGATAAAAAAGGCTTTGGTAAGTACCTCATGTACGCATGGCGCTATCTGGACAATCAATACACCGAAGATCCTGATTTCGTCTTTAATAGACCGGAGTACCGCAAGGCGACTATTCTGATTACAGGGGACAATTTCGGAGCGGGTTCCTCTCGGGAGCACGCTGCCTGGGCCTTGGCTGACTATGGCTTTAAGGTAGTTATTGCCGGATCTTTCGGGGATATTCACTACAATAACGAGCTTAATAACGGTATGCTGCCTATTGTCCAGCCGCTCGAAGTACGGCAAGCCTTGGCTAATCTGAAGCCGACGGATCAAGTGACGGTGGATTTGGAGCAGCAGAAGATTTTTTCACCGGTGGGAGAATTCTCCTTTGAAATTGATGGAGAATGGAAGCACAAGCTCCTCAACGGTCTGGATGACATTGGCATTACACTGCAGTATGAGGATTTGATTGCAGAATATGAAAAAAATCGTCCATCTTATTGGCAGTAACCTTATTTTTTTCTATATTGAGAAAATTCTGAAAAAATCTTGTCTCCGATAAAAATATATGGTAAAATAAATCTTAATTTAATAGAAAAGGAAGAAACTTATGACAAAACACATTCAATGGAACGGACAGCTTTCACAAGAAGGTTATGACATCTTGAAAGGCGATGGCGGCTGTATCGTTTGCCCGACCAAGGTGGGGTACATCATCATGACCAGCGATAAAGCTGGCTTGGAGCGTAAGTTCGAAGCTAAGGCTCGTAACCGTAATAAGCCAGGTGTTGTCCTCTGTGGCAGTATGGATGAGCTCCGTGCTTTGGCTCAGCTGAATCCGGAAATTGAAGCTTTTTATCAAAAGCATTGGGATGAAGACATCCTCTTAGGTTGTATCCTCCCATGGAAGCCAGAAGCTTTTGAAAAGCTCAAGGCCTTTGGCGACGGTCGGGAAGAGCTGATGACAGATGTTCGTGGCACTAGCTGTTTTGTTATTAAGTTTGGTAAGGCGGGCGAGCAGCTGGCAGCTAAGCTTTGGGAAGAAGGCAAGATGGTTTATGCTTCCTCAGCCAACCCATCTGGTAAAGGAAACCGTGGCAAGGTTGAAGGAATTGGCGAGCGTATCGAAAATGCTGTTGACTTAGTCATTGAAGCAGATGACTATGTAGCCTCTATCCAGCCAGACAAGACCATTGAAACTCGCTACGAGCAAGGTGTTATGGTCTCTATGGTTGACAAGGATGGAAAACTGATTCCAGAACAAGGTGGTCAACGTTCCATCTCACCAGCGCCTGTGGTTATCCGCAAAGGCTTGGATATCGATAAAATCATGATGCACCTGTCCGATACTTTCAACTCATGGGATTACCGTCAGGGTGAATATTACTAAGATAAAAAAAGAAGCTCAGTGTGTGGGGGGGATATTTCCTCTTTACACTGGGCTTTTTTGCTTATAATTTCTTTTATTTTTCCTATAATTATGCTATGATATATGAGATTATATATTAATAGGATATAAAGGGGTGGCTAACTTATAAAAAAGTATTTATATGTCACGATTAGATGAATGATTATATGACTATAAAGATGAAGAAAGGGAGATAAAGTTTAAATGATAAAAAAAGCAGATTTTTTAGAAAGAATAAAAGCAGAGTTTCCAGATGCGGTTGAAAATAGAACAAAAAGCTATGTTTCTTTTCAGGTTGAGAATCAGAAAGGAAAATTACAAAACTTCATTGAGGTTAGTTTTCAGAGTAAAAGAATAAAAATTGCTATTTTATCAAAAAGTCTTCAAGAATCAGATGTTTTTTTATTTGATAAGAAACCAGATTCGTTTGGATGGACGCTTGATGCTGAGTATATTATTGATAGTGATGACTCATTGAATGAGGTTTTACCTTTTATAGACAAATCGTATGAGTTTGTAAAAGGAGGGACGGATATAGAGTGTTACACAGCTTTCAGAGAATTTTTATCAAAATTTGTTAATCAAGCAAATCTCTATAATTCAAAAGATATTAGGATTAAACGTTCTCAGAAGTTTGATGGTGCTAAGGCTATCTATCCTGCGGTTATTATTGATAATATTCCATACAAAGTTGAAATGCTTAACACAGGTCATTTTGGTCCAAAGAGTGGTAATGGATATATTAAATCACCTTACTTTGGTTATCGACTGAGTGATATTGATAACTCATGGATAAATATAAGATGTGGTTTCCAGAGTTTTGAACTTACAGAATTTAAAATAGTAAAATGGTATAGTGATAATCGAGATGAAGAATTAGGTCATAAATACTTTGTTAAAGATTTAGAGTTGGAATCAACTGGTAAACCTAGCGATACTTTAAAAGAGTTTTATGACTATTTTACTAGTTTTTATAGAGAATTAAAAAAGAAAGATATAAATATGTTAGAAAATATTAACAAATATAAAAATGTTTTACTTTCATCCAAAAACCTCATCCTCCGTGGTGCGCCTGGTACTGGGAAGACTTATCTTGCCAGACAAATTGCCAATGAGTTGACTGGAGGAAATGAGGAACAAATCGATTTTGTTCAATTCCATCCCTCTTATGACTATACAGATTTTGTAGAGGGGTTGCGACCTGTTTCTAATGATAATAGCCAGATAAGTTTTGAGTTACAAGATGGAATTTTTAAGAAGTTTTGTCAGAAGGCTAGAGACGCTCAGAAGACTGGAGGACAAGATAATTTTGAAGAGACTTGGACTAAGCTAACCGATGCTATCAATGAGAAACAGGGGCAATATTTGTTCCCTCGTAGTTCGGTTCCAGCCAGTTTAAACAGTCAAGGGAATGTGAAGTTTGATTCTCCCGTTGCCACCAAAGAAAAAGTATATCTTTTATATAAGGGTGAGGAGACTAAGTTAAAGTACGAAACTTATCAAAAAATTGTTTTGGATCACATGAAAGAAAGTTATGGATTATCTGATTATGTATCCCCAACGATTGACACAGACAAGAAATTCGTCTTCATCATCGATGAAATCAATCGTGGTGAGATTTCTAAGATTTTTGGGGAACTTTTTTTCTCCATTGATCCGGGCTATCGTGGTAAGGATGGAGAGGTTTCGACCCAATATGCTAATTTACATGAAACTAATGAGAAGTTTTATATTCCTGAAAATGTCTACATCATCGGAACGATGAATGATATTGACCGTTCGGTGGATACCTTTGATTTTGCTATGCGCCGTCGTTTTCGTTTTGTAGAAATCACAGCTGAAAGTCAGCTTGGAATGCTTGATGAACCTCTTGGAGATGGAGCTGAAGAAGCGAAAATGCGTCTAAGAAACTTGAATGCTGCCATAGAAAAAGTAGAAGAGCTCAATAGTCATTACCATGTTGGACCAAGTTATTTCCTTAAGTTGCAGGAAATAGACTTTGACTATGAGTTGCTCTGGTCTGATTATATTAAGCCACTCCTAGAAGACTACTTGCGAGGTTTTTATGATGAGGTTGAAACTTTGGAAACTTTGAAAAAAGCATTTGGTAAGACAAGCAACGAGCAAACCAATCAGTCAACGGCTGGTAACAATGAAAGCGATGAAAATGACGATACGGATAACAGATAATCAGCAGCTGATAAAAAAAGAGGATTTCGTTGAAATCTATCCAAAAATTGGTCAAGTACTTTTAGATAGAAATTTAGAAAGTCTTTCTCAAGAGGATGGTATTTTCATTTTTCCAAATGACTTGAAAAATACTTCTGACTTGGACAAGGATCATAAAATTTTTGAAACTGTAAATCAGAACATTAAGACAGGAAATGTGATTGGTTTTCTGGGTTACGGTCAGGAAAGATTAACGATTTCCTCTCGTTTTTCAAATGCTAATAACGACCATTTTTTACATTATCTCTTACAAAAGGTTCTCAATATCAATCTCACTAATTTGGATGTTGGTTTATCTAGCGAAGATAAACTCTATCAACTACTAGTTTACCTCTTTCCAAAATATCTGCAAGCGGCTTTGAGAAAAGGACTTTATAAGGAATACCAGAGGTTTTTCCATAATGATAGCCATGTGAAAGGAGCGATTGATGTAGGAAATCATCTTAAGAAAAATGTTCCTTTTATGGGAAATATTTCCTACACTACTAGAGAGTTTGCTTATGATAATCCATTGATGCAGCTGGTTCGACACACCATTGAGTATATTAAGAATCAGAAAACAATTGGATGTGGAGTGTTTAATGCTAATCGTGAAAATATGACAGAAATTACTCGTGTAACTCCTTCTTATAAACTAGCTGATCGTGCCAAGATTATCAGAATGAATAAAATCAAACCCATACGACACGCCTATTTCAGAGAGTATAGAAAATTACAGGAACTCTGCTTGATGATTCTGAGTAGAGAAAAGCATGGTCTTGGGCCACAAACCCAAAGGGTGCATGGCATTCTCTTTGATGTTGCCTGGCTTTGGGAAGAGTATGTCCAGACATTATTGCCAGAAGGTTTTATCCATCCACGAAATAAAGAAAAGACGGATGGCATTTCTGTATTTAGCAGTCATGGTCGAAAAATTTATCCAGACTTCTATCATAAAGATTTAAAAATCGTACTAGATGCCAAATATAAAAAGCTAGAATTTACTGAAAAAGGAATCAATCGTGAGGATTTATATCAACTGATTTCCTATACATACATTTTAGAAGCTAAAACAGCCGGTCTTATTTTCCCAAGCGTGGAGAAGGTTGTTGATAACGACATAGGTAAATTATCAGGTTACGGGGCGCTCTTGAAAAAGTGGTCCATTCTTATTCCTCAAGAAGCTGAAAATTATGACCATTTTGTTCAACAGATACATCAATCGGAAACAATAAATTTTAGATTTTAAAGCAGGTTGAACCTGCTTTTTCTATGCTTATTTTTCAAATTATTTCTAAATAGAACAAAATGCTTGACAGATGTAAACCTAGGTGTTACAATTAATAAAATCGATTCGATATAGAAATAAATTGGGGAGGAAGTATGAAAGACAGTCATTTAGTAGCCTATCATATTCGTTTGTTGAATGGGCGGATTTTTCAAAAGTTACTGAGCCAAGATCCTGAAGCTCTTTATCGGAGTGAGCAGGGCAAGATTCTCACCGTTTTATGGAATAGTGAAACGGGCTGTGCGACGGCGACAGATATTGCGCTGGCGACGGGACTTGCCAATAATACGCTGACAACTATGCTGAAAAAGTTGGAAGAACAGGGTTTGGTGAGCTTTAGTCAGTGTGGTTTAGACAAGCGAAAAAAATATGTCAAGTTGACAGAGCAAGGTTGGTCCCAAAAAGAAGTTGGCCATCGTATCAGTCAAAAACTGGATGCTATTTTTTATAAAGGCTTCTCAGAGGAAGAAATTCGCCAGTTTGAGAGTTATCAGGAGCGTATTTTAGAAAATTTGAAAGAAAAAGAGGCTTAAATTATGTCAAAACAAGTTGAAAATGCACACAATTTATACATTCACGCCATTCAAGACGGGCGTGTTGCCGAGGCTCAAGCTCAGTCTGTAGGGGATACCTACATTCAACACTCGACAGGTGTGCCAGATGGGAAAGAAGGGTTTGCGGCTTTCTTTACAAATTTCTTTGAGCGCCATCCCGAGCGTGAGATGAAAATTGTTCGCACCATTGAGGATGGTAATCTAGTCTTTGTTCATGTCCATCAATTTCTCAATAGGGGGGAAGCGCAATGGGTGACGACGGATACTTTCCGTGCGGATGAGAATGGCCGTATCGTAGAGCATTGGGATGTCATTGACTACTATCGCACTCCAGAAAATGGACAGTTAGATCAGATCTTTGGGGATTTTGAAGTCACGGATTTGGATAAGACAGTAACAAATAAAAAAACCGTTCGTCGTTTCTTGACAGAAATTTTCCAAAATGGCGAACTAGAGCAGTGGAATGATTATGTGGCAGAAGATTTGATTCAGCATAATCATGAGATTGGCCAAGGAAGTCAGGCTTATAAAGACTATGTAGCTGAGCACGATCTTACTTTTGACTTTGTTTTCCAGCTTTTGGGTCAAGGGAACTATGTGGTTAGCTATGGGCAGACTCAGATAGATGGGGTGGCTTATGCCCAGTATGACATCTTCCGTTTAGAGAATGGATTGATTGTAGAGCATTGGGACAACAAAGAAGTCATGCCTAAGGTAGAAGACTTGACGAATCGAGGGAAGTTTTAAATTGAGGACAAAGAATGATTGAATATAAAAATGTAGCGCTACGCTATACAGAAAAGGATGTCTTGAGAGATGTCAACTTACAGATTGAGGATGGTGAATTTATGGTTTTAGTAGGTCCTTCTGGGTCCGGTAAGACAACCATGCTCAAGATGATCAACCGTCTTTTAGAGCCAACAGATGGAAACATCTATATGGATGATAAGCGGATCAAGGACTATAATGAGCGTGAGCTGCGCCTTTCTACAGGCTATGTCTTACAAGCGATTGCCCTCTTTCCAAATCTAACGGTGGCTGAAAATATTGCTCTCATTCCTGAAATGAAAGGATGGAGCAAGGCAGATATTCAGCAGAAGACTGATGAATTGTTGGAGCTAGTGGGCTTGCCTGCAGAAGACTATGCTCAGCGTATGCCGAGTGAGCTGTCTGGCGGTGAGCAGCAGCGGGTGGGCATTGTCCGTGCCATTATCGCCCAACCCAAAATCCTGCTGATGGACGAGCCTTTTTCTGCTCTTGATGCCATCTCGCGTAAGCAATTGCAGAGCTTGACCAAGAGTATCCATCACCAGTTTGGAATGACGACAATCTTTGTGACCCATGACACGGATGAGGCTTTAAAGTTGGGGAATCGGATTGCTGTTTTGCAGGACGGGGAGATTCGTCAAGTGGCGACGCCTGAGGAAATCTTATCTGCACCTGCGACCAGTTTCGTAGCAGATTTATTTGGAGGTGTTCAACATGGCTAATTTGTTTTCTACCTTTCAGGAGCGCTTTGGCGAATGGTTGGTAGCCTTAGGGCAACACCTCCAGCTGTCTCTTCTGACCTTACTGGTGGCCATCTTCTTGACCATTCCGCTCGCTATCTATCTTCATAGTCACAAAAAGGCAGCCAATTGGGTGTTGCAAATTGCAGGAATCTTTCAAACCATTCCTTCAATGGCCTTGCTGGGGCTCTTTATCCCCCTCATGGGGATTGGTACACTGCCGGCACTGACTGCTCTGGTGATTTACGCTATTTTTCCGATTTTAGAAAATACTGTCACTGCCTTGAATGGAATTGATCCTAGTTTAGAAGAAGCTGGAATCGCCTTTGGGATGACCAAGTGGGAGCGACTCAAAAAGTTTGAACTGCCTCTAGCTATGCCCGTCATTGTGTCAGGAATTCGGACGGCAACGGTAATGATTATCGGAACAGCAACTCTGGCAGCCCTTGTCGGAGCTGGTGGACTAGGTTCTTTTATCCTTCTAGGAATTGACCGTCGCAATGCCAGTCTGATCTTGATTGGAGCTATTTCATCTGCAGTTTTGGCTATTCTTTTCAATAGTCTCCTTAAATGGATGGAAAAGGCTAAGCTTCAGACGGTATTTACAGCTTTTGCTGTCTTAATCATCGGCCTCGGCGCTTCTTACTCGCCGAGTCTGCTTCCCAAGCAGGAGAAGGATCATCTGGTTATTGCTGGGAAATTAGGTCCAGAACCAGAAATTCTTATGAATATGTATAAACTCCTCATCGAGGAAAATACGGATATGACTGTTACGGTCAAACCAAACTTTGGAAAAACCGACTTCCTTTATCAGGCTTTAAAGAAAGGCGATATTGATATCTATCCTGAGTTTACAGGTACGATTACTGGAACTCTCTTGCAGCCTGCTCCAAAGGTTAGCAATGATGCTGAAGAAGTTTTTGAAGCAGCACGTGATGGAATCAAAAAACAGGACAATCTAGTCTTGCTCAATCACATGGCTTATCAAAATACATATGCCATCGCAGTACCTAAGAGTGTCGCCAAAGAATACAATCTTAAAACCGTCTCTGATCTTAAAGCAGTCCAAGATAAGCTCAAGGCAGGGTTTACCTTGGAATTTAACGACCGTGAAGATGGAAACAAGGGTTTGCAATCTCTATATGGCCTTAATCTTAATGTAGCGACCATGGAGCCAGCACTTCGCTACCAAGCTATCCAGTCGGGTGATATTCAAATCACGGATGCCTATTCGACTGACGCAGAACTTGCGCGTTATGATTTACAAGTTTTAGAAGACGATAAGCACCTTTTCCCACCTTATCAAGGGGCGCCTCTCATGAAGGCTGAATTGTTAGAAAAACACCCTGAATTGGAAGGTGTTCTTAATAAGCTGGCTGGTAAAATTACGGAAAGCCAGATGAGTCAGATGAATTATCAAGTTGGCATTGAAGGCAAAAAAGCGGAAGCTGTTGCGCGTGATTATCTGGTTAAGGAAGGACTTTTAAAAAAATAAGAAGTAAAAGAGTTAGACTTATAAGGTCTAGCTTTTTTGCTTACTTGAGGATAGACAGACTAAGGATGGAAGGAGATGAGTTTATCTCTTAGTCAGGAAATCTTCATCCATTTTTGGTATAATAAAGTATCAATTCATGGAGGTGTTCCGATGGCATCTAGTCAAGAATATTTGGATTTTATCCTGAAGCAGCTGCAGGGCTTAGGCCAAGAAATTAGCTTTCGCAAGATGATGGGAGAGTATTTGCTCTATTATCGGGGGCGCTTACTTGGCGGGATTTATGACAATCGCTTGTTGCTTAAGTCAGTCCAGCCAGCCCTGGATTTTTTTGAAAATCCGGTTTATGAGTTTCCTTATCCAGGCGCAAAGCCAATGCTTCATATAAAAGAAGTAGAAGATGCTGCCTTTCTCTGTAATTTGATTGAAGCTGCCTATCCTGCCTTACCAGCACCAAAAAAGAAAAAATAGTCTTTCCTTTTCAATGGATATTCTAAAAAAGTTGCCGTTTAAATGGACATTTTTTAAATTTTCCTTTATAATGGACTTAAAGGAGGTTTGGTATGCTTTATATTGCTCTTATTGGAGATTTAATAGAATCCAAACAGCTGAAAAATCGTAAGCAGGCCCAGAAGGACCTGCAGGACATGATGGCGGTGCTAAATCAGGATTATCGGGATTATCTGGTGTCACCTTTCACGGTGACGACTGGAGATGAGTTTCAGGCTTTGCTGCGGCCTAATCTAGAGATTATGCAGCTCCTTGATCAGATTGCCTTGGGCTTTCCTCATCCGATTCGCTTTGGGCTTGGTCTGGGGGAGATTGTGACGGATATCAATCGGGAGCAGAGTATTGGTGCGGACGGTCCGGCCTACTGGAGGGCACGCGCAGCCATTGATGTTATTCATGAGAAGAACGACTATGGTAGCAGCCGTATAGCTGTATCCTTGGGAGATGAAGAGCTCAGTCAGGCGGTCAATACGGTGCTGGCAGCTACTTCATTTATCCAGAGTAAGTGGAATAGCAGTCAGAGAGAAGTTCTGGAGCGGATGCTCATGGAATATATCTATGACGAGAATTTTTCTCATGGAGAAATAGCAGAGCTGTTGCAGATTAGTCCCAGTGCGCTTAGTAAGCGGCTGAAGTCGTCTGGTTTGAAGATCTATCTGAGAAATCGCCGTTTAGCTATGAGAATGATTCTACAGGCAGCAAAGGAGGCTGAAGAATGACAAATTTTATGGGATTTTCAGAATTTTTCATGCAGAATCCGATTCTTGTACTAACTTTGCTGGCTCATGTACTAGCTGATTTTCAGCTTCAAAGTCAGAAAATGGCCGACCTTAAAAGCCGGAGGATGAATTTCTTAATTCTCCATTTGGGAATTGTTCTGCTGCCCTTGTTGCTCTTGGGGCTCATCTTACCTAATTATCTGCTATATTTCGCCTTGGTCTGGTTCAGTCATGCGCTTATTGACTTCTTGAAGTATAGGCTGAATTCTTTGATTGTCCGGCATCATGCTCAAAAGTTTGCCTTTATACTGGATCAGGTCTTGCATCTGATTAGCATTTTTGCTCTTTATTTTCTCTTAGGGCAGCAGAAAATTCCAGCTCCTAATTGGCTGTCTGAGCGCTACCTCATGCTGCAGGCTCTCTTTTTCTTCGCCCTTACTGGTAAGCCGGTTAATATCCTCTTTAAACTCTTCTTCAGCAAGTATCAGGCAGGAGAAGACAGTGGGGAGACTATTGCGGGGGCTGGTGCCATGATTGGGATTTTGGAGCGCTTGATTATGGGACTTTCTCTTATTTTCGGGCAGTTTACTGCCATTGGGTTAGTCTTTACGGCTAAGTCTATTGCCCGCTATAATAAGATTTCAGAAAGTCAGTCCTTTGCTGAATACTACCTGATTGGCTCGCTTTTCAGTATGATTACTGTCTTGCTGGTTTATGGTTGTCTGTATTGGTAAAAAAGTTAGGAAGTTCTTCCCTAACATTTTGTTTTACTCTTTGGATGAATGATGTTTTCCTTGGGATATAGCTTGTGATTCAGTCATAGTTACCACATTATCAAAATTAGTATTTGAAGGCATATGGTTAATATCATACCAGTAGGCTTGGGCTGTTCCCTGTCTTGCAACATAGACAGTTTTTTCTTGTTCAGTAGATGTTAAAGAATTAGTATTTGACTCAGATGGAATTGAAGCAGAAGAGTTCTCGGATGAGGCAGCAGAATTAGAACTGTTTTGATCCATAGTATTCTTTGCTGTCCCTTTTTGATAGTTTAGTTCAGCATTTGGAGAGAGGTTGTCTAGAAGGACATGTGACATCCCATCCTGGTCAATAGATTCCTTCCCACCTAAATGAATGCTGACAATATTACCTGACATATCTAATCCTACAAATTGTAATTCAATCTGACGAGGTAATAGCTCATCATCATGGTAAATTGGTGTAACTTTATAGTCGAGCCAATTATTTGGATTAGCTTCCAACCATTGATCTAATCGCTTCTCGTAGTATAGCATACTGTCGGAATTGTTTTCATCCGTTCCCTTAAAAGTTCCAGTGTTGAGCCAAGCTGTTAAAGGTACCAAGTTCCGTCCCTCATCATTAAGTCCACTGAACTGATATCCAATGAGATGTCCTCTATTCATGAGCCAGGTCTTTTGCTTACCATTGCCATAGTAAAACTTATAATTATGCCATCCTACCGGATTATAGGTTAACCTTCCTTCGCGTTTTTTCTTAGGTTGATGTTGATATTGTAGTTGGATATGGGCTGCAGTTGCTCTTCCATATTTATCTTTTTTACCTAGTCTAAGTTGATAGGAGCCAGTAAAAAATAGAGTGCCAATTTCATTTTCATCAGATTCATGAAGCGTTTGAATAGGTTCTGATTTATTCTGATTTGCAATTATTGTTGGTGTTGCAAATATTTGCGAAATAATAAAAAGAAGGCACAGAATTATAAAATACTTTTTTTTAGTCCTAAATTTGTTCATAATATTTCTCCCTGGATATGTATCCGATTTCATTCTACTATAAATTAAATAGTTTTTCAAGAAAAAGTTACGTTTGTGTTACAGAAAGATTTCTAAAATATTTTAAAACAATCATAAACTTGTTTTTGGTATAATATATATAAATTATCTAAGGAGGTGCTTATGATTCCATCTTTAGAGGAAATGTCACTCGAGGAGTTGTGGCAGCTTTTTCCGATTTTTTTAAGAGAGCATCAGGCTGAGTGGAAAGACTGGTATGATGAGGAGCGGCTTCAGCTCTTGAGTTTTTTGCCTGCAAATCAGCTGGTTCGGATTAGTCATATCGGTTCGACATCGGTAAAGACCATCTGGGCTAAGCCAATAGTGGATATCGTGCTGGAAATTCCCAAAGAAACAGATATGGCGGTAAGGAGAGACTTGCTGCTGCAAAATGGTTATCTGCTCATGTCAGAAAGCCAAGGGCGGATGTCATTCAATAAAGGCTACACACCGAGTGGTTTTGCGGAGCGGGTTTTCCATCTTCATCTGCGCTATGAGGGTGATCATGATGAACTTTACTTTAGAGACTATTTACAGGAGCACCCTGCTGTAGCTAAAGACTATGAGAGGCTTAAGCTGTCCTTGTGGAAGCAATATGAGCACAACCGTGATGCCTATACAGAGGCGAAAACGGAGTTTATTAAGAACTATACAGAGAAAGCTAAAAAGCTTTATGGCGGAAGATATGAGGGGGAAGACAGATGATTTATCTAGCAATGATTGGCCTTCTGATTATTCTGGCATTTCTTTACCTAATATACCAATCAAAGAATTTGATTACAGCCTTTCAGACTCATTTTCATTGGTCGGATTTAACTCGGGCGTTCCTAGAACTTAAGCGGATTCTTAAGCCAGATGGAATCATCTTACTGGCATGTGAATGGAGCAAATTAGCTTATTACCTACCAGACTTTACAAAGCAAGAAAAACTGGAAAACTATTTGACAGACTTGGATTTACATCTCATCGATAGTCAAAGAAAGGACCAATGGATTCTTTATAAAATCATGAAAAAATAAGGAGGTATCCTATGAAACAATTATTTTTATGTTCATATTTTGCAGGAGTCAAGGACTTGTTCAGACAATATGCGTCCGAAAAGCAATTGGGCAAACATGTGCTTTTTATCCCGACGGCTGGAAATGTAGAAGAGTACAGGGGTTATATTGACGAAGCCCTGCAGACCTTTGCAGATTTGGGATTTCAAGTAGAAATTTTAGATATTTCAGCTTGTGATAGAGAAACAGCTCAAGCAAAGATTTTCCAAAGTAAACTACTCTATGTCTCTGGTGGCAATACTTTTTATCTTCTGCAAGAATTAAAGAAAAAGCAGCTTCTGTCCTTGATAAGAGAGCAGATTGTGGATGGTATGGTTTATGTGGGCGAATCAGCTGGTGCCATCATCACAGCCAAGGACATTGACTACAATAAGCTCATGGACGATAAAGGAGTTGCAACAGAACTGCACGATACAGAGGCACTAAGCGAGGTGGATTTTTATGTTCTTCCTCATGTTGGCGAAGAACCCTTTGTTGAAAGTGCCCAGGCCACTCTGGATACATACAGCGACCAGCTGAATCTGCTTCCCCTCAATAATCGCCAAGCTGTGCTTGTGGAAGGTGAAGAAGTGAAGGTTTTGGAGGATAAGTAATCAGAATATATGTTCTAGTGAACCTACTTGAGAAACTATAATAAAAGGAATGAGTGAAATTGCGATAAACTAGATTAAACAAATTAGAATGCGGGGATTGAACTTTGATTGAAAAAATATATGAAACACCAAGTGGAATAATTCATTATTGGACAAATGATGCTGTTGAATCATCCCAAAGTGCTCTTATCTTTTTACCAGGGCTAACTGCTGATCATAGGTTATTTGAAAAACAAATAGAATATTTTAAAGATACATATAGAGTCTTGGTTTGGGACGCACCTGGACACGCTTCATCTTATCCATTTCGTCTCGATTTTACTTTATTTGATTTAGCAAGTTGGCTGGATGGAATATTTGTCAAAGAGAGAATAAAAAATCCAATAGTAATTGGTCAGTCAATGGGAGGATATGTAGGACAGGTTTATGCTCAACTTTTTCCTGAGAAATTAAAAGGTCTTGTTACGATTGATTCACCATCCCTTCAAAGGAAGTATTATACAGCTATGGAATTGTGGCTCTTAAAAAATATGGAGGCAATTTATAGAATCTATCCATGGAAATTTCTTTTGAAATCAGGCCCTAAAAGCGTATCAACAACAGACTATGGAAGAAAACTGATGTATGATATGATGATGATTTATGATGGCGATCAAGAAAGGTATGCTCGTCTTGCGGGATACGGATATAAGATATTTTCAGAAGCAGTGGAGAAGAAACTTTCCTATGAAGTAAAATGTCCACAATTGGTTATATGTGGAAAAGAAGATCGTGCAGGGTCTTGTATACGATATTTGAAGGCCTATGAAAGAAATACTGGGAAGTCTGTTCAATGGATTGATAAGGCGGGGCACAATTCTAATACCGACCAACCCGATATTGTAAATAGACTGATTGATGAATTTTTGAATAACAAAATTAAAGAAAAGCTTGGTTGAAAGACCGGCTTTTTGATATAATAGACTCTATGAATACAAAAGAAAAAATTTCAAGTTATCAACTTTTACTGGCTCAGCTGGAAGTCTTGTTAGAGGGTGAGACCAATGCTTTGGCAAATTTGTCGAACGCTAGCGCCCTGCTCAATCAAGCCCTGCCTAATTCTGTTTTTACTGGTTTCTATCTTTTTGATGGGAAAGAGCTGATTCTGGGGCCTTTTCAGGGCGGTGTTTCCTGTGTCCATATTACCTTAGGTAAGGGTGTCTGTGGGGAATCTGCTGAAAAAAAAGAGACGATTATCGTAGATGATGTGACCCAGCATGCCAACTATATCTCTTGCGATAGCCGTGCTAAGAGTGAAATTGTGGTGCCCATGGTAAAAGACGGCCGACTTCTTGGAGTGCTGGATTTGGACTCATCCTTGACGGGTGATTATGATAAGGTAGATCAGGAATATCTGGAAAAGTTTGTTCAGATTTTGCTTGAAAAAACGACTTGGAATTTTGAAATGTTTGGAGAAAAAGCCTAATGTATCAAGCTTTATATCGGAAATACCGCAGTCAGACCTTTGGACAGCTAGTGGGTCAGCAAGTAGTGGCCACCACCCTGCGGCAGGCTGTGGAGCAAGGGAAAATCAGTCATGCTTATCTCTTTTCTGGTCCTCGTGGAACAGGGAAGACCAGCGTTGCCAAGATTTTTGCCAAGGCTATGAATTGTCCGAATCAAAAGGACGGTGAGCCCTGTAATGTCTGCTATATCTGTCAGGCTATCACGGAGGGAAGCCTTGAAGACGTCATCGAAATTGACGCGGCTTCTAATAATGGAGTAGACGAAATTCGTGACATTAGGGACAAGTCTACCTATGCGCCTAGTCTGGCCAAGCACAAGGTCTATATCATTGACGAGGTGCATATGCTCTCGACTGGAGCTTTTAACGCCTTGCTCAAGACCTTGGAAGAGCCAACGGAAAATGTGGTCTTTATCCTAGCGACGACAGAGTTGCATAAGATTCCAGCGACCATTCTTTCCCGTGTCCAACGTTTTGAGTTTAAGTCTATCAGGACGCAGGACATTATTGGTCATATCGAGTGGATTTTGGAGCAGGAAGGAATTGATTTTGAGCAAGAAGGTGTGCAGATTATTGCCCGTCGAGCTGAGGGCGGTATGCGGGATGCCCTATCTATACTTGACCAGGCTCTTAGCTTAACTCAGGAAAATCGTTTGACTACAGACATAGCTGAAGAAATAACTGGCTCTATCAGCTTGGGAGCCTTGGATGGCTATGTAGCAGCCTTGATTGCTCATGATGCAGTAGCAGCCTTGGATAATCTCAATTTGATTTTTGATAGCGGTAAAAACATGGCTCGTTTTGTGACAGACCTCCTGCAATATCTGCGTGACTTGATTATTGTCAAAACTGGCGGGGAGAACCATCATGCTAGTGAGCTCTTTCTGGAAAACCTCAAGACACCGCAGGACACTCTCTTTGCCATGATAGATATGGCGACCAAGAGTTTGGCAGATATCAAGAATAGCCTGCAGCCTAAGATTTATACAGAAATGATGACCATTCGACTGGCAGAGACTAGTAGTCTTCCAGTAGCGGCAGTGATTCCGGATAATCTAGCTGATGAGATCAAGGGTCTGAGACAAGAGATAGATAGTCTTAAACAGCAGCTGGCTAATGGCAATGGGAAACCTGCAGCAGCTGTCAAAACTTCGGATATTCGACCGCAGAAGTCTAAGGGCTACCGAGCAGACCGCAATAAGGTCAATGCCATCTTAGAAGAGGCTGTTGAGAATCCTAGTCTGGCTCGCAGCAACCTGACCAAGCTGCAGAATGCTTGGGGTGAGATTATCGAAAGTCTGGCTGGAGCTGATAAGGCTTTGCTGGCAGGATCGCAGCCGGTGGCAGCCAATGAAAGCCATGCTATCTTAGCTTTTGAGTCTAATTTCAACGCTGAGCAGACCATGAAGCGGGATAATCTCAATACCATGTTTAGCAATATCCTCAGCAATGCGGCAGGATTTTCACCAGAGATTTTGGCTATTTCCTTGGAAGAGTGGACCAAGATTCGGGCGGATTTTTCGGCTCGCAGCCGCAATGGCAAGGCAGAGGTTGAAGAGAAGGAAGAGGAAAGCTTGATTCCAGAGGGATTTGACTTTTTAGCAGAAAAAATTACCATTCAAGAGGATTAAAAAAAGATTTTTCTAGGCTTTCGTGTTATAATAAATCTATGAACAGACGACAATTTATTGTGATGGCTGTTTTCACAGCCTTAGAAACCTATTTTTTCAATGAATCCATCATGGCAGGGCGCTATTTTATGGCTGCTTTCTGGGCAGTTTTAGTGCTGCGCAATCTGCAGATTTCCTATGTCATGGGGCGGATTGTGGATGAAATCGATAAACATTTAGGACCGAAATAATGAAAACAGGACTGAGCTATGAGACTCAGTCCTTTTGAAATGAAATTTTTGATTACCAACTGGTCAACGAGACTTCGCCGCTATTGAGCCAGATTTCCTGACCATCTGTCAGCTGGACTAAAAGTTGCCCGCTGTCTGAGATGTCTTTGGCCAAACCTTGGTAGTCCACGCCTTTTTGGCTAAAGGTCACTTGTCGTCCTAGCACCAAGGAGCGCTGCTTGTAGAGATAGATGAGTTCTTCTGGGTCACTTACGTAGAAGCATTTCCAAATCTCGGCAATAAGCTCATTGCGACTAATGGCTGGTTTCTCTTCAAAGAGGGAGCCAGCTTTTTCTTTAATCTCAGCTGGAAAGTCTTTAATGAAAAAATTAAAGCCAACACCGATGATGACATCGGTGACGAGACCTGTCTCGATAGAAGTTGTGGCCTCGGTCAGGATGCCGGAAATTTTCTTGTTTCGATAGTAAATGTCATTGACCCACTTGATATCAACTTCCATAAGAGTTAGATTTTTCACTGCCTTGTAAATAGCTCCTGCGGTCAAGATAGTATAGGAGGGGAGCTGGTCGAAGGGGAGGTTGGGCTTGAGGTGGAGAGACATGTAAAAGCCGCCCTGGCTGGGGCAGAAGAAGGCACGACCGAAACGGCCACGGCCAGCAGATTGGGCAGCGGCCAGATAGAGAGTGTCGGCAGGGCGTCCGGCCTCCATGCCAGCCTTGGCGTCCATCTGAGTGGACTGGCAGTCAGGATTAAAGGAGACCTGAACAGGTGAGTTTGCCTCAATCCAATCAGGAATCAGCAAGTCACCAGTTGTCAATCGATAGCCCCGGTTCTTGACGGATTCGATTTGGATGCCTTCTTTCTCCAGTTTTTGAATGGCTTTCCAAATGGAAGTTCGTGAAATACCCAATTCTTGGGCTATTTTTTCACCGTTGACATAGTCGTCAGCCTGGCTGAGAATGTCAAAGATTTTTTCGTAGGTTTTCATAGGCGTTCTTTCTAGCTTAATGGCTGCTTTCTCTTAGTGTCAGCTTGGTAGAGAGCTTAATCATGTAAGGGATGGGGCTTTCGTCAGTTTTTATCATCTGGTCCAGCATCTGCAGAGCTTGCTTGCCCATTTCCTCTGTAAAGACTGTCACAGTGCTGAGAGGCGGATAAACGTATTTGGCAATAGATGTATCATTAAAGGAAATAATCTGGACATCTTGAGGAACAACAATTCCCGCTTCCTGAAGAGCACGAAGGGCACCGACTGCCAGAGCATCGCTGGCTATGAAGAATGCTTTGGGCATCTGTTCTTTTTGTTCGTCAATCATGTCTTTCATCAGCTGGTAGCCCGACTCTGAGGAGAACTTGCCTGTCTTGACATAAGTCGGCTGATAAAGACCTTTGTCACTAAGGTAACGGCAGAAGCAGGCCAAGCGCGGATCGTCAAGATTTGTCGTTCCGTCTGCGGTCTCTTCACGTCCAGCAATCATACCGATTTCTCGAATGCCTTGCTGAAGAAAATGGTGGAGAACATGAGTAACGGCATGCTCAAAGTCCGTTGTCACACAGCTGTGGCCTTGGTCGAGCGTATCGCTATCCACGAAAACCAAGGCAGGACTGTATTGCTCCAGCTCCTTGACTTGCTTGCTGCTAAATTTTCCGATGGCAATGATGCCGTCAATCTGCTCTAGCTGGCTTAGAGAGTCGTTGTTGAAAATCCGTACGATATCATAGCCCAGTTCCTGGGCTTTCTTTTCAATGCCTAAGCGGATGGAGTAGTAGTAAAGATCATCCAGCTCTTCCAGCTCTGTGTACCATTCAACGATAGCGATGCGATGGGTTTGAGATGCAGTCTTTTTCTGCCTGTTGCTTTTTTTGTAGTTGAGCTGTTCAGCGATATCGAAAATTTTTTTGCGTGTCTCATCGCTGACAGACATGGACTTGTCATAGTTCAAAACCCGAGAAACAGTTGCGGGAGAAACACCAGCAGTTTGGGCGATATCTTTGATAGTAGCCATTTGATTTGATCCTTTTTAATTTACTGTCTACATAAATTATAACTCAAAAATTAGTAAATAACAAAGATATGTTTAGTAAAACTTAACTTTGTTCTCGAAATGAACTGGGTGAAAAGCCAAAATATTTTTTAAAAGCCTTTGAAAAGTAAAGGGGATCTGAGAAACCGACAGAATAGGCGATAAATTGGATAGGTTCACGGGTGTTTTTGAGGAGTTGTTTAGCTCGATGCATTCGGACATATTCCAGATATTCTTTAGGTGAGCTTTGGTGCTCCTCCTTGAAAATGGTTGTTAGATAGCTACGATGAACGGACAACTTAATTGCCATATCTTGAATGCTGAGGTTAGGATTGGGATATTGAGTGTCAATTATCTGCTTGCAGGCTAGATAGAGTTGCTGGCTTGCAGATAGGGTATTTGCTTGGGGCTTATAGGCAACGCTGCCCAAGTGAAAGATGAGTTCATAAAGTTGGCCCATAATGTGGAGTTGAGCTAGTTGGTTAGATTTGGTCTGCTCGGCGAAGTAAACCAAGTTCTCAACAATTTTCCCAATCCTATCTGTTTTTCGTTCCTGGTTAGCAAGTAGGTAGCAGTCTTCGGCAATCTGAGAGTGATTGAAGTAGTCATAAACCCTACCGCCAGTCACTCCCAGCCAGTAGTAAGACCAAGGTTCTTCTTTGTCAGCCTGATAAAAGGTAAGTTCATTTGGCTTGAGCAGAAAGAGATCTCCAGCTCTTAAATCGACAATTTTTCCTTTGTAATGAAATTGACCTTTCCCTTTGGTAATGTAGTGAAGGACGTAGGTATCTCTAATAGCAGGTCCAAAAGAGTAGCTAGGTGTGCACTCTTCATAACCGTAGAAGCTAAGTGAGAGATCAATGGTTCCTGTTTGGTATTCTGAAAAAACAAGCATATTTTGCCTCCTACCTAACATTTTACCATATTTCCCTAACATAATTCTATTTTAGGAAGCGATTTCATATGGTAAAATATTAGTAAATATGGAGGTTCAGAAATGGCTATCAAAATAGACAAACATCTATTCTACATCAATACAAAAAATTCCAGTCTTATCATTGAGGAAAGGGATGGCTACCTTTTGCTTAAACACTTAGGCAGAAAAATCGAATCCTATCATTTTTCCAATACAGTATTTGAGCGAGATCATGCATTTTCTGGTAATCCGAAGTCGAATGAGCGAAGTTTTAGCTTAGATACCCAGCGGCAGGTTTTGGGTCAGCATGGTTTAGGAGACTTTCGGCAACCTTCTCTGCAAGTCCAAGTATTATAAGGATTTTCAGGAAAAGAAGGATCAGAGTGAGTATCGTGACCTCTTTCTCAGCTGGGATAAGTTTTGGCCAGAAAATCGTCCGACGCAAGCTGATGTTGATTTGATTTATAAGCGTAAGGATCGGGCACCTAAGCAGGAAATCGTCTTTGCAGATGGAAGCACTGAGTATCTGTGGAACACCTTTGGTGAAGAGCAGATTGATCTAGATGTTCGCAGTCAGGTAACTAATGATTTCATCAAGAAAACATTGCGTCAACTGTCAGAGCATGGCTGTGATCTGATTCGTTTAGATGCATTTGCCTATGCAGTCAAAAAGTTAGATACCAATGATTTCTTTGTTGAGCCAGAAATCTGGGATTTATTAGAAAAAGTCCAGCAGCAAGCGGCTGAGTTTGGGACGGATATTTTACCAGAAATTCATGAGCATTATTCTATCCAGTTCAAGATTGCAGAGCATGGCTACTTTGTCTATGATTTTGCGCTACCGATGGTAACTCTTTATTCTCTATACAGTGGTAAAGCAGAGCGTCTAGTCAAGTGGCTTGAAATGAGTCCTATGAAGCAATTCACAACACTGGACACCCACGATGGTATTGGGGTTGTTGATGTTAAGGATATTCTGACTGATGAAGAAATTGACTTTGCGACCAATGAACTATATAAGGTCGGGGCCAATGTCAAGCGTAAGTATTCCTCAGCTGAGTACAATAATCTGGACATTTACCAGATTAACTCGACTTACTACTCAGCCTTGGGCGATGACGACAAGAAGTACTTCATTAGCCGTCTGATTCAGGCTTTTGCTCCAGGGATTCCACAGGTCTATTATGTTGGTTTCTTAGCTGGGAAAAATGACCTTGAACTGCTAGAAAACACTAAGGAAGGCCGCAATATCAACCGTCATTATTACAGTAATGAGGAGATTGCTGAAGAAGTCAAGCGTCCAGTTGTGCAAGCCTTGCTCAAGCTTTTCAGTTACCGCAACCAGTCTGCTGCCTTTGACCTAGATGGCACTATTGAAGTGAATCTATTAGATGAAAATAGCCTCCGTATTGTCCGTAGCAATGCAGATAAGTCAGTCACTGCTCAAGTAGTTATCAACCTCAAAGAATTGACATATAGCGCTAGTGAAAATGGCCAAGCTATCACTTTTGAATAGAGATAAGAAAAGAGAAGAAGAATGGTAGAATTAAATCTGAAAAATATCTATAAAAAATATCCCAACAGCGACCACTACTCAG
>NZ_LSJN01000082.1:0-24412 GCF_001557225.1 Streptococcus sp. CCH8-C6
TCTTGATCTCAGCACCGGCAATTTCAGTACCGCCAAGGTTGACCTTACTGAAGGTAATCTTACGTGGACTATCGTCATCTTTATCAGTGACTTTGATTGTTGAACCATCGGTTACGACTGTATTGTCCTCGCCTTTAGCATCCTTAGTACCAACATTGGTCACTTCCACTGTGCCGTCATGCTTGACTTGGAAAGTGATGTCGGTCACTTTGAGGTAACCAGTTGGAGCTGCTTCCTCATGGAAGGTGTATGTACCTGGTGCCAAGTTCAATTCTTTAGACTTACCAGCTTCGGATGTCCAGCTTTCTACAGCTTGACCTTCTGCCTTGTCGCCTTTGAAGATCTTGATCTGCGCTCCTGCGATTTCTTCTCCACCAAGGTTAACTTTACTGAAAGTAATCGCTTTTTCAGTTGGTGTCTTCTTGTTGACAATATCACGAGATACCGATTTATCAGTTCCGAAATCTTGTGAACCAATCTTGATTTCCTCAGTTGATTTGTCATATCCTTCTGGCGCTTTTACTTCCCGAATAGTATAGTTGTCTCTCAACAACTCTCCTACGCTCGCATTACCATCAGCATCCGTTGTCAACTTTCCAACTACTGCCCCAGTACTGTCACGAACCACTTCAAATTCAGCACCTTGAAGATTTTCACCCGCCTCATTTACCTTATGGATCTTAATAGAGAATACATATCCTTCGGCTACACCACCAGCAATCTGATAGGTACGAGTGCTAGTTGATTGTTCAGTAAGACCACCATTATAATTCATCTTGGCTACGTTCGTAATTTTTTCACCATCAACTAAATCATAATTTGCTTTAGCTCTATATTCTATCATATAACCAAAGCCATTAGTGTCTCCTAGAGGAAGGGTGAATCCATCTCCGCCAGGATTTACAGTCATTTGTTTCTTAAATGTTTCTGTCATATCCTGAGCATTAGACCATTTCCAATCTCCGTTATTCCAACGCCAATCTACTTTATAAATACGAAAAGTATCTGGTAAGAAGGTGAAATTTGGAGATGAGAACGCATCCTTGATGGTTACATCACTATAGCTGGCCATATTACGGTTTACAGTAATATTGTAACGAATAACATTTTTCTCGTCATCCTTATACTGGAAGGAACTCTTTTCAATCTTAGAGTCATACTGTTTAGGAGGTCCATTATAATGAACAGTTCCTGGAACTAAGGTCCGTGTTCCTATTGTAAATCCAGCATTCAAGTCACCTTCTTGACTCACTACATCATGGTCAACTCGAGCATAGAAGAAAAATTCTCCACGAACACCAGATTTTTGCTCAACATAATTTGTATATGTTAAGGTAATCGTTTTGTTTGCAGAATCCAAAAATCCATTTGCAACAAGATTACCTGACTCGTCCTTAAGCTCAATGGCTGAAGAGTTCGCAAAAGCATACTCTGGCGGCAAGGTGATCGTCGTCGTATCTCCTTGATGTACTTGGTTATCAGGCAATACAAACTTTGCGTAAACGCGGAAATCTTGCCAAATATCAATCCCTTGTGTTAAGTCTCCTCCAGAAGAATTTTTGAGACTCATCTCAGTAATGACATCATTAAATTCGGCCGCTTGCACTTCAGCAAGAGGGGCTAATGATGGCAAAATCACTCCCAAACAAAGAATGATAACATGAAGCCAAGTTCTAATTCTTTTGTTCATTTAATCTTCCTTTCTCACAATATTCAGTTTTAAATGTACAATGTAATTGTATACTAACTGAGCGTCCCCATCTTGTCAGTGCCCACTTTCTAAAAAGCGAACATTTATAGATACATTACATCTACATTTTATCATACTATAAGAAAAATGGCTATATACAAAAGGAGATTTTTTTAACATTTGTTTATCCTTTTGTCATTTAGAAAAGGTGGACGATTTGCATGGTTCATTCGCAAATCAGACCAATATGCTAAGGTCAATCGTGTCTGATAAGCAATGTACCCAATAACGCAGAAAAACCGGAAACAAAGTCCGGTTCTTATAATTTATTTCCTAAACGTCAGGACATAAAATTTCTCATCCCAGAGGAGTTTCAACTCCTTCTCCTTGACCCCTGCCGGTATAGCGGCCTCAATTTCTCCCAAATCAACCGTAGCGTCCTTAAAATAGTCCTTGCTGAAGTGGTTCTTCTTATATTGCTGGTCCACATAGTCTGCTGTCTCGTCTGAAATCATAATCTTAGTCCCTGGCTTAGCAACCCGCAGCATTTCCTGCATAGCCTTGGCCTTATCGCTAAAGAAATTAATCCCGCCGATATGGTAGACGATGTCAAAGCTATTATCCGCAAAGGGAAGGTCCTCCGCACAAGCATGAAAGAGCCGCAGATTGGTCTTCTTGGCGCAGGATTTCTGGCATTTTTTCAGCATGCCTATGGAAATATCCGCCCCGACAAAGTCTAGGCTTTTCAGGTCAATATTCTCAGGAATGTAGCGCAGGTCGTGGCCAGTCCCGATAGAGACATAAAGAACTGACAAATGATCCTTCCATTCTATTTCTGCCATCAGATCCCTTCTCAACTTGTCGACTGTCTTGCCATAGAGAAGGCCCCCCAGCCATTTCTCACTCATATCATACCAGCGAGCAAAACGATTGTACATGGTCATGTATTTGGCATTGTCCCCTGAGACATAGTCCTGATTCAGCGCCAGATAGATGTCTCCATCTTTTTGAAAATCCGCTAACTTCAAACCTGGCTTCAACTTCTCTTGTATTTTTGTATCTGTCATATCTTCTGTCTCCTTTTTCTATTTGCCATTTATTATAGAGGATTCTGAGACAAAAACAAGAGTTTTTCCGTAAGTGGTATAAATCACCAGACAAGTGGTTCTTATACCAAAGCAACTTTCAAAAAGAGACAAATATATAATCTTTCTTTCGATAAAAAAAGATTAAAATTACTAATTTCAATCCTTTTTGCTATTTCTTAAATTATCAAACTTTGACACTTGGGACAAATACCATAAACAGTTGTCTGACTCTGAGTAATGTGATAACCAGTCTGGGCTTCTGCCTCATGCTTCACATCTGGAAGCTCCAATTCCAAATCAGCAATAAGACCACATTTTTCACAAATAACATTAAGATGCTGATGTCCCATAAAGTCAAAATATGTCGTCGTATCATTTCGAACCTTAATCTCTGTTACAAATCCTTCATCAATCAACACTTTAAGATTATTATAGACGGTTGCCAGACTCATATTTGGAAAATTTGGCAGCAAATCATGATAAATCATTTCAGCACTTGGATGATCATGACTTTCTATAATATAAGTAACGATTGCCTTTCTAGTTTCGGTAATTCTCACTCCTTTAGAGCGAAGATGACCTATGACTTGTTCAAAATCATGCTGATGCTCTTGACTCATTTTGTACTCCATTATTATCTTCTTATCTAAATCATTACCATTATACCATGACTCAGCCTACTTGGCTATTAAGAATAATTGTAAATAAAAAAGTTCGTACTTTTATACTTTAAATGATTTCTCATCTTATGATTAATAGTTTAGAGAATTGAATACACTGGATTTTTCTAATTGAATTTATCTAACTAGTTCACAACAATTATTCCACCCTAAACACTATTACATCAGTTCCCATTCTGCTTTCTTACAACTATCTTTTTTAAATATATATACACTTGTAATTAATCATATATTCTCAGTATATTTCTCAAAAAATTTACCCATTTATGTTTATTACAAATAAAAAATAGCCTATCATACAAGCTAAATAGCAGTATGACAGGCTTTATTAACCAAAATTATTTTACAGCGTCTTTAAGAGCTTTACCTGCTTTGAAAGCTGGTACTTTAGAAGCTGCGATTTTGATTTCTTTACCAGTTTGTGGGTTGCGACCTTTACGTGCTGCACGCTCACGAACTTCAAAGTTACCAAAACCGATAAGTTGAACTTTTTCACCTTTTGAAAGGTACTCAGTTACAGCTGCGAATACAGCATCAACTGCTGCTGCTGAATCTTTTTTAGTCAATTCTGTAGCTTCTGCTACTTTTGCGATCAAATCTTGTTTGTTAGCCATTTAACAAATCCTCCAAATTTTTTCTGGGTTGATAACCCTAACAAATATTATCATATCTAAAAAAAGCATTCAGGTCAAGTACTAAGCCGCTATTTTCTAAATTATTATGGTTTTATTCGTAACGAATCAGCACAGCCCAAGCATTTTCCCCAGTATGCGTCTGAATAATAGATCCCGTTTCCAGCACTGAAATAGGTTTCTTGACATACGGCTGTAAACTTTCCTTCATTTCCTGGGCCAATTCTGGACCGCCAGCATAGGAAATTCCAATCTCAGCCACTTGCTTGTTTTGTAGACTTGCTGTCAAATCATCCAGCCATTTCTTAAAGGTCTTAGCTCCCCTCCCCTTGACAATGGGCTCCAGCTGATGGTCCTTCATTTGCATGATGACCCGGATATTCAGCAAGGAGCTAATCAGACCAGAAACTCGACCAATGCGGCCTCCTTTAACCAGATTTTCTAAGGTAGAGAGACCGATATAGAGTTCTGTCTTTTCCTTTAATTCTTCAATTTTAGCTAGAATCTCCTCTAGGCTAGCTCCTTCTTTGGCCAGTTTAGCTGCTTCAGTGACCTGGAACTTCATAGCCTGATCAGTGAAAGAACTGTCAACAACCGTCACATCAGCATTAGCCAAAGTCGCTCCCTGACGGGCTGCTTCGACAGTCCCTGACAAGGCGTGAGACATGTGAATGGAGATAATCTGTGCTCCATCTTCTGCCAATTGCTCAAAAACATCAGCAAAGACTCCGACAGGCGGCTGGCTGGTTTTAGGAAGATTGCGACTAGACTGCATAAGACGAAGAAATTCACCTTCCGCTAGGTCCGCATCCGAATAGACCACCCCGTCCACCATAACAGAGAGAGACACAATGGTAATGTCTAATTCCTTAGCAACCTCCGGTTCAATGGTTACGGATGAGTCAGTTACGATTTTTATTTTTGTCATAGATTTCCTACTCTGTATCTAAATTTTAACTTGTTATTACACTACATTATACCAAATTTTTATGGTTTTGTGGGGGAATATTCTCTAAAATCACAGCTCAGGCCAAGCGTTTCCTAAATTTAATCTGCTTGTTTTAGTTTTTTAATCTTTTTGCGCTTCTTTAAAATTAGATGAAAAAGTGTTTACATGCAGCTTTTTTAGCTTTAATTGGGGAAAATTTTAGGAAAATGCTGATCTTAAAAGAGAGTCTCAGCAAAAAAAGATTGGGAAAATCCAATCTTTTTCAGTCTTCGGCTACCAAACCAACATTTTTTATGGCATACCGCTCTATGATGCCATTATGACCAAAGACAACTCCGTGGAGGACTCCTCCATAGACAGCTCCGCCATCCATTCCAATCTTGCCATCCTCAGTCATCCATAGTTGCTTAGTACCTGGCGCTTCATGCAAGAGGTAAAATGTCGGTGTATGGCCAAAGACAATCGTTTTGCCAATCTGATTGCTGCCTTCGTGAAAAGGAGCACGAATCCAAACCTTTTGATAATCACTGGTTTCTCGCCAGTCTTTCAGCTCCAAATCTAGACCAGCATGAACAAAAATGTACTGTTCCGTCTCCAATAGGAAAGGCATCTGGCGAATAAAATCTACTAAATTGGCCGCCTCCGTCTTGACACGTTCCGCGTCTGCTACTCCATCTACAGGAGCATTGAGAGGTCGACCTAAAAGCGAATTAATCGTCGTATCTCCGCCATTACGCCGGTAGTGGTCATAAGACTTTTCAGGATTGTCCAGCCAGGTCAGAAACATATACTCATGATTGCCAGAAAGACAAACAGCTCCTTTCTGATCTACTAAATTCTTGACCCGCTCCAAAACTGCTCGGCTGTCCTCGCCTCGATCGATCAAGTCGCCTAGAAAGACTAGTTGGCTGCGACCGTCCCAGTGCTGGAGCAGCTCATCTAGCATACTAGCCTTACCATGGACATCACCGATTGTAAAATATTCTGTCATATGCGCCACCTCCTAAAGGAGACCGAAACACTAGTGTCTCAGCCTCGCTTGTTTATTTTTTTAATAATTCTCTGGCTTGAGTCAAAGCAGCCTCTGTCACATCTTCGCCAGCCAGCATCTTAGCGACTTCCTGAACACGCTCGTCAGCTGTTAGCAGGCGAACCGTTGAGACAGTTGAATTCTTATCCGAAATCTTCTCAATAAAGAACTGATAATCGGCAATCGCAATGACCTGCGGCAGATGGGAAATAGCCAAGACTTGGCCGTTGGAGCCAATCTTGTGAATCTTCTGAGCAATAGCTTGGGCCACTCGGCCAGAAACTCCCGTATCCACTTCGTCAAAGACAATGCTGGTCTTACCTTCCTTACGAGAAAAAGCAGACTTGATAGCCAACATAAGACGGGAGAGCTCACCTCCAGAGGCAACCTTCACCAAAGGTTTAAAATCCTCGCCCGGATTGGCTGAGATGTAAAACTCTACTTGTTCATTGCCTTCACGGTTGAACTTGCCCTTACTGAACTGCACTTTAAAGCGCGCCTTTTCCATGTATAGGTCCTGCAGCTCTTGCTTGATTTCTGCTTCCAGCTGGGCTGCTAGGCCATGACGAGCCTGACTCAGCTCCTGGGCCAGCTCTACCAGCTCTCTCTCCAAGGCCTTCAGCTCTCGGTCCATATCCTCTGAGGACAAGTTACTTCCAGTTAAAAGGCTGTATTCTTTAGAAATCTGAGCAAAGTAATCTAGCACATCATCTACTTGGCCGCCGTATTTACGTGTGATGCTGTTAATCAAGTCTAAGCGACTCTCCACCTGCAGCAGCCGATCTCCGTCAAAATCCAGTCCATCTAAAATGTCCTCTAGGCGCTTGCTGACATCTTCCAAGACATAATAAGTCTCCGACAAACTGCCGGAAAGCTCCTTGTAGGCTGGATCGTAATCTTCAATAGACTCAAGATCATTCATAGCTGAGCGGACATTGGTCAGACTGGAAAAGTCTTCATTATCTAGCATGGTATAGGCGTTCGTCAGCGTATCGGCAATAAGCTTGTGGTTGAGCAGACGATCTCGTTCCTGATGTAGGGCAGTATCTTCACCACTTTTGAGGGCTGCGCTCTCAATCTCCGCCATCTGAAACTCCAGCATCTCAATTCTGGCCTTATGCTCCTGCTGATTTTTCTGCAAAGTCAGGACTTGCTTGCGCAGGCTTCGATAGCGGTCAAAGGTTTCCTGATAGCGGCCTTTGAGATGCAAAAAGTCTGCTGTGCCAAACTCATCTAGCATGGCAATATGAAGCTGGGGTCTCATCAGCTCTTCCTGATCATGCTGACCATGGATATCCACCAAGTGCTGGCCGACAGCCTTTAGAACAGACAGGTTAACCATCTGGCCATTGATACGGCTGACACTGCGGCCATTTTGCAGAATTTCCCGACGGATAATCAGCTCATCAGTCAGCTCCCAGCCCTGCTCCTCAAAAATCTCTCGCAAAGCTCTGCTATTTTCCAGCGAAAAAAGTCCCTCTATCTCAGCTTTGGGTGCCCCATGACGAATAACATCCGTCGTAGCACGGCTGCCCAACATCATATTCATCGCGTCAATAATAATAGACTTGCCGGCTCCGGTTTCCCCGGTCAACACGGTCATACCTTGCTCAAAATTAAGGGAAATCTCCTCAATAATAGCAAAATTTTTAATCGAAATTTCTAATAACATAGGCTTTCCTACCAATGGTGAATGATGGTTGCAATTCTTGCAGCTGCTTCTTCTGTCATCATAACCATCAAAATACTGTCGTTGTCTGCCAAGATACTGAAAATATCCTCAGCAAATTCATTTCTAAGATGGCGCTTGACCAGTGCTGTGCTCCCCGGTACCAGACTGAGATTGATCATATTTCCCAAAACCTGACAGGACAATATGTTATTTTCAGCCAAACCCAGACTGCTGGTCATGGTCTTAGGTAGCTCGTAGATATAAGTGTTGTCCTTGAGCGGTATCTTGACAATGCCCAGCTCTTTGATATCTCTAGAGACCGTAGCCTGGGTCGCTGTAATCCCAGACTCCCTAAGATGTTCTACGATTTCCTCCTGTGTGCCAATGTCATAGTCACTGACAAAGCGTCTAATCTTTTCTAATCTATCCTTCTTATTCATCCTTAAATTCCTTGTGTGCTGCCTCTACGACAGCTGTCATCATAGCTGAATTAAGAGGCTTCGGCTCTGTACTCTTTTCTAAATAGGCCAGAAATTCCACATTGCCCTGACCGCCCTGAATAGGCGAAAAATCCAGTCCCCTAACAGAAAAGCCAGCCTCCATCATAAATGCTGTGACCTTTTCCAGAACTGCCAGATGGACCTTTTTATCCTTGACAATCCCTTTTTTTCCAATCTGCTCACGGCCTGCTTCAAACTGAGGCTTAATCAAGGCGACCACTTGGCCATCCCGAGCCAGAATCTCATGCAGAGCCGGCAAAATCAAACTCAGCGATATAAAGCTGACGTCAATACTGGCAAAGCTCGGCTCCTGCTCAAAGTCAGTCCTTTGGGCATAGCGAAAATTATACTGCTCCATGCTGACAACCCGCTCATCCTGTCTGAGCTTCCAAGCCAGTTGATTGGTTCCTACATCTACCGCATAGACCAGCTTAGCTCCGTATTGCAGCATGACATCTGTAAAACCGCCGGTTGAAGCTCCGATATCCAAGGTCACTCGGTCCGCTACCGAAATATCAAACACTTGCAAAGCCTTTTCTAGCTTGAGGCCGCCTCGGCTGACATATCTGAGTTTCTCACCTTTTAGGCGCAGCTCTGTGGCTGCGTCAATCTTTTCACCTGGCTTGTCAAAGCGCTGGCCATTGGCCGCAGCAATAACCAGTCCAGCCATTACACCACGCTTAGCCTGCTCTCTGGTCTCAAAGAGCCCTTGTCTGTAGGCCAGCACATCTACTCTTTCCTTAGCCATTCATTCTCAAACTTTCTATTATCTGTTGAATTTCTTCGCCTGAAAACTCTGTCTTCTCTTCCAAGTCTGACAGAATAAGCACAGCTTCATCAAGGGTCTGATTGAAAAAGTTCTTAGCTCCATCCAGTCCCAGAAAGGCTGGATAAGTCGACTTGGCCGCAGCTAAATCTTTCTGCGGGGTTTTACCCAGCTCTTCAAAGCTAGCTGTCACATCCAAAATATCATCCCGCACTTGAAAGGCCAAGCCCAAGAGCTCTCCAATCCTACGAAGCTTGTCTTGAACAGACTGCTGAGCCTGAACAATCAAACCAGCTGCGACAAAAGGATAGGTCAGTAGCTTACCAGTCTTATTGGCATGGATGTTTTTTAAATCTTCTAAACTAATTGCTTGGCCTTCACCTTGCATGTCCAGAACTTGTCCTGCGACCATACCAAAGCTCCCTGCTGCCAGAGACAATTCAGAAATCAAGTCCACCTTGACCTGACTGGGCAGCTCGGCCCTTGCCAATAGTCCATAGGGGTCCAAAAAGAGAGAATCACCCGCCAAAATAGCCATATCCTCTCCAAACTTCTTATGGCTAGTCAAGCGGCCTCGACGATAGTCGTCATCATCCATAGCTGGCAAATCATCATGAATAAGGCTGCCAGTGTGAATCATCTCAAGAGCCGCTGCGACCTGATAGTGAGCCTCAGCTAGCTCTAGGCCAAATGCTTGAATCAACTCCAATAGCAATAGGGGACGAATTCGCTTGCCGCCTGCCTTCACCGAGTACAAAATAACTTCTGATAAATCCGAAGACACTTGCTGAGACCTATAAAAATCTTCAATCGTCAGACCAATTTTTTCCAGTTTCTCGTTTCTTGTCATTCCATTTCCGTTTCTGTGCCGTCTGCCTGCATGACCTTAACCAAGGTCTTTTCAGCCTTGTCCAGACTAGCCTGAAGTTCTTTTGAAAGCTTCATTCCCTTTTGAAATTCCGCAATTGCCTCTTCCAGCGCTACGTCACCATTTTCCAGCTTTTGAACAATGACTTCCAAGTCTGCTAAATTTTCTTCAAATTTCTTTTCTTTGGACATGTTTTACCTCTACTTCCAGCTGCCCATCCCGCATAAGCAGGGTCAGCTCATCTTTTTCTTCAATGCCAGCACTTGACTCGACAACCTTTTGATTCTTTTGGACAATAGCATAGCCACGCGCCACGATTCGACTGGTATCCAGCATAAGCAAGGCCTCGGACAATCTCCTGACTTGAGCCACCTTGTTATCATAAATGACCGCCATATTGCTGCGCAGCAAACGCTCCAACTGGGCAGTCTGCTCCTGAAAACGCTGAACGCGACTGAGTGGATTCAATGCTTCCAAACGATGCTGCAAGATTTTGACCCGCTGTTGCTCTTCACTATAATATTCGCGAATTTTTTGCTTTAGTCGCAGGTTGAGCTGATCCAACTTCTGCAGATGGCCATCGTAAAGCCGCTCTGGCTGTCGGAAGATAACAGACTGGGTTAGCTTATTCAATCGCTCTCGATAATAGCTCAGGCGATTGGAAATCGCTCGAGACATGCGGTTTTCCTGCTGCTGCAAATGTCCCAGCAGGTCTAGCTTGGTGACCGATGTTGCTAGCTCAGCCGCAGCCGTCGGAGTCGCAGCTCTGCGATCTGCTACAAAGTCCGCCAAAGTCGTATCGGTCTCATGGCCGACACTAGAAATAATAGGAATCCGAGACTCAAAAATAGCCCGAACTGTTTCCTCTTCGTTGAAAGCCCAGAGATCTTCGATAGAACCACCGCCTCGACCAATAATCAGTACATCCAAATCCGACCGCTCATTGGCCAGTCTGATGTAGGCAGCAACCTGAGCTGCAGCCCCATCTCCCTGCACTTTTGTCGGATAAAGGACAATCTCCACTCCCGGAAAGCGACGGCTGACCGTCGTGATAATGTCTCGAATGACCGCTCCGCTGGGACTGGTTACAACACCAATTTTCTTAGGAAATTGGGGCAAGGCCTGCTTGAATTTATCTTGAAAAAGCCCTTCTTCTCCCAGTTTTTTCTTGAGCTGTTCAAACTGGATAGCCAAGGCACCGATACCATCTGGCTCTGCCTTTTCAATGATGATAGAATAGGAACCGCTCGGCTCATAGAGCTGTACCCGGCCAATGACATTGATTTTCATGCCTTCCTCAAGCTCAAAGCCCAGCTTTTGATAGACACCGGACCAAATCGTAACCTGAATGACAGCCTTCTCATCCTTTAATGAGAAATACTGATGATTGGGGCGACGGCGGAAATTGGACACCTGGCCAGTCAGATAGACCCGCTCCAAATAAGGATCCCGCTCAAACTTCATCTTCAGATACTTGGTCAAGGTCGAAACCGACAAATATTCTGGCATGCCCTTTTCCTTTCTTTTCTTGTTTTTCCGTAACTTTTATTATAACAAAAAACTGCATAAAAAACCGATTACAAAGTCTAAAAATCCCCTGAAAAGCAAGAAAAAAACTGGGCTTCCACAAAAGAACCCCAGCTGACTTAAAACCCAAGAAAAAGTCTACCGACTCATCTCCTTCACCCACCTTGGAATGACCCTGCTGATTGCCGTTGGCAGGACGACATAAGCTTCCTGACTCAGTTCATCTGCAATCAAGGAGTGAAGAAGGGTGGCAGCCGCCACTCGCTCAAAGAGACTGCTTGATTTAAACTGACCCGCAAAAGCAGCAATCATACCGGCCAGCGTATCCCCCATGCCGCCAGTTGCCTGATAAGGTCCGCCTACTGTCAGCTCAAAGACCTGCTCTTGCCCACTTTGATAGATGGTCGTCCCATGCTTTTTCTGCACGACAACACTGCCTATAGGCAGCTGATTGACCGCTGCCTGATTGGCTGCCGCTGTCTGATCTGACAAACTTAAACCCGATAAGCCTTCCCACTCCTTCTGGTGAGGGGTAAAAACTGTTTGGGCTTTTGGAAATGGCAAAGCTGCTTTACTAAAGAGTGAGATGGCGCCCCCATCCATGATGAGTATCTGCTGTTCTGCCACAGTCTGGATTACCTTTTGTAGGATATCTAGACCTAGTTGATTCTCTGCTAGGCCTGGACCAATCAAGACTAGATCTGATTTAGCCAGCTGCTCTGTCAATCGGTCTTGCTCTTCTAAGTCAAAGGCCATGGCCTCCGGTAAATGACTGTGCAGAGGGGCAATATTTTCTCTGTCTGTAGCAACAGTCACCAGACCTGCTCCACTATTGACTGCCGCTAAAGCTGCCATAATGATGGCGCCCCCATAAGGATAGGTCCCCCCGATCAGTAAGAGACGGCCGTAGTCGCCCTTGTGGCTATCCAAAGGGCGTTCTCTAATGACTTTTTTTAAAATATTTCCAGCATTTTTTACCATGATATTCTCCTAGACCAACTTCATCCTGTACTTGTCTTAAGATGACCAAACCTATCTTCATTATACACCAAAAGGCACCTAAACAGGTGCCTCGTATCGCAAGAAAGTTATTTTCTTCGGAAATCTGCAAATTTTTGTAAGATTCTTGCTGCGACTGCCTTGGGTAAATTTTCCTGAAAGGCGACCTGCTCATCCGCATAATCGCTCAAGCCTGGGAAATCCCCAACCTGCACAGCGTAGAGAGAGTTCTTAAAGAGCTGGATATCATTTTGATCATTACCAAAAGCCACATAATCCGAACCGCATAATTCCTTTACAGTTGAAGCTTTATTGGTTTCAGCCGGATTGATATAAAAACATTTCTCATGTTCATGATAGTCTAGACTTAGATTAGGCAAGTTTCCAAAACGAGCCTGTAAATCGTCTAAGAGTTGCTCATGATCCCCCATGTAAATAACAAGCTTAATAGGATGCTGGAGATCAGTTAGTTCCAGCCGTCTTGCCCGCTTGAGAGGATCTACACTGGCAATAAAAGGGATTTTTTCTAAAATCTGGCCGCTGTAATCAAAAGTATTATCAACGAAAAAAGGCAAATTATAGGTCAAACAAGTATCTAAAATGGCTTGATAACTTGACTGATGCAGCTGGCGCTCAAACATCAGCTGTCCCTTCTGATAAGCTACTCCGCCGTTCAGGCCAATCACGATCTGCTGGCTCAATTCCGGACCCAATAGTCCCAGACAATCTCGATAGGAACGCGCCGAAGCAAACAAAACTTCATGCCCAAACTGAGGAGCCGTTAGCAGAACCTGCTTAATCTCCTCATCAATCGTCATATAATCAAAGGACAAGGTCCCATCCAAATCAAAAACAAATTTCATGATTCAAGACTCCGTTTAAAGGCTTGGTAGGTCTGCTCCATCAGCATGGTAATGGTCATAGGCCCAACACCTCCAGGTACAGGGGTAATCAGACTGGAAAGTTCAGACACTTCATCAAATTTAACGTCCCCAATCAGCTTGCCATTTTCATCTCGATTCATACCGACATCAATGACAACAGCCCCTTCCTTGACAAAGTCCTTGGTCACAAAATGTCCACGACCGATAGCCACCACCAAAATATCCGCCCGCTTAGCAGTCTTAGCTAGATTGTGGGTCCTTGAATGCGTCAGAGTCACTGTCGCATTCTTAGCCAAAAGCAGCTGAGCCATGGGCTTACCGACAATATTACTTCGCCCGATGACGACCGCTCGCTTGCCTTCCAGTTCAACACCATATTCATGGAACATTGCCATAATGCCTGCAGGAGTAGCCGGAATCATAACCGGATGGCCACTCCATAGCTTGCCCATATTAAGCGGATGAAAGCCATCAACATCCTTGTCTGGATCAATAGCCAGCAGCACAGCTTCATCATCAATATGCTCAGGCAAGGGCAGCTGGACCAAAATCCCATGCCAATCAGGATTTTGATTATAAGTTTCAATCAAGCTCAAGAGCTCTTCTTGGCTGGTTTCTTCTGGCAGACGTTCTATCTTACTCCGAAAGCCAGCGGCCAAGGCCGAGCGCTCTTTATTACGCACGTAGATTTGACTGGCTGGATTATTTCCTACCACAATCACTACCAAGCCCGGTACCTGACCTGTCTTTTCTTTGAGGCGAGCCGTTTTTTCGGCTAATTTTTTCTGAAGTTTCTCTGCCAAACCTCTGCCATCAATAATCTGCGCCATGTCATTCTCATTTCTTTTTCATTATCTTTTTCATTATACCAAAAAAATCTGTGCCCAGCCTATAACTTTTTCTTATACAAGGTTATAAAGCGGGGTTTCATTGGCACCTAGCGGTAAAATTTTCAGACCTACCAAATCTTTTTCAAAATAAGATAAAAAGGGTAAAAATAAAAAGCAGCTAAGTGCTTTTTAATAGAGTAATTCATAAATTTCCATTGCAATCAAATCGATGCTGTCGAAAGTATAGGTCTCACGCGCTGCAACGTCACGCAAGGTGAAGACAGAGCCGTTTTCTTCGTCGTAACTGTAAGCTACTTCTGCTACAACCACTCCTTCACGCTCAAAATTACGTTTCAAATTTCCGCCATCCTTAGCCATAGCTTCTAAGCGGTTGATAATTCTAACTAAATGTGATTCCATTTTGTTTCTCCTATTTACTTAGTTCCCTCTTATTTTACCATAAATAGCGACTGAAATACCACTAAAAGCCAATTTTTTGTAATTTTTCAAGAATTTGTTTTCATTCTGCTCGGTCTAAGGGAAGATTTTGTAGTAAATTCTTGCAAAGTTCGAGAATACTGATATAATGAAACTATAAAACTTTGACTATTTTTGACCTTTAATTATTTCTATAAATAGCTTGCACACTAAAAGAAAAGAGGTATCTGCATGCTTTGTCAAAATTGTAAAATCAATGAATCTACGATTCACCTTTATACCAACGTAAATGGCCATAAACAGCAGGTGGATTTGTGCCAAAACTGCTACCAAATCATGAAAACAGACCCTGAACATTCCTTGTTCGGTGGAATTGCTAATGCCAACAATCACGGAACAGATCCTATCGATGACTTCTTCAATAGCCTCAGCAATTTTCAACAGCCTCAGGAACCAACTACTCCTCCTACCCAATCTGGCGGAGCCTATGGAGGCGGTGGCGGCTACGGTTCCAATCCTAGCAAGGGTGGTCAGCCTCAGCCAAGTCCGCAAAAGCCAAAAGGCCTGCTGGAAGAGTTTGGTATCAACGTGACTGAGTTGGCTCGCCGAGGCGAGATTGATCCTGTTATTGGCCGTGATGAAGAAATCGTCCGTGTCATTGAAATCCTCAACCGCCGCACCAAAAACAATCCTGTTCTCATAGGAGAGCCAGGAGTCGGAAAAACTGCCGTGGTGGAAGGTTTGGCCCAGAAAATTGTCGATGGTGATGTGCCTCATAAACTCCAAGGCAAGGAAGTTATCCGCCTAGACGTTGTCAGTTTAGTACAGGGAACTGGTATCCGTGGCCAATTTGAGGAGAGGATGCAGAAGCTCATTGATGAAATTCGTTCTCGTCAGGATGTCATTCTCTTTATTGATGAAATCCATGAAATTGTCGGAGCAGGCTCTGCTGGCGATGGCAATATGGACGCTGGAAACATCCTCAAACCAGCTCTGGCTCGCGGAGAACTCCAAATGGTCGGAGCAACCACTCTCAATGAATACCGTATCATCGAGAAGGATGCAGCACTAGAGCGCCGCATGCAGCCAGTTAAGGTAGACGAGCCGACTGTTGAAGAAACGATTACCATCCTCAAAGGCATTCAGAAAAAATACGAAGACTACCATCACGTCAAGTACACAGATGCGGCCATTGAAGCTGCTGCGCTTCTCTCCAACCGCTACATCCAAGATCGTTTCCTGCCAGACAAGGCTATTGACCTCTTGGATGAGGCTGGTTCTAAGATGAATCTGACCCTCAACTTTGTTGATCCCAAGGTTATTGACCAACGTCTGATTGAAGCAGAAAACCTCAAGGCTCAAGCAACCCGTGACGAAGATTTCGAGAAAGCAGCTTACTTCCGCGACCAGATTGCCAAGTACAAGGAACTCCAGCAGACAAGTGTGCTAGACAAGGACACTCCGATTATCAGCGAGAAAACGATTGAGCATATCGTAGAGCAAAAGACCAATATCCCAGTTGGCGACCTCAAAGAAAAGGAACAGTCTCAGCTGGTCAATCTTGCCAGCGACCTAAAGGCTCATGTCATCGGCCAAGACGATGCTGTGGATAAGATTGCCAAGGCTATCCGCCGCAACCGGGTCGGACTAGGAAGTCCTAATCGCCCAATCGGCAGCTTCCTCTTTGTCGGACCAACTGGTGTCGGTAAGACTGAGCTGTCTAAGCAACTAGCCGTTGAGCTCTTTGGCTCGGCTGACAGTATGATTCGCTTTGATATGAGTGAATACATGGAGAAACACAGCGTGGCCAAGCTGGTCGGTGCCCCTCCGGGCTATGTCGGCTATGATGAAGCTGGTCAATTGACTGAGCGCGTTCGCCGCAATCCCTACTCACTCATTCTGCTGGATGAGGTGGAAAAAGCCCATCCTGATGTTATGCACATGTTCCTGCAGGTTCTAGATGATGGCCGCCTGACTGATGGCCAAGGCCGGACTGTCAGCTTCAAAGACACCATTATTATCATGACATCCAATGCCGGAACTGGCAAAGCTGAAGCCAGCGTTGGCTTTGGAGCAGCGCGTGAAGGCCGCACCAACTCCGTTTTGGGTGAATTGGGCAATTTCTTCAGTCCTGAGTTTATGAACCGCTTTGACGGCATTATCGAATTCCAGGCGCTCAGCAAGGACAATCTGCTGCAAATCGTCAACCTGATGCTGGACGATGTCAATCAACGTTTGGCAACCAACGACATTCATCTGGAAGTTACGGAGAAGGTCAAGGAAAAATTGGTTGATCTAGGCTACGACCCAAAAATGGGGGCTCGCCCACTGCGCCGCACCATTCAAGACCATATCGAAGATGCTATTACCGACTTCTATCTGGAAAATCCAAGCGAAAAAGATCTTAAAGCTATCATGACCAGCAATGGCAAGATTCTCATCAAGTCAGTAAAGAAAACTGAAAGCACAGAGTCAGTTAATTCATCTCAAGAAGAAAAATAAATGTTGACAAAATAGAGCAGAAAACAGTTAGTTTTCTGCTCTATTTCTTTATTGATCCTTCTGAACCCTATAGCTCAGAATTGTTTTCAGCTTGCTAGGGTCTGTCCGATTCAGATTATTGAGATAGATTTCCCTATGAGTGTTTGAAATCCGTGTCAGCTGGCGATTCTGGCAAAAGGCATCCATTTTAGCGAAGGATTGAGGTTCTTCGTCAAAAGGTCCTAGGTGCAGCATGGCGACACACGCTCCTTCCGTCATTTCTTCAAAGCGAATCTCATCATAGAGAGGATTAGGCTTTTTGACACGAACTTGTTCTAGGGCCTTTTTCACCATTTCTCCAGTGATAAAGTCCGGCTGCCCAATCATAATAGTATAGATCAATTCTTCTTTAATCAGTTCTCCTTCTTGCTCTTGCTGCCAAAGTCCTTCCAAGGGATAAACTGTAAAATCAGTAAATTCTTGCTCGACCTCTGTCTTTTTGTAGTTCATCTTGATAGCATAGGCTAAGCTGTACAGAGCACCAACTCGTTCCGAAAAGTCAGCAGCATTAGGATTGCCCTTGCCGTCAATCATGATAAAAGACTGGGCAGGAACATCTATGAGACAGGGTTCAGACTTGATTTGATATATTTCTCGATCGGCTTTTCTCCATTCATATTTCATGAGAGAGCCCTCCTTTCTTTACTACAAGCAGTATAGCAAAGAAAAGTTGACAACCTCTGTCAGCTTTTATAAATATCGGCAATAGCTTTTAACTTTTCTTTGAATTCTTCCCGCAACTGAGGCGGCTCCATGATTTCAACTCCATCCAAAAAGGATAGCAAGTAGGTATAAAGACTATCGTGACTCGGCAAATGCGTTTGGACATAAAGGCTCCCATCAGTCTCCTCTATCTCTGCTTCTGAAAACTCCTCGTACACTCGAAAGGCATGCTTCCGGTCAAATTTCAAGAGGACTTTTACAGTATCTCCTAGCCGCTCCTCAGGACTAAATGTCTCATCCAAGACTCTCTGCTTAAATCGTTCCTCTAACATCTGACAGTCTCTCATTCTGCTGAGTTTAAAAAAGCGCGGAGCTTGTCTTAAGCGACAAAAGCCAGCAACATACCAGTTTTGGCTTTTAAATACTAACTTCAGCGTCTCTATCTTGCGCTGCTCTCTTTCTCCACGCCCATTCAAATAAGAAAAAGACAAGACTCTTCTTTGCAAGATTGCCTGCTTAATAGTATCAAACAGTTCTTTCTGATCTGCTTTTTTGCGCCAGTCAGTGAAATCCACCTCCAGCCAGGAAGTTGCCTGAACTTGAAACAAGGACTGTAGCTTAGACAGGGTCTCTACTTGCTCGCCATCTGTTAAAATCTGCAAGCCTTGAAGAGCAGCTAATAGCTCATCCCTCTCAGACTCTGAAAATAAGGCCTTGTCTAAGACAAAATCCTTCATCAGAAAAATACCCCCGCCCTTGCCTGGGTTGCAATAGATAGGGATTCCTGCCAAACTCAGCTTGTCCACATCTCGATAGATGGTCCGAATGGATACTTCAAATAGTGAGGCCAATTCGGGAGCTGTTGTGCGGCCCTGCTCTAAAAGAAGATATAGGATTTTAAAAAGTCTGCTTTCTGTCATAAAACCACCTCGCTCCTATTATAACAATTTCTACTATAAATGTTTTACTATTCCCATAAAGAAGAGTTTTTTTAAACGGTCGGAGGAAGGAATTTATTATTTTAAGGAGATTTCTTTCAAGGACTATCATTCTTTTTCTGTCCAATAAACCGAGTAAATTCTTGACAGCTGGTCCTTAGTCCATTATGATAGATAGTAAACTGACTAGAGATTGAGGATATTAGAATGACAAATCCAACCTTTGGTGAAAAGGAAGCAAATGTAGAATATGTGACCCGATACGGAGTCTATGCCGTTATCCCAGACGAAAAAAAAGAAAAGATTATTTTGGTCCAGGCGCCTAATGGGGCTTGGTTTCTGCCCGGTGGAGAGATTGAAGAAGGGGAAAACCATCAGACTGCGCTTGAACGCGAGCTGATGGAAGAACTTGGATTCACGGCCCAGCTTGGACGCTATCTTGGACAAGCTGATGAATATTTTTACTCCCGCCATCGCGACACCCATTTCTACAACCCGGCCTACCTGTATGAGGTCACCTCTTTCCAAGAAGTCCAAAAACCGCTGGAAGATTTCAACCAGCTTGCCTGGTTCCCAGTCGAAGAAGCTATTGAAACACTCAAACGCGGCAGCCATAAATGGGGTATCCAAGCCTGGAAAAATACACTTAAAGCTTAAAGAAATCATTCACAATTCATAGCAAACATGTTATAATAATAGCAGGTATAAAGCAGGAGGAAATCGTATGAAGCTTATTAATACAACAAACAGTCATGCTGACCTTGTCAAAAGCCAATTGGAAAGCACCGATGCGATATTAGTCGAAGTTTATTCTGCTGGAAACAGCGATGTTGTTTTTACACAAGCTCCTCTTCACTATGAAATCTTGATTTCAAACATGCACCGTGCTGTACGAGAACAGGAAATCGAAAAAATCAGAGAATTTTTCTTGAAGAGAAAAATTGATGCAAATGCTATTGATAGAGCTGCTATCCGCACGATTTACGCTAATAATCTAATCGAAATTTCCATTCCTGTGAAACAGTAAAAACTAAGGCAATCGCCTTAGTTTTTATTGTTTATAGATCATGGTAATATGAGGTGTCGATTCAAAAATAAAGGGTTGGCCAACCGCCTTAAAGCCATACTTTTCATAGAGAGTTGCCACCTGAACCTGAGCCTCTATTTCAATTTCCTTTCCTGGCCATTTTTCAGCACATAATTGCAAGATTTCTCTGATAAGCTGTCCACCTAAGCCCTGTCCTCGTGCAGACTGGGCTGTAACCACTCGACCAAAGACTAAATGCTCTCCCTCTTCAAAGACACGGGCATAAGCATCAATTTCCCCTTGTTCATTAGCATGGTAAACATGCACTGCTTCTAGGTCTTTCTCATCCAGTTCATGATAAATGCGCTCCTGCTCCACCATAAAGGTGTCAATGCGAAGTTTTAAGATTTGATAAAATTCTATCGGGTTCAGCTCTGTTAATTTTTTCCTAGACCACATACTTGTTTCCTCTATCTTTTTAATGTATAATAAGTGCAAATGCAACTATCAAGGAGTTCCTATGGATTACCGTCAACTTTTCCGTCAAATGGGCTTTATTTCCAGACAAGCCATGATGAAAATGAATCAGAAAGCCAGTAACTACGGCCTAGACAATAATTTATTTCTACTGCTCATTCGCATCGTCGAAAATGAAGGTCTCAACCAATCACAACTGGCAGAGCTGGTGCAGATTGACAAGACTACTCTCAGCCGTTCTCTAGGAAAGCTAGAAGATAGAGGCTTGATTATCAAAAAGACAAAAGCTCAAAATAAGAAGTTCAAAGAGCTCTATCCTAGCAGTCAGGCTCTCAAACTCTACGACCAACTGATTGGCTTTGAAAATACCTACGCCAGTCAGGCTCTGCAGCAACTGACTTCCTCTGAGCTCTTTCAGCTCCAAAACATTTTGGCTAAAATAAGCACTCCTAAGTTATAAGTAGTATAACAGAAAATAGTTGCAAATGCAACTTTTTGGTTTTTCTAATTTAGTTTTAATTTAACAAATTTTCAAATCAATCTATCTAAAAAATGGCTTGCCACTAAAGGGCAAAGCCATTTTTTATTTTGGAAACTTACTTGCTCTCAAAGCCTTCTGAGACAGCTTGAGCGAAATTTTCTTCTAAAATTTCTGCACAGTGGTCACAGACAAGAGCTTGATAACTGCGCTCTTTAACTGTTGTGTCAATGCGACGGCAGCGATCACAGACTTGCCCCTGCGCATGCTCTACAACAAAAGCTACATCTTCAAAGACTAGAGCGCCTTCTGGAGCAGGTCCTTCAGCAATCGTCAATTGAGAAACGATGAGAAGCTGAGCTACATCGCTATTAACTGCTTCCAGCAAGGTCTTGATGACTTCATTTGGATAGACAGTCAGGTGCGCTTCCAACGATTTCCCAATAACCTTCTCATTGCGGGCTTCTTCCAAGGCTTTCTGAGCCTGACTGCGGAAGTCCATAAAGGCAGACCAAGTGTCCAAGATTTCTTCTTGATTTGGGAAAGTCTGAGCTTCTGGCAATTCAGATAACTGAACAAATTCTTCCTCTTCGTGCTCTAGGTAAGACCAAATTTCTTCTGCTGTATGCGGCAGGATTGGTGTCAACAGCTTGGTAATCTTGACCAAAATATCATAGAAAACAGTCTGCATCTGACGACGTTCCAATGATTTTGCTGCTTCGATATAGACGACATCTTTGGCAAAGTCCAGATAGAAAGCAGACAAGTCAACAGTCACAAAGTTGACAATCGCTTTATAAATAGTCAGAAACTCAAAGTCTGCGTAAGCCTTGCGAATAGTCTCTACTAATTGATTGAAGCGGATAGTCATGTATTTATCAACGGAGCGAAGTTCTTCGTAAGCTACGGCATCCTCAGCTGGATTAAAGTCAGAGGTATTGGCAATCAAGAAACGAAGCGTATTCCGAATCTTACGGTAGGTTTCAGAAACTTGACCCAAGATATCCATAGAGATGCGAACGTCGTTGCTGGAGTCTACACTGGTTACCCAGAGACGCAAGATTTCCGCACCAAATTGTTTTTCCACGTCACTTGGAGCAATTGTATTTCCAAGGGATTTAGACATTTTTTCACCCTTACCATCTAGGGCAAAACCTTGTGACAAGATTTGTTTGTAAGGAGCCACGCCATGATTAGCAACTGATGTGATAAGGGATGAGTTGAACCAACCTCGGTATTGGTCTGAACCTTCTAGATAAAGATCAGCCGGGTAAGTTAACTCAGGACGGTTGACCACTACCCCATTCCATGATGAACCAGAGTCAAACCAAACGTCCATGATGTCCGTTTCCTTGGTAAATTCGCCGTTTGGAGAACCTGGATGAGTAAATCCTTCTGGTAAAAGGTCTTTTGCTTCACGCTTCCACCAGACGATAGAGCCGTGCTCCTCAAAGAGCTGAGCTACGTGTTCGATGGTTTCAGCCGTCATGATTGGTGTGCCGTCTTCGGCATAGAAGATTGGCAATGGCACACCCCAAGCCCGCTGACGAGAGATAACCCAGTCACCACGGTCACGAATCATGTTATAGAGACGTACTTTACCCCATTCAGAATGGAATTTAACCTTTTCAATTTCGTCTAAAATTTCTTGACGGAATTTAGAAACAGATGCAAACCACTGTGGTACTGCCCGCCAGATGATTGGCTTCTTAGTCCGCCAGTCAAATGGATATGAGTGAGAAATTTCTTCCTGAGCAAGGAGCAAGTCACCAAGCTTTTCAATAACTGTTGGCGCAACTTTGTCATAGAACTGGCCTGCAAAATCAGGACCAGCATTTTCCATCATGATACCGCGCTCATTAACAGTGACAAATACTTCCAAGCCATTAGCTACACCAACATTATAGTCGTCCTCACCAAAACCAGGCGCTGTATGGACAATACCGGTACCAGAGTCAGTCGTAACGTGGTCACCAAGGATAACAAGTTCATCTACAGCGGTATCCCATGGGTGAACTGTCACGATCTGGTTCAATTCTTGACCACGGTAGGTAGCCAAAACTTGAATATCAGCCCAGCCAAATTTCTCAGAAAGACTATTCAATAATTCTGAAGCAACCACAAACTTACGAGATTCACCAGCAGGTTGTACCAATACATAATCAATATCTGCTCCAACTGTCAAACCGCGAGAAGCAGTGATGGTGAATGGAGTTGTTGTCCAGACAACGATATAAGTATCTGTATCTAGGACACCTTTTCCGTCTTTGACGCGGTTAGCATAGTAAAGGGAAGTTGAAAGCAAATCATGGTATTCAATTTCTGCTTCAGCAAGGGCTGACTCAGAAGACCAAGACCAGTAAACGGGCTTAGCACCACGGTAAATGTAGCCTTTCTTAGCCATTTCGCCAAAGACACGGATTTGAGCGGCTTCATAGTCTGGAGTCAAGGTTACATAAGGATTTTCCCAGTCACCAGAAACACCCAAACGCTTGAAGTCCTCTTTTTGCTTTTCGACTTGGCTAAGCGCATAGTCCCGACACATGTTGAGGTACTCTACCAAGTCCAGCTCTTTGCGCTTAACGCCTTGCTTTGCCAATACTTGCTCAATTGGAAGACCATGCGTATCCCATCCTGGAATGTAAGGTGCATAGTAGCCAGCCATAGACTTTGAGCGAACAATGATATCTTTGGAAATCTTGTTCATAGCATGGCCGACATGAATATTCCCGTTAGCATAAGGAGGGCCATCATGTAGGATAAAATGTGGCTTGCCTTCATTCAGTTCCTGACGGCGTTGATACAGCTTAGCTTGATCCCATTCTTTCTGCCAAATTGGCTCCTTATTTGGAAGACCAGCCCGCATAGGAAAAGCAGTTTTCCCAAGATTGAGTGTTTCTTTCAGTTTCATTCTATTCCTCTTTATTTTTTTATTATAAATTAAAAACCGCAAACTTCTCCAAAAAGGACGAAAATTCGCGGTACCACCTTTGTTTAGGCAAGACAATAGCATAATACTCCTCTTGCCCCTCTTTGTCCGTAACGTGGACTGCCGTCTCATCCTACTGATTTCAGACGAAAGTTCTGTAAAATGATAGTCCAAGCAAGATGGACTGCAGATCTCTCACCATCATCTGCTCGCTGAAAGTATTTTGCTTGGCCTGTGTTTTTACAATCTTAGCTTCTTTAAAAATTATAAAATATTTACTGGAACTTTTTGTTCCCCATTTGTATCATCATCGTGATGGTCAGCTTCTGAGTTTTCCTCAGCTGCGTGAGTTTCTATATCTTCATCGCTGAGCGGAGAAAAAGCTTGGGTCGCAGCCAATTCACGGTTAGCAGCTTCAATGCGCTCTTGCAACTCAGCCATTTCCTCTGGAGAAAATTGACGTGTAACATCAACTTCTTCCTCACGTACAATTGCTTCTTCCCCTAGCACTTCTGCTACAACTTCTTTGAAAGCTTCATCACTGGTCTGTAAATAAGTAGCTGTCGGACGTAGAATTTCTTCCCACTCAGATGAATTGACAATACTAAGTTGACTTTCAATAGTTGATTTCAAACGTTGATGGAAGACACGTGTTTTATTTTTCAATTCTTCTGTTTCAATAGCTACTTTCTTAGCATTATCTGCTGCCTGACGCAAAATTTCATCGGCCTTGAACTTAGCTCCATCTAATAAATGCTGAGCATCTTGCTCTGCCTGACGGACAATATTCGTAGATCGCTCGTTGG
>NZ_LSJN01000083.1:0-230 GCF_001557225.1 Streptococcus sp. CCH8-C6
CATGCCTAGTCTCGTGGACTCGGAGATGTGTATAAGAGACAGTCTCTGCGCATCGCGCACGCCTTATGTCCGGGCCTATCCGCGTGAGAGCCAGGAGATGCTGTTCGATGCCCATGCTCGGGCGTTCGCTTTCTTCGGCGGCGTGCCCCGGCGCGGTATCTACGATAATATGAAGACGGCGGTGACGAGCGTGTTCACCGGCAAGGAGCGCGTGTTCAACCGCCGCTTCC
>NZ_LSJN01000084.1:0-486 GCF_001557225.1 Streptococcus sp. CCH8-C6
CGGCAAGGTCAACGCCCACTATGGCCGGGATCCCATCGTCAAGATCTACACGACGATCACCGACCGTTACGCGCCGCTCCACCAGACGGTGATCGCCGGCACCGCCGGGGAGGCCGTCCACGCGCTCGACGGCATCCTGGGTCACGACAGCGGCGTCGATGTCGCCGCGCTGCATGTGGACGGCGGCGGTGTTTCCGACATCGTCTTCGCCATCATGCACCTGCTGGGGCTCGACTTCGAGCCACGAATCCCGCGGCTGTCCGATCGTCGTCTCTATGCGTTTGAGCCCCGCGCGCGCTACGGCCGGCTCGCGCCGCTGTTCGGCCAGCGGCTCGACGTCGATCTCATCAGGGCGCATTGGGGCGACATTGGTCGCGTGGTCTGCGCTATGCGCGACAGGACCGTTACGCCCTCGCTGATCTTGAAGAAGCTGTCCGCCTATCGCCAGCAGAACAGCCTCGCCGCGGCGCTCCGCGAGGTCGGCCG
>NZ_LSJN01000085.1:0-41597 GCF_001557225.1 Streptococcus sp. CCH8-C6
AGTACGCAGCAGGCCAAGAAATTGTTTATACTGTTGCAGAAGAAGCTGTCTCAGGCTACACGAGCAGGGTGGATGGCTACAACATCACCAACTCTTACACTCCAGAGACAACGACTGTGTCTGGCAGCAAGACTTGGGAAGATGGCGATAACCAGGATGGCAAGCGCCCAGCTTCTATCACAGTTAATCTGCTAGCTGACGGTCAAAAAGTCAATACCCAAACAGTTAGTGAGGCAGAAGGCTGGTCTTACAACTTTACTGACTTGCCAGTCTATAAGGATGGCCAACGGATTACCTATACAGTAACGGAAGAAGCTGTTCCAGGTTATTCAACTAATCTTAATGGCTACAATATCACTAACTCTTATACACCAGAGAAGACAGAAATCACTGCCAGCAAGACCTGGAATGACAGCGATAATCAAGACGGCAAGCGTCCAACTAAGATTAGCATTAGGTTGATGAAGACAGTCGGCGGTGTCAAGACAGAAGTCGCTAGCAAGGAAGTGACGGCTGCTGATCAATGGCAAACCAAATTTGAAAATCTGCCAGTCTATGAAAATGGTCAGAAGATTGATTACTCTATCGAAGAGGATGATGTAGCTGGCTACACTAAAGAAATCAAAGATTTCACTGTTACCAACTCTTACACTCCAGAGATGATCAAGATTTCCGGTCAAAAGGTCTGGGATGACGCTGATAACCAAGATGGCAAGCGTCCAGCTTCTGTTAAAGTTAAGGTGAAAAATGGCGATACTGTCGTAGATGAGCTGGAAGTAACGGCTGCTAACGATTGGAAGTTTGAATCTAAAGCTCTTCCTAAGTATGCAGCAGGTCAAGAGATTGCCTATACTGTCACTGAAGAAGCGGTTGCGGAATATCAAACTAAGATTGATAAGTTCACCATTACCAATTCTTACACTCCTCAAAGTACGGAGTATGCTGTTACGAAGGTCTGGGATGATGCTAATAACCAAGATGGCAAGCGTCCAGCTTCTATCATAGTGCAACTGTATAGCTCAGTAAACGGTCAAGAGCCAGTTGCTGTCGCAGGTAAGACATTGACCTTGACGGCTGATAATGAGGCAGCTGCTAACACTTGGAAAGCAAGCTTCACCAATCTGCCTCAATTTGACAAGGGGCAGGAGATTACCTACTCTGTCAAAGAGGATGATGCAACAGTAGCCGCTTTGAAAGAAAAGGGTTACAGTCCGAAAGTAGAAGGTCAGAAGATTACCAACTCTCATACTCCAGAGCAGGTTAAAGTTTCTGGTCAGAAAGTCTGGGATGACGCAGATGATCAAGACGGCAAACGTCCAACATCTATTACAGTTAAAGTAATGGATGGAAGCACTATTGTTGATACACTTGAAGTAACAGCTGCTAATGGATGGAAGTTTGAATCTAAAGACCTGCCTAAATATAGAAATGGTCAAGAGATTGCCTACACACTTAAAGAAGATGCTGTTGCTCAGTATGAAACTAAGATTGATAAGTTCACCGTTACCAACTCCTACACACCGGAAACTATTAAAGTCTCTGGCCAAAAGGTTTGGGATGATGCTAATAATCAAGACGGCAAGCGCCCAGCATCTATCAAGGTCAAGATTTTGGACGGAGATAAGGTGGTAGATGAGCTGGAAGTGACAGCAGCTACTGACTGGAAGTTTGAGTCCAAAGATCTACCTAAGAATAAGAAGGGCAAGAAAATCAACTATACAGTCCTTGAAGAAGTGACAGTTGAGGGTTATAGCAGCAGCCAAGAACAAGCAACAGATGGCAGCTTCACTTTGACTAATAGCTATAAACCAACACAGATTGCTGTTAAGGGAACTGCGGTATGGTCAGATGCTGAAAATCAAGATAAGGTTCGACCTTCCAAGATTACTGTTCGCCTCTTGGCAGATGGCAAGCCAATCAAAGAAGAGGTTGTGTCAGGAGAAAATGGTTGGCAGTATGACTTTAGCGGCCTTCCTAAGTACAAGGACGGCAAGGAAATTGTCTATAGTGTTGAGGCTGATCCAGTTGATGGCTACAAGCTTGAGATTAACGGTACTCAGCTGACCTTTAGTCATATCCCTGCTAAGAAAGAGGCTGTTGAAGGAGCGGTAAATAATAAGCCAGGCGGTCAAGCTCCGAAAGTCGGAGGGAAAGCTCTTCCTCGTACTGGACAGGAAGAAAATCTCCTTGTTACTATTCTTGGCTTCCTAGCAGCGCTTCTCGCAGGAGGAATGCTGATGGCTAAGGCAAAACGCAGCTAATCAGTTTTGTGACTTACTGAAATTACAGTAAATATCTTATTTGATATAAAAAGCGAACAGGTTCTTTAGAGCTTGTTCGCTTTTTTTATGCCAGTTTCATCCTAGGTATTTTAAAATAGCTACTTTCTATGAAAAATGAAGCAAACCTTAAGAAATGCCTTCTATGCAAAACAAGCAAGCTAAATCTCGCATTTTTTGTTATAATGAGTGTATTAACTTTTAAGGAGCAATCTTGCAAGGAAAAATCATTAAGGCTCTGGCTGGTTTCTATTATGTAGAGTCGGACGGACAGGTTTATCAAACCAGAGCGCGGGGTAATTTTCGCAAAAAAGGGCAGACACCTTATGTCGGTGATGAAGTCGAATTTTCAGCTGGAAAAGACTCGGAAGGCTATATTTTAAAAATAGGAGAGCGAAAGAACAGTCTCGTTCGGCCGCCGATTGTCAATATCGACCAGGCAGTTGTAATCATGAGCGCGAAAGAGCCAGATTTCAATGCCAATCTGTTGGATCGCTTTCTGGTGCTTTTGGAGCATAAGCGGATCCATCCTATTATCTACATCAGCAAGTTAGACCTGCTTGAAGATGAGCAGAGCTTGGATGCCTATGTACAGTCCTACCAGGCCATCGGCTATGAGGTCGTTAAAGCAACTGAGGAGTTGTTGCCGCTGCTGACAGGGAAAATTACTGTTTTCATGGGACAGACTGGGGTTGGAAAGTCCACCCTGCTCAATAAAATCGCCCCAGACCTGCAGCTGGAAACAGGAGAGATTTCTGAAAGTCTGGGCCGAGGCCGTCATACGACACGGGCTGTCAGCTTTTACAATCTAAACGGTGGGAAGATTGCCGATACACCAGGTTTTTCGTCTTTGGATTATGAGGTGACTACAGCTGAAGATCTCAATCAAGCTTTTCCAGAGATTGCTGAGGTCAGCCAGTCCTGTAAGTTTCGTACTTGCACTCATACCCACGAGCCAGCTTGTGCCGTTAAGCCAGCAGTTGAGTCCGGCCAGATAGCGTCATTACGCTTTGATAATTACCTGCAGTTTCTCAGCGAGATTGAAAATCGTCGAGAAACTTATAAAAAAGTTGCCAAAAAAAATTCTAAATAAGGAGAAGAACTATGACTTCATTCAAAATTGCCCCTTCAATCTTAAGTGCGGACTATGCTAATTTTGAATCAGAACTGAAAAAGTTAGAAGCAACAGGTGCTGAGTACGCCCATATCGATATTATGGATGGTCATTTTGTACCCAATATCAGCTTTGGGGCTGGGGTTGTTGCCAGTATGCGTCCTCACAGCAAGCTAGTCTTTGACTGCCATTTGATGGTTTCCAATCCTGAGCACCATATCGAAGAATTCGCTCGTGCCGGTGCAGATATTATCAGCATCCATGCCGAAGCGACGCCACATATCCACGGAGCGCTGCAGAAGATTCGAGCAGCAGGGGTCAAGCCTAGTGTTGTGATTAATCCGGGAACACCAGTCGAAGCAGTCAAAAATGTTTTGAATTTGGTTGATCAAGTCCTTGTGATGACAGTTAATCCAGGCTTTGGCGGTCAGGCCTTTCTGCCAGAAACCATGGATAAGATCCGTGAGCTGGTCGTTCTGCGTGAAGTCAATCAGCTGAATTTTGATATTGAAGTGGATGGCGGTATTGACGATAAGACCATTGGAATTGCTAAAGAAGCTGGTGCCAATGTCTTCGTAGCAGGCAGCTATGTCTTTAAGGGTGATGTCAATCATCAAGTTCAGACCTTACGGGATGCCCTGCATGACTAAGGTTGCACTGTTTGCTGGCGGGAATTTGGAGCATTTTAGCTTAGATTTTGATGTTTTAGTCGGAGTAGACCGTGGAAGCCTCTTTCTGCTTGAGCAGGGAGTTTGTCCTGACTTGGCTGTCGGGGATTTTGACTCTGTGACCGAGGAAGAATTGCTGCGCATAAAAGATAGTGCCAAGGAAGTCGTTCAGGCCCATCCTGAAAAGGATGATACGGACCTGGAGTTAGCTGTTCTAGCTTGTTTTGAGCGCTATCCAGATGCTTGTTTGACTATTTTTGGAGCCTTTGGGGGCCGTCTGGATCATGCCTTGGCCAATGTCTTCCTGCCCAGTAATGAAAAAATTGCACAATATATGGAAAAGATTTTTCTAGAAGACGAACAGAATCTGCTGACCTATGTTCCCAAGGGGCGCCATGAAATCAGGCCGGTAACTGGTATGCGTTATCTAGCCTTTCTGCCATCGGATGATGCTGCCTTAACGATTGAGGGCGCCAAATATCCGCTCAATAAAGATAACTTTTTTTTCAAAAAAGTGTATGCTTCTAACGAATTTATAGATAAGCCCATTTATTTGGACTTTGATAGCGGCTATACAGTCGTCATTTACAGCAAAGACAGGAGCTGATATGGAGTTTATAATCATCCTCATTCTTTTGGGAAATCTAGTGCTGACCTTTCTTTTATGGCAAAAGCATAGTCAGCAGACCGAGACGCTAAAGCAAGTCTTGGAAAATCAGGCAGATCATCTATCGGATCAGTTGGACTATCGCTTGGAGCAGGAAAGTCAGAAAAAGCAAACGGCTCAGAAAGAGCTGGAATTATCTCTTGGAGACCGTTTAAGCGAGGTCAGGACAGATTTGCACCGCAACTTGACAGAGCTGCGCTTGGAAATCAGTGACAACCTGACCAAGAATCGGGATAAAACTGACGAGCGTATGCGGCAGATTCAAGAGTCCAATGAAACACGTCTAGAGCAGATGCGGCAGACTGTTGAAGAAAAACTGGAAAAAACACTTCAGACTCGTCTTCAGACTTCTTTTGAGACCGTTTCTAAGCAGTTGGAGTCTGTTAATCGCGGCTTGGGAGAAATGCAGAGTGTTGCCCGAGATGTCGGCACACTGAATAAGGTCTTATCCAACACCAAGACTCGGGGGATTCTAGGGGAACTGCAGCTGGGGCAGATTATTGAGGACATCATGACGGCCAGTCAGTATGAGCGAGAGTTTGTGACGGTGGCTGGATCCAGCGAGCGTGTCGAATATGCCATTAAACTGCCAGGACAGACGGAGCATGAATATGTCTATCTGCCCATTGATTCTAAGTTTCCTCTAGCTGATTACTACCGTTTGGAAGATGCTTATGAGTCTGGCAGCAAGGAAGAAATTGAGCTCTATCGCAAATCTCTCTTAGCAAGTGTTAAACGCTTTGCCAAGGATATTAAGAGTAAATATCTGGCACCGCCAGCTACGACCAATTTTGGCATTATGTTTCTGCCAACGGAAGGTCTCTATTCGGAAGTTGTCCGCAATCCAGCCTTTTTTGACAGTTTGCGGAGGGAGGAGCAGATTGTGGTTGCGGGGCCATCTACCCTCTCTGCTCTGCTCAATTCACTGTCTGTTGGCTTTAAAACGCTCAATATTCAAAAAAGTGCGGACGACATCAGCAAGGTTCTGGGCTCTGTCAAATCCGAGTTTAACAAGTTCGGTGGAATTCTGACCAAGGCACAGAAACATTTGCAGCATGCTTCGGGCAATATTGATGAACTATTAACCCGGCGGACAGGAGCTATCGAAAGAACCTTACGCCATATTGAGCTGTCTGACCAAGACCTCGATTTGAACTTACTTGATTTTTCAGAAGAAAGGGAAAACAATGAAGATTAATCAAATGAAAAAAGATGAACTGTTTGAAGGTTTCTATCTGATCAAGTCAGCAGAAGTCCGTCAGACAAGGGCTGGGAAAAATTATCTGGCTTTTACTTTCCAAGACGATACAGGGGTAATCGAGGGCAAACTCTGGGATGCTCAGCCACATAATGTTGAAGAATTCACTGCTGGCAAGGTTGTGCACATGCAAGGCCGACGGGAAGTCTACAATAACACACCCCAGGTCAATCAACTGACCCTGCGTCTTCCTAAGGCTGGAGAGCCCAATGATCCAGCGGATTTCAAGGAAAAACCGCCAGTAGACCAGAAAGAAATCCGAGACTATTTATCTCAGATGATTTTTAAGATTGAGAATTCGGTCTGGCAGCGCGTGGTCCGCTCGCTTTATAGCAAGTACGACAAGGAGTTTTATTATTATCCAGCTGCCAAGACCAATCACCATGCTTTTGAGTCTGGCCTAGCCTTTCATACCGCTACTATGGTCAAGCTGGCAGATGCTATCGGAGACATTTATCCTCAGCTTAATAAAAGCTTGCTCTTTGCTGGGATCATGCTTCATGATTTGGCCAAGGTTATTGAGCTCAGCGGTCCGGAAAATACCGAGTACACCGTGCGAGGCAATCTGATTGGTCACATTGCTTTGATTGATGAGGAACTGACCAAGACCTTGATAGAGCTGAAAATTGATGATAGCAAGGAAGAAGTAATCGTCCTGCGCCATGTCCTTCTCAGCCACCACGGTCTCTTGGAATATGGCAGTCCTGTACGGCCTAAGATTATGGAGGCAGAAATCCTGCACATGATTGATAATCTGGATGCGGAGATGATGATGATGACTGCTGCTTTGGGACTTGTTGATCCAGGTGAAATGAGCAATAAAATATTCGCTCTTGAAGGCCGTTCCTTCTACAAACCAAAACTTGAACAGTAAAATACGAAAAATGGACATTACTTGGAAAAGAATGTTCGTTTTTTTGTTTCTGTTATGGTATAATGAATAAAATAACTTTAATTGGTGAAAAAATGAAATTAAGAAGAAGTGAGCGTATGGTGGTTATTTCCAATTATTTGATTAACCATCCTTATGAATTAACGAGCTTAAATACATTTGCAGAAAAATACGAATCTGCCAAATCTTCTATTTCAGAAGATATTGTCATTATTAAGCGAGCCTTTGAAGAGATTGAAATTGGGACTATCGAAACGATTACTGGTGCTGGTGGAGGGGTGATTTTCAGCCCATCCATCTCAGATACAGAAGCTAAGACTATTGTACAAGGTCTTTGTGATCAGCTATCTGAAAGCAATCGGATTCTTCCGGGGGACTACATTTACCTATCTGATCTGCTCAGTACTCCATCCATTTTGAATAATATCGGACGGATCATTGCCAAAAGCTTTAAAGATCAACAGATTGATGCTGTCATGACGGTTGCTACTAAGGGTGTTCCTTTGGCCAATGCAGTAGCCAATGTTCTCAATGTACCTTTTGTCATCGTTCGTCGGGATTTAAAGATTACAGAAGGGTCAACTGTCAGTGTCAACTACGTATCGGGCTCCAGCGGAGATCGTATTGAAAAGATGTTCTTGTCCAAGCGCAGTCTCAAGGCCGGCAGCCGCGTATTGATTGTAGATGACTTCCTCAAAGGCGGGGGGACCATTACAGGGATGATTAGCCTCTTATCAGAGTTTGACTCTGAGTTGGCAGGTGTAGCTGTTTTTGCGGACAACGCTCAGGCCAATCGCGATTATCTGGACTATAAATCGCTCTTGAAAGTAACCAATATTGATGTCAAGGCGAATACCATTGATGTGGAAATTGGAAATATTTTTGATTAGGGAAAAGGGCGGAGATTATAGATGAAAACAGTTTTAGAAAAGTTTGACCACAGTCCGCTGTGGATTCGTTTAGGAGTATTGTCGATTTTATTTGGGATTCTGATTACCGGCATGGTTTTTGTGCAGGGCCAGTCTAATTCCACCAGAAATTCAGTTAGTTCAGCCGCCAGCATCGCATCAAGTAGCTCTTCCTTACAGCTATCTTCTGCTCAAAAAGAAGCACAGGAAAAAGAAATTCAGGAAGAGGAGCAAGCAGTTCAGGCCGCAGAAGAAGCAGTTAAACGGCTTGAAAACATGCAAACTTTGGAAGATTTGCAGCTGGCTAAGACTGCAGTAGAGAAGGTTAAGGATGCAGCGACGAAGGCTAGATTCCAAAGCCGTATTCAGGCGATAGCAGTCTTGATTGACCCAGAAGGGGCTCAGGCAGCTGTTTCTGAAAATCCAGCTGCTGCATCAGAAGAAGCAGTGGCTCAGCCGCAGCAATAAGTTAGCAGCAATCTAATAAGCAGAGATAAGCTTAAAATAGAAAAAATGTATTGACAGAAAAGTATCGTCGTGCTATAATGATAGACGGTACTTTTTACTTTTGGTCTCTCAAAAGTGTACAGAGACGTGCTGACAAATGTTGCAAAAGTACACGCAGATGGTAGCTGTCACCAAGTGTATCATCACCAAAATTAAAAAAATACAGGAGAATGTAGATGCCTACAATTAACCAATTGGTTCGCAAACCGCGTAAATCAAAAGTAGAAAAATCTAAATCACCAGCTTTGAACGTTGGTTACAACAGCCATAAAAAAGTTCAAACAAACGTATCTTCACCACAAAAACGTGGAGTTGCAACTCGTGTCGGAACTATGACACCTAAGAAACCGAACTCTGCCCTTCGTAAATTTGCCCGTGTACGTCTGAGCAACCTGATTGAAGTTACAGCTTACATCCCAGGTATCGGACACAACCTGCAAGAGCACAGCGTAGTGCTTCTTCGTGGTGGACGTGTAAAAGACCTTCCAGGGGTACGTTACCATATCGTCCGCGGTGCACTTGATACAGCAGGTGTTACTGATCGTAAACAAGGCCGTTCTAAATACGGTACTAAAAAACCAAAAGCATAAGGAAAGGGGAGAAAGATAAATGAGTCGTAAAAACCAAGCGCCTAAGCGCGAAGTATTGCCAGATCCGCTTTACAATTCAAAATTAGTTACTCGTCTTATCAACCGCGTTATGCTTGATGGTAAGCGTGGTACAGCGGCTTCTATCGTTTACGGAGCTTTTGACCAAATCAAAGAAGCAACTGGAAACGATGCGCTGGAAGTATTTGAAACAGCTATGGAAAACATCATGCCTGTACTTGAAGTTCGTGCTCGCCGTGTCGGTGGTTCAAACTACCAAGTTCCGGTTGAAGTTCGTCCAGAACGTCGTACAACACTTGGACTTCGCTGGTTGGTAACTATTGCTCGTCAACGTGGTGAGCACACAATGGTTGACCGCCTTGCAAAAGAAATCTTGGATGCATCTAACAACACTGGTGCAGCTGTTAAGAAACGTGAAGACACTCACCGTATGGCAGAAGCTAACCGTGCCTTCGCACACTTCCGTTGGTAAGAATAAGATACTAAGGGCGTTAAAAAAGCGACTGAAAATTAGGAAGCTTGACACAGAATCAAAGGTTCTAGAAAAGCTTATCTATTTTCCGAGCTTTTAGCCCGAGTTCAATTCAACTTATCTACAAGTTGAGACCAACAAAAACAAGATAAACATTGAGAACGGGTAGGTCCTGCCTATCCGTTTTTGCTAAATCATGTTATAATAAATTGTAAAATAAATTAATAGGAGAAATAACCAAATGGCTCGCGAATTTTCACTTGAAAAAACTCGTAATATCGGTATCATGGCCCACGTCGATGCTGGTAAAACAACAACAACTGAGCGTATTCTTTACTACACTGGTAAAATCCACAAAATCGGTGAAACTCACGAAGGTGCGTCACAAATGGACTGGATGGAGCAAGAGCAAGAACGTGGTATCACTATCACATCTGCTGCGACAACTGCTCAATGGAACAACCACCGCGTAAACATCATCGACACACCAGGACACGTGGACTTCACAATCGAAGTACAACGTTCTCTTCGTGTCTTGGACGGTGCGGTAACCGTTCTTGACTCACAATCAGGTGTTGAGCCTCAAACTGAAACAGTTTGGCGCCAAGCAACTGAGTACGGAGTTCCTCGTATCGTATTTGCTAACAAGATGGACAAGATTGGTGCTGACTTCCTTTACTCAGTAAGCACTTTGCATGATCGTCTTCAAGCAAACGCTCATCCAATCCAATTGCCAATTGGTTCAGAAGATGACTTCCGCGGAATTATCGACTTGATCAAGATGAAGGCTGAAATCTATACTAACGACCTTGGTACAGATATTTTGGAAGAAGATATCCCAGCTGAATACCTTGAGCAAGCTCAAGAATACCGTGAAAAATTAGTGGAAGCAGTTGCTGAAACTGATGAAGATTTGATGATGAAATACCTTGAAGGTGAAGAAATCACTAACGAAGAATTGAAAGCTGCTATCCGTAAAGCGACTATCAACGTTGAGTTCTTCCCAGTATTGTGTGGTTCTGCCTTTAAGAACAAGGGTGTTCAGTTGATGCTTGATGCAGTTATTGATTACTTGCCAAGCCCGCTTGACATCCCAGCGATCAAAGGTATCAACCCAGATACAGAAGAAGAAGAAACTCGTCCAGCATCTGACGAAGAGCCATTTGCAGCTCTTGCCTTCAAGATTGCAACAGATCCATTCGTAGGTCGTTTGACCTTCTTCCGTGTTTACTCAGGTGTTCTTCAATCCGGTTCTTATGTAATGAACACTTCGAAAGGTAAACGTGAGCGCATCGGACGTCTTGTGCAATTACATGCCAATAGTCGTCAAGAAATTGAAACCGTTTATGCTGGGGATATTGCAGCTGCTATTGGTTTGAAGGATACGACTACTGGTGACTCATTGACAGATGAAAAAGCAAAAGTGATTCTTGAGTCGATCCACGTTCCAGAGCCTGTTATCCAGCTTATGGTTGAGCCTAAGTCTAAGGCTGACCAAGACAAGATGGGTATTGCTCTGCAAAAACTGGCTGAAGAAGATCCAACTTTCCGCGTTGAAACAAACGTTGAAACTGGTGAAACAGTTATCTCTGGTATGGGTGAGCTTCACTTGGATGTCCTTGTTGACCGTATGCGTCGTGAGTTCAAGGTTGAAGCAAACGTAGGTGCTCCTCAAGTATCTTACCGTGAAACATTCCGCGCTTCTACTCAAGCTCGTGGATTCTTCAAACGCCAATCTGGTGGTAAAGGTCAATTCGGTGATGTTTGGATCGAGTTTACACCAAACGAAGAAGGAAAAGGCTTCGAGTTTGAAAATGCTATCGTCGGTGGTGTGGTTCCACGTGAATTCATCCCAGCGGTAGAAAAAGGTTTGGTTGAGTCAATGGCGAACGGTGTCCTTGCTGGTTACCCAATCGTTGACGTGAAAGCGAAACTTTACGATGGTTCATACCACGATGTCGACTCATCTGAAACAGCCTTCAAGGTTGCTGCATCACTTGCTTTGAAAGAAGCTGCTAAGACTGCTCAGCCTGCTATCCTTGAGCCAATGATGTTGGTAACAATCACTGTTCCTGAAGAAAATCTTGGTGACGTTATGGGTCACGTAACAGCTCGTCGTGGACGTGTTGACGGTATGGAAGCGCATGGTAACAGCCAAATCGTTCGTGCCTATGTGCCACTTGCTGAAATGTTCGGTTATGCAACAGTTCTTCGTTCAGCATCACAAGGACGCGGTACCTTCATGATGGTATTTGACCACTACGAAGATGTACCTAAGTCAGTACAAGAAGAAATCATTAAGAAAAACAAAGGTGAAGCTTAATCTTTGAGCAAACCTTGGCACTCGCATTTGCGGGTGCTTTTTCTATTTTTTATAGAACCGTCCCCTCAATAAAAAGGGGAAATGATTTGTCTTGTAAGTTGTATTCCTGCATTTTCAAAAGTTACTGCTTTGCTTTTTCAAATCAATGAAAGTCGAAATGAAAGTTAGTGAAAGAATTCATAATACTTGTTAATAACAATGAAATCAGTTGCATTTTACCTCAATTAAGTATATAATAGAAATGTTGAAAGGTGATTTGTAGCAACTCAAGTTACTCTTTTCACATAAAAATTTTTTGATTTTCATAAGGAGGAAATCACGAATGGTAGTTAAAGTTGGTATTAACGGTTTCGGTCGTATCGGTCGTCTTGCTTTCCGTCGTATCCAAAACGTAGAAGGTGTTGAAGTTACTCGCATCAACGACCTTACAGATCCAGTAATGCTTGCACACCTGTTGAAATACGACACAACTCAAGGTCGTTTCGATGGTACTGTTGAAGTTAAAGAAGGTGGATTCGAAGTTAACGGTAAATTCGTTAAAGTTTCTGCTGAACGTGACCCAGAACAAATTGACTGGGCTACTGACGGTGTAGAAATCGTTCTTGAAGCAACTGGTTTCTTTGCTAAGAAAGATGCTGCTGAAAAACACCTTAAAGGTGGAGCTAAGAAAGTTGTTATCACTGCTCCTGGTGGAAACGATGTTAAAACAATTGTATTTAACACTAACCACGACATTCTTGATGGTACTGAAACAGTTATCTCAGGTGCTTCATGTACTACAAACTGTTTGGCTCCAATGGCTAAAGCTCTTCAAGACAACTTCGGTGTTGTTGAAGGATTGATGACTACTATCCACGCTTACACTGGTGACCAAATGATCCTTGACGGACCACACCGTGGTGGTGACCTTCGTCGTGCTCGCGCTGGTGCTGCAAACATCGTTCCTAACTCAACTGGTGCTGCTAAAGCTATCGGTTTGGTTATCCCAGAATTGAATGGTAAATTGGACGGTTCTGCACAACGCGTTCCAACTCCAACTGGATCAGTTACTGAATTGGTTGCTGTTCTTGAAAAGAACGTAACAGTTGATGAAGTAAACGCAGCTATGAAAGCAGCAGCTAACGAATCATACGGTTACACAGAAGATCCAATCGTATCTTCAGATATCGTAGGTATGGCTTACGGTTCATTGTTCGACGCAACTCAAACTAAAGTTCTTGATGTTGACGGCAAACAATTGGTTAAAGTTGTATCATGGTACGACAACGAAATGTCATACACTGCACAACTTGTACGTACTCTTGAATACTTCGCGAAAATCGCTAAATAATTCAATAGTAGAAGAAAGAGGCTCATTTGAGTCTCTTTTTGTTAATTATTGGGTGATAACAAAGAGATAAGGTGTAGTAATTTTACCCCGGCTAGGTTTTAACTATCATCTGAAATAAGTGCAGTATTCTTCCTTTTTGTGAAAATTTTCTTTATATCAAGAAAACTTTTGGAAAATATGATATAATAGTTGCGTATAAAATATGAAAAGGAGTTTTTGTAACATGGCAAAACTTACTGTTAAAGACGTTGACTTGAAAGGGAAAAAAGTTCTCGTTCGTGTTGACTTTAACGTTCCTGTAAAAGATGGCGTGATCACAAATGACAACCGTATCACTGCAGCTCTTCCAACTATCAAGTACATCCTTGAACAAGGTGGACGTGCAATCCTCTTCTCTCACCTTGGACGTGTAAAAGAAGAAGCAGACAAAGAAGGTAAATCACTTGCTCCTGTAGCTGCTGACTTGGCTGCAAAATTGGGTCAGGACGTTGTTTTCCCAGGTGTAACTCGTGGTGCTGAATTGGAAGCAACAATCAATGCTCTTGAAGATGGACAAGTTCTCTTGGTTGAAAACACTCGTTTTGAAGATGTTGATGGCAAGAAAGAATCTAAAAACGATCCTGAACTTGGTAAATACTGGGCATCACTTGGAGATGGCATCTTCGTAAACGATGCATTCGGTACAGCTCACCGTGCACACGCATCTAACGTTGGTATCTCAGCAAACGTTGAAAAAGCAGTTGCTGGATTCCTTCTTGAAAACGAAATTGCCTACATCCAAGAAGCTGTTGAAGCTCCAGAACGTCCATTCGTAGCTATCCTTGGTGGTTCAAAAGTTTCAGACAAGATCGGTGTTATCGAAAACTTGCTTGAAAAAGCTGATAAAGTTCTTATCGGTGGTGGGATGACTTACACATTCTACAAAGCTCAAGGTATCGAAATCGGTAACTCACTTGTAGAAGAAGACAAATTGGATGTTGCCAAAGCCCTTCTTGAAAAAGCAAACGGCAAATTGATCTTGCCAGTTGACTCAAAAGAAGCAAACGCATTTGCTGACTACACTGAAGTAAAAGACACTGAAGGTGAAGCAGTAGATCCAGGCTTCCTTGGTTTGGACATCGGTCCTAAATCTATCGCTAAATTTGACGAAGCCTTAACTGGTGCGAAAACAGTTGTCTGGAACGGACCTATGGGTGTATTTGAAAACCCTGACTTCCAGGCTGGTACAATCGGAGTCATGGACGCTATCGTAAAACAACCAGGTGTTAAATCAATCATCGGTGGTGGTGACTCAGCGGCTGCAGCCATCAACCTTGGCCGTGCAGACAAGTTCTCATGGATCTCTACTGGTGGTGGTGCTTCAATGGAACTCCTTGAAGGTAAGGTTTTACCAGGTCTTGCAGCACTTACAGAGAAATAAGATATCATATTAAGATGGCTTTTAGCCATCTTTTTATCTAATATTCTGACCTAATTTTGTGTATAAAATGCTTTCATCTGTTCTTTAGAAAAAAAGTAGGTAAAATAGTTGCATACAGTCTGTAAAACTGCTATTATAAACTGATGTATAAAACTAATTATGCTAAAGGAAAGGGATTAAATGAACAAAAGAAAAGAAGTTTTTGGTTTTCGTAAAAGTAAAGTCGCTAAGACTTTATGTGGAGCTGTCTTAGGGGCAGCTTTGATTGCTGTTGCAGATCAGCAAGCTTTGGCTGATGAAGTTACAGAAACAAATAGTACAGCAAATGTAGCAGTCACTACAACTGGAAATCCAGCTACTAATCTGCCTGAAGCACAGGGAGAAGCGACTGAAGCAGCAAGCCAAAGTCAAGCACAGGCTGGTTCTAAAGATGGTGCTCTGCCAGTAGAAGTATCTGCTGATGATTTAAATAAAGCAGTGACGGATGCCAAAGCAGCAGGTGTCAATGTTGTACAAGATCAAACAAGCGATAAAGGGACAGTTACAACTGCTGAAGAAAATGCACAAAAGCAAGCTGAAATCAAGAGTGACTACGCTAAACAAGCTGAAGAAATAAAGAAAACAACGGAAGCTTATAAAAAAGAAGTAGAGGCTCATCAGGCTGAAACAGATAAAATCAATGCTGAAAACAAAGCTGCTGAAGATAAGTATCAAGAAGATTTGAAAGCTCATCAAGCTGAAGTTGAAAAAATCAACAGTGCTAATGCGACAGCAAAGGCAGAATATGAAGCGAAGCTAGCTCAATATCAAAAAGATTTAGCCGCTGTTCAAAAAGCTAATGAAGACAGTCAGCTTGATTATCAAAATAAGCTTTCAGCTTACCAAGCAGAATTGGCTCGTGTTCAAAAAGCGAATGCTGAAGCTAAAGAAGCTTATGAAAAAGCAGTAAAGGAAAATACTGCTAAAAATGCTGCACTCCAAGCTGAAAATGAAGCTATTAAGCAACGCAATGCAACAGCCAAAGCCAACTATGACGCTGCCATGAAGCAGTATGAAGCAGATCTTGCGGCTATTAAAAAAGCTAAGGAAGACAATGATGCTGATTACCAAGCAAAATTAGCAGCTTACCAAGCAGAGCTGGCTCGTGTTCAAAAGGCAAATGCTGATGCTAAAGCAGCCTATGAAAAGGCAGTTGAAGAAAACACAGCTAAAAATACAGCCATTCAAGCTGAAAATGAAGCTATTAAGCAACGGAATGCCGCAGCTAAAGCGACTTATGAAGCAGCATTGAAGCAATATGAAGCAGATTTGGCAGCAGTAAAGAAAGCCAACGAAGACAGTGAAGCTGACTACCAAGCTAAGCTAGCCGAATACCAGACAGAACTAGCTCGCGTTCAAAAGGCAAATGCTGATGCTAAAGCAGCTTATGAGAAGGCCGTTGAAGACAATAATGTAAAAAATGCAGCGCTCCAAGCTGAAAACGAAGAAATCAAGCAACGGAATGCCGCAGCTAAAACTGACTATGAAGCAAAATTAGCTAAATATGAAGCAGATCTTGCCAAATATAAGAAAGAGTTGGCTGAGTATCCGACTAAGTTGAAGGCTTATGAAGATGAGCAGGCCAAAATTAAGGCAGCACTTGTAGAACTTGAAAAGAATAAAGATCAAGATGGTTACTTGTCTAAGCCATCTGCTCAGAGCTTGGTTTATGATTTAGAACCGAATGCTCAACTTGACCTCAAAACAGAAGGAAAACTTCTTACAGCTGCAGCTGTTGATGAAGCCTTTAAGAAAGACACAGTCCAGTATGGTAAAAAGAATCTTCAGTTAGATAACCTGAATGTCAAGGATTTGGAAAACGGTGCTACTACTTCTTCAGTAGAATTGTATGGGAACATTAACAACAAATCTGACTGGACCACCAATGTAGGGAATAAAACTGAAGTTAAATGGGGATCTGTTCTTCTAGAACGTGGTCAAAGCGTAACAGCGACTTATACCAACCTTCAAAATTCCTACTACAACGGTAAAAAGATTTCGAAGATTGTTTACAAATATACTGTAGATCCTTCTTCGCAATTTAAAAATCCTAGTGGAAAAGTTTGGTTGGGAATCTTTACCGACCCTACTCTAGGAGTCTTTGCTTCAGCCTATACGGGTCAAGTAGAAAAAGATACTTCGCTTTTCATTAAAAATGAATTCACCTTCTATGATGAAAATGATCAGCCAATTAATTTTGACAATGCCCTTCTTTCTGTAGCCTCACTTAACCGTGAGCATAACTCTATTGAGATGGCCAAGGATTATAGTGGTAAGTTTATCAAAATCTCAGGTTCATCCATTGGTGAAAAGAATGGCATGATTTATGCTACTGAAACCTTGAACTTTAAACAAGGACAGGGTGGGGCACGTTGGACAATGTATCCAAATGGTCAGCCAGGTTCTGGTTGGGATACCTCTGATGCACCAAACTCTTGGTATGGTGCAGGGGCTATTAGCATGTCAGGCCCTAACAATTACGTTACGGTTGGTGCAACGTCTGCTACTAATGTGATGCCTGTAGCGGAAATGCCTCAAGTACCTGGAAGAGATAATACCGAAGGTAAAAAACCAAACATTTGGTACTCACTCAATGGTAAAATTCGTGCGGTCAACGTTCCAAAAATTACTAAGGAAAAACCAACTCCACCGGTAGCACCAACTGAACCACAAGCTCCTACTTATGAAGTGGAAAAACCATTGGAGCCAGCACCAGTAGTACCAACATATGAAAATGAGCCAACTCCGCCAGTTAAGACTCCAGATCAACCGGAGCCATCAAAACCGGAAGAGCCAACATATGATCCATTGCCAACTCCACCGCTAGCGCCAACTCCTAAGCAGTTGCCGATCCCACCAGTTGTACCGACAGTTCATTTCCACTATAGCAGTTTATTAGCTCAGCCTCAGATTAATAAAGAAATCAAGAATGAGGATGGTGTAGATATTGACCGGACGTTGGTTGCTAAACAGTCAATTGTTAAGTTTGAATTGAAAACTGAAGCCTTGACAGCTGGACGTCCAAAAACTACTTCATTTGTATTGGTAGATCCACTACCAACTGGCTATAAGTTTGACTTGGATGCAACTAAGGCTGCAAGTACAGGTTTTGATACAACTTATGATGAAGCGAGCCACACTGTAACCTTTAAGGCGACTGATGAGACATTGGCAAGCTACAATGCTGACTTAACTAAACCTGTTGAGACTCTTCATCCAACGGTTGTTGGTCGAGTATTGAATGATGGAGCAACTTATACTAATAACTTCACTTTGACAGTCAATGATGCTTATGGCATTAAGTCAAATGTTGTTCGTGTAACGACTCCTGGTAAACCAAATGATCCTGATAATCCAAATAACAACTATATTAAGCCAACGAAAGTAAATAAGAATAAAGAAGGTCTTAATATTGACGGAAAAGAAGTTTTAGCTGGTTCAACCAACTACTACGAATTAACATGGGATTTGGATCAATATAAGGGCGATAAATCTTCTAAGGAAGCAATCCAAAACGGCTTCTATTACGTAGATGATTATCCAGAGGAAGCTTTAGATGTTCGCCCTGATTTGGTTAAGGTTGCAGATGAAAAAGGAAATCAAGTATCAGGTGTCAGCGTTCAACAATATGACAGTCTAGAAGCTGCTCCTAAGAAAGTTCAAGACTTGTTGAAGAAAGCTAACATTACTGTTAAGGGTGCTTTCCAACTCTTCTCTGCTGATAATCCAGAAGAATTTTACAAGCAATATGTAGCAACTGGAACATCACTAGTCATTACAGATCCGATGACTGTTAAGTCTGAATTTGGTAAGACAGGTGGTAAATTCGAAAATCGAGCTTATCAAATTGATTTTGGGAATGGTTATGCTACAGAAATAGTTGTAAATAATGTTCCAAAAATTAGTCCTGAAAAAGATATTACATTGAGTCTTGATCCAACAAGTTCAGAGAATTTGGATGGCAAGGAGATAAGCTTAGGGCAAACCTTTAATTACCGTCTTATCGGCGGCTTAATCCCAGCTAATCATTCAGAGACTTTAACAGACTATAGCTTTGTGGATGATTATGATCAAAGAGGAGATGAGTACACGGGTGCTTACAAAACCTTTGCTAAAGTAGACATCGCGCTCAAAGATGGTCAGATAATAAAGGCTGGTGCAGATTTGACTGAGTATACAGCTGCGAATGTTAATCTTGAAAAGGGCTTGATTTCTATTCGTTTCAAGGAAGAATTCTTAGAGACTATTTCTCTAGATTCAGCTTTTCAGGCTGAAACGTATCTTCAAATGAAAAGGATTGCTGTGGGTACCTTTGAAAATACCTACATCAATACTGTTAATAATGTTTTATATGCTTCAAATACTGTCAAAACAGTTACACCTAAACCAAAAGAACCTCTTGTCCCTGAAGTGAAAGATCCAAGAACTCCTATTCAGGTGGCTAAGAGAGCTCCTATCTCTATTTTGCCAGAAACGGGATCAGAAGATACAGTCTATCTGCCATATCTAGGTTTAGCAGCCATTATTGGTGCTTTAGGTCTAGGAAAATTGAAAGGTAAAGAAGACTGATAATAGATGAGGCTAGGGAATCCCTAGCCTTTTTATGTTTAAAAATATTGCTAAATCTAATGTAGCATAACTATAAATCATTTGTAACATGACAAAAATATAACTCTAAAAAAACTGACATGTAAATGAGGTATGATTTTTTTATCATCAAATTATACGGAGAAACACATTTATGAAAAAAGCATTTGCTAAAGCAACTCTTGGTTTAACTTCTACAGCTTTTTTGGCGACAATCGGTGCTCAAGCTGTTCATGCAGATTCTTACGTTGTCCAGCCGGGGGACTCTTTTTTTGCCATTGCTAGTGCCAATGGGATGAATCCTTACGAACTTGCTGCCAATAATGGAAAATCAATTTTTGATACGATTAACCCAGGAGACGTGCTGCAAGTAAATGGTACAGCTTTGGCTCAGACTTACAATCCTTACAGTGCTCCAGCTTATGAAGCGACAAGCGATGCTGCTTTGGTATCTGATACTGAAGATGTTGTCTTAAATACGCCAACTGATTATGGCAATTCTTACCCAATCGGCCAATGTACATGGGGTGTGAAAGAAATGGCGCCTTGGGCAAGCAACTGGTGGGGCAATGCTAATACTTGGGCAATCAATGCTGGTGCTCAGGGTTATGCAACAGGAAATGTCCCAGTAGCAGGCGCTATTGCAGTTTGGGATGGTGGCGAATACGGACATGTTGCTTATGTGACAGATGTGCAAAGCGACAGCTCAATTCAAGTTCTAGAAGCGAACTACAATCGCCAAAAGCAAATTAACAATTATCGTGGCTACTTTAACCCAAATGAATTTATGGGTGGAGTTACTTACATTTATCCAAACTAAAGATAATAAAAATGTGGCTGGGACAGATAATGTCTCAGCTTTTAAATAGTCGATAGCTCTTGATGCGGTAGCTGATAGGGCTTGTTCTTTATGTGGGAAATCTCCTAAGCAGAAAGAGTTTTTTTGAGGCGAAATATGTTAAAATGAAGAGAGGGAGGATTTCCTGGAAGGAGACTAATGAGTTATTTCAATAAGTACAAGTTTGATAAATCGAAATTTCGTCTGGGCATGCGTACCTTTAAAACCGGTCTAGCTGTTTTCATCATCCTATTGCTCTTTGGGCTTTTTGGTTGGAAAGGCCTGCAAATTGGTGCTTTAACGGCGGTCTTCAGTCTTCGTGAGGATTTTGATCAGAGTGTCCACTTCGGGACATCGCGAATCTTGGGAAACAGCATCGGTGGTTTTTACGCTCTGCTCTTTTTCATTGCCAATAGTGTCTTTAAGGAGCAGTATTGGGTCACCCTCCTTTTGGTACCGGTCTGTACTATGCTGACAATCATGACCAATGTCGCTATGAACAACAAGGCGGGAGTCATTGGCGGAGTATCTGCCATGCTGATTATTACCCTGTCCATTCGGCCGGAAGATACCATCTTGTATGTCTTTGCCAGAATCTTTGAAACCTTTATGGGAGTCTTTGTTGCGATTCTGGTAAATTCTGATATAGATCGGCTGCGAACCATCTTTGAAAAGAAAAAATAAAATCTGTGTAAGAAAATCTGACATTATTTCTTGACATAAGATTTATTTCGTCCTATAATAGTGCGTAGAGAGGAATTTGAATGAAGGAAAAAGAGTTTCGCCGAAACATGGCAGTCTTTCCCATCGGCAGTGTTATGAAACTGACGGACCTATCTGCCCGTCAGATCCGTTATTATGAAGACCAGAATCTGATTACCCCTGCTCGGAATGAGGGCAATCGTCGGATGTATTCTTTGAATGATATGGATCGTCTTTTAGAAATTAAAGATTATATTTCGGAAGGTTATAATATCGCTGCAATTAAGAGGAAATATGCTGAGCGTGAAGCCAAGTCCCGAAAGACCATTAGTGAAAAAGATGTCCGCCGTGCCCTGCATCATGACATCTTGCAGCAAGGCCGTTTTGCTTCTTCTCTGCCAACCTTTGGTCAGATGCGTCGACCATAGCTATTTTGTTTGAATTACAAGGAGAAATTTAATGTCTATTACAGCAGCTGATATCCGTCGCGAAGTAAAAGAGAAAAATGTTACCTTTATTCGTCTTATGTTCTCTGATATTTTAGGGACTATGAAGAATGTGGAAATTCCTGCCACGGATGAACAGCTTGACAAGGTCTTATCCAATAAAGCCATGTTTGATGGTTCTTCCATCGAAGGTTTTGTCCGTATCAATGAATCAGATATGTATCTCTATCCTGATCTGAATACTTGGACAGTCTTTCCTTGGGGGGATGAAAACGGCAGTGTAGCGGGTCTGATTTGCGATGTTTACACGACTGATCATGTACCGTTCCTAGGGGATCCTCGCAGCAACCTCAAGCGCGCCCTCAAGCATATGGAAGAGCTAGGATTCAAGTCCTTTAATCTCGGGCCAGAGCCAGAGTTCTTCCTCTTTAAGCTGGATGAAAATGGCGATCCGACGCTGGAAGTAAATGACAAGGGTGGCTATTTTGACTTGGCGCCGACTGACTTGGCAGATAATACTCGTCGGGAAATCGTCAATGTCCTGACTAAGATGGGCTTTGAAGTAGAAGCTAGCCACCATGAGGTCGCAGTCGGCCAGCACGAGATTGACTTTAAGTATGACGAAGTGCTTCGGGCTTGTGATAAGATTCAGATTTTTAAGCTGGTTGTGAAAACTATTGCTCGTAAGCACGGTCTGTATGCAACCTTTATGGCTAAGCCTAAGTTTGGCATTGCAGGATCTGGTATGCACTGTAATATGTCTCTCTTTGATCAGGACGGAAATAATGCCTTCTTCGATCCAGAAGATCCAAAAGGTATGCAGCTGTCAGAAACAGCCTACCATTTCTTGGGTGGTTTGATTAACCATGCCTATAACTACACAGCTATCATGAATCCAACGGTTAACTCATACAAACGTCTGGTTCCTGGCTATGAAGCGCCAGTATATATCGCTTGGGCAGGACGCAATCGTTCACCGTTGGTTCGCGTGCCGGCTTCTCGTGGTATGGGTACTCGCTTGGAACTGCGCTCCGTTGACCCAATGGCCAATCCATACATTGCTATGGCTGTTCTCTTGGAAGTTGGCCTGCATGGTGTTGAGAATAAAATCGAAGCTCCAGCACCAATCGAAGAAAACATCTATATCATGACTCCAGAGGAGCGTAAGGAAGCAGGAATTACAGACCTGCCATCCACTCTTCACAATGCCTTGAAGGCCTTGACAGAAGACGAAGTCGTTAAAGCGGCTCTTGGCGAGCATATCTATACAAGCTTCTTAGAAGCCAAGCGCATCGAGTGGGCTAGCTATGCAACCTTTGTCTCCCAATGGGAAGTGGATAATTATCTAGATTTATACTAAACTTAGAGCAGGAGGATTGGCATATCCCCTGCTTTTTCGTGGAGGAGGAGAAAGATGGAAAAATTTCATGATTTTATTAAGCGGGTTTTCGATGAGCAATATGAAGCCTGTTTTGGTCCAGATATGCTTGAAAAACTTGAACCTCAAGATTATTATCTAAGGCGGGAGGAAGATGGCCGGTTGATTGCCTTGCTCCATGCCCAACAGGTGTTGGAAAGCATTCATATCAAGGCTTTGGTGGTGGATAAAGAACATCAGAAAAAAGGTTTGAGAGCCAGTCTGCTGGCAGAATTAGAAGAAAAGGCTGCAGAAGTTGGAGTAACTAGCATTACCTTGTCCACTAAATCTTATCAGGCCAAGGATTTTTACATCAAGCAAGGCTATGAAATCTACGCCAGTCTAGCAGATGTTCCGCAAAAGGGCATTACCAAATATCATTTTATCAAACGATTAAACTGAGCTATTTTCAATAAATGGAAGCCAATTTGGCTTCTGTTTTTTAATATTTATTTGCATACATTCGGTATGTATGTTAAAATAAAATTTAAGAAAAGGAGAACAAATGATTACCAGTTTATACCCCGTTTTAATGAGCGAAGATGTCCATCAAGCGGCACAATTTTTCATTGAATATTTCCAATTTCAGGAAACCTTCCATTCAGATTGGTATATTAGTTTAAAGAATATCGAGAGTGATTTTGAGCTTGCTTTTATTGATAGCAAGCATGGGACAGTGCCACAAGCCTACCAGTCTAAGGCGAGTGGCCTAATCATCAATATCGAAGTTGACAATGTAGATTGTCTTTATGAAAAATTGCATCGGCAAGAAGAAATGGAGTTCCTTCTTCCCATTAAGAGTGAAGATTTTGGTCAGCGCCATTTCATTGTGAAAGCGCCGGGTTCTGTTTTGGTTGATGTAATTCAAGTAATTCCACCTAGCGCTGAGTTTGCGGCAAATTATTTGGAGAGTGAAGATGAATAAAAAACAGCAGGCTTCCTTAGAGACAAGCAAGAAAATATTAGCTATCGCCCGGAAACATTTTTCTTTAAAGGGTTTTTCAGAAACTTCCTTGGAAGAAATTGTAGATGAGTTGGGAATGACAAGAGGCGCACTTTATCATCATTTCGGGAATAAGAAGACTTTATTTACCGCCGTACTGGCACAAATTCAATCCGAACTGGGATCTTATGTAGAAAAAAACGCCCTGGAAGCACAGGATTCTTGGGGGCAGTTGGTGGAAGGCTGTGTGGCTTTTGTTCGTTTTGCGACCTTGACGGAAAATAAACGCATTCTCTTGCTTGATGGTCCCAATGTCGTTGAGTGGAAAGAGTGGCGTCGTCAGGATGAGGCTAATTCTTTCTTTCATTTGAGAGAACAATTAGACATTTTATCTAAAGAAGGAAGACTTATCTCTATTGATTTGGATATGGCAGCTCATATGATTTCAGGCGCCTTGAATGAGTTGTCTCTTTTTCTAGCTGAGAAAGAGGGAGAAGCAGAAGTCAGAGAAGCAGTGAGAAGTCTGTTAAGGGGATTTAAAAATCATGGCGAAAAAGGTTAAAGATTATTATGATTTGGTTTATGCGGAGGACTTGAGCCGTCGCTTGCAAGAAGTCACAGATAAATTTGATGCTCAGCATTTTATGTCTCTAGTTGAAAGCGACTTAGAGGCTTTGGAATTTACTCAGCGTCAGGAGCTGCTAGCAAAGAGTATCAAAGAATGCTTGCCGCTTTCTTATGCTGATTCTCTGAAGGTTTTTGAGCAGATACTTGGTCCGGAGTTAGAGGGCGGCCTGGGGATGTTCTCAGAGGGGTACTGGTTGTGGCCGATTGGCAAATACGTAGAACTTTACGGTGGTCAGGAATTCGAGCTGAGTGCTGCTTTCAGTAAGGAATTAACCAAGCGATTTACTGGAGAATTTTCTATGCGGCCCTTGCTGGTTAATTATCCTAAAGCTACGATGGATTTACTGGTAGAGTGGAGTAAAGACGAGAATATGCGCGTCCGCAGGTTAGCCAGCGAGTGTATGCGGATTCGTCTGCCTTGGGCTAAGAAGCAGACTGTGGTCTTAGATTATTTTGATGAATTTACCGCTATTTTAAGGAATCTAAAGGATGATGTGGATAAATCAATCCAAAAAAGTGTCGCTAATAATCTGAATGATTTATATAAAGAAGATCCTGAAAAGTTTGAGTGTATCATTCAAGCTTGGAAAGAGGAAAAATTGAGTCCGAGTTGCGCTTGGATTATCAAGCATGCCTCTCGAACAAAAAATAAAAAAGCAGAAAAATAAGCTTTGCTAAATCTAGCAAAGCTTATTTTTAGTTGTCTTCGTCTGGTGTAAGCACCATCGGAATAATAATAGGTTCGCGCTCAGTGCTTTCGTAGAGGAAAGGACGCAAGGCGTTGACGATAGCGCCGCTGACAGATTGAACGCTGGCATCTTTATTCTTGAGTGCAATGCGAATAGCATTGAAGAGGATACGCTGGCTTTGGCGGATGAGATCGCCTGATTCGCGCATGTAGATGAAACCGCGGCTGAGAATGTCTGGACCAGCTAAGATCATCTTGGACTCAAAGTCAACTGTTGCGACAGCCAGAACCACACCGTCCTCTGACAGGTCTTTACGGTCGCGTAGGACTGCAGCTCCGATTTCACCAATGCGGTTCCCATCAACATAAATATCCTGAGCGTTGAAGCTGCCAGCAATACGAGCTGAGTCAGCTGTCAGAGCTAGCACATCACCATTGCTCATGATGAAGATATTGTCTTTTGGTACTCCAGTATCAACGGCTAGGCCTGCATGGACTTTCTGCATACGGTATTCACCATGGACTGGCATGAAATATTTAGGCTTAATCAAGCGAAGCATGAGTTTCTGCTCTTGTTGGCCACCGTGTCCAGAGGTGTGGATGTTGTTAATTTTACCGTGAATAACGTCTACACCAGCCTCGGAAATGATGTTAATCAGCTTGTTAACGCTGGTCGTATTACCAGGGATAGGACTAGATGAGAAGATGACTGTATCTCCTGGCTGCAGCTGAACCTGACGGTGGGTACCATTGGCAATCCGAGACAGGGCTGCCATCGGCTCACCCTGACTTCCGGTACACATAATCAGCACTTCGCCAGCTGGATAGTCCTTGAGTTCATTTGGCTCGATGAAGGTATCTTTAGGAACCTTGATATAGCCCAGCTCAATCCCATTGACAATAGCCTTTTCCATGGATCGGCCAAAGACCGCAATCTTACGTCCGGTCTTAACAGCAGCATCTGCTGCCTGCTGGAGCCGGAAGATGTTTGAGGCAAAGGAGGCGAAAATAATCCGTCCGTGGATGCCTTCGATAATCTTCATGATAGACTGTCCAACCACTTTTTCGGAATTGGTAAAAGTCGGAACTTCAGCATTGGTCGAGTCAGATAGGAGACAGAGAACGCCTTCCTCACCCAGAGCAGCCATACGGTGCAAGTCTGCTGGCTCACCGACTGGTGTAAAGTCAAACTTGAAGTCACCGGTACAGACAATCTTACCCTGCGGCGTATGGATGACAATTCCCAAAGGCTCTGGAATAGAGTGGGTTGTCCGGAAGAAAGTAGCTTTCAGATGCTTGAACTGCAGTTCTGTGTTTTGATTGATTTCATAGAGCTTGGCATCGCGCAAAAGTCCATGCTCTTCTAGCTTGCCGCGAATGAGGGCCAGAGCCAGAGGACCAGCATAGATAGGAACATTGGCTTGCTTGAGCAGGAAAGGAATACCGCCGATATGGTCCTCGTGCCCGTGGGTGATGAGGACAGCTTTTACGCGGTCAATATTTTCCACGATATAAGAGTAGTCAGGAATGACATAGTCAATTCCTAGCAGGTCGTCTTCTGGGAATTTGATACCGGCATCCACGATGATGATTTCATTTTGGTATTCAATCCCGTAGGTGTTTTTACCGATTTCGCCTAACCCACCAATCGCAAAAACGCCAACTTCTTTGGGTTTTAAGGTATATGCCATGGGTTAGAACTCCGTCAATTCAAAAGTGCCTGACTCTTTTTCGTATTCGAGGTGTTTGTCAGACAAGAGCTCGATAAATTCAATATTGTAAGGGGTATTTTCTTCGATGAGCTTACGAGCCTGAATGCGGCCTTCCAATTCATTAGCTGCTTCGACCTCTAAATAAAGGGCAAGTGTCTTTTCACGGCGCGGGCTGCGCTCTTTTGTTTCCTGATAAAAAACTTTGTAAATCATAAGATTCCTTTCTGTGATAAGGTCTAAAAAATAAAAGAAGGCAGGCGTTAGCGCATTTCTTCACATGATAAATTAAAAATGATAAATGGAAAGTGAGCGATTGCTGTGACTTCTGATAGGGCTTACTCAAATGAAGAGGCTAAAATGCTGTTTTAGCCTTGTATCTTATGGAAAAGTAAGAGTAATGAAATTGACCTGATGTTTAATTATTATTGTAATTATACCATAGAATGAGCTTAGGAAGCAAGTCGGGACGGTGAATTTCAGAGACGGTTTTTCAGCCAAAGCGGCTTAACAAAAAGAAAAATCAAGCGATGAACATTTGGTCACTTGATTTTGAGGGCTGCTTATTTGGCGAAATAGCCGTGCTTGCGGTACCAATCTACCACGTCAGCTAAGCTTTCTTCGAGAGGGCGATGCTGTCCGCCTAGCTCGCTCTCGGTTTTGGCAAAGCTAAAATTACTTTTGAGATATTCTTCGGCCATGAGATGAGCGAGCTCATTGGTAACCAAAATTGGTTTTTTGGTGAGCCGGTGGTAGAGCTCACTTGCTTGGGCATAGATTTTGACGAAAAGAGGGGAGATCTTGCGCTTGGGGGCGGGAACGCCAGTGATTTTTTCCAGTATTTGGTACAATTCTGTCATGGTCACTTGCCGTCCAACTGCCAGATAGCGCTCCTTTGAGCGTCCGTATTTCATGGCGCGGAGATGAATATCTGCTACATCTCTAGCATCCACCATATTATAGCTAGCCTTTAAGATACCTGGAAGTTTTTGCTCTACAAAATTGATAATCAGCTGCCCACTGGAGGTCGGACCAAGGTCTCTAGGACCCAACATTACACTCGGCAAGATAAAGCAACCGAAAACATCTGAATGCTTGTCCAAGAAATCACGAACGGCCTCTTCACTCAAAATCTTGCTGCGATAGTAATCAAAAGGAGTATCTTTTGAGCGAGACATGCTTTCATCGATTAGCTGATTGGCCTCACCTTCCAGTACGACACAGGAGGAAGTATGGACAAATTGGCGGATACCAGCCTCGTAAGCAGCTTCTAGGAGGTTATTTGTGCCTATAATATTAGTGTCGTAGAGCTCCTGCCAGTGCTTGCCGCCTTTATAATTATCGCGGAAAAAAGCAGCGGTATGAAAGAGGCTGTCGCAGCCTGCTAGATAGTCACGATAGCTTTCGGGCTCTAAAATATCCCCCTTGACAATCTGAATAGGCAGGTCGGCAAATTGTTTGCGCGCTTTTTCCTCGGAGCGAACGAGAGCGGTCACTTGAATGTTTTCTTTTAGCAGAGCACGCACGAGATTATTTCCTAAAAGACCGGTCGCACCAGTCACAAAAGCGTGGGTCATTGTTCTAGCTGGTTTTTGATTTGTAGGGTTTGGGGTCATCCGTTTTTCCTCCTTTTGCAAATAGATGATATATCATCTATTTAAGATTTTATATTTTTTAACTAAAATTGTCAACAATTTACCTAATCTAGTGTAAAATAGTATAGAAGTGATTTTTGAAAGGAGAGCAGCGTGGTAGCAGAAGGAATTCGATTTGGCTATTTGTTTAGAAGTGCAGAGAGCTTAGCGACGAGAGAATATGGGAAGTTGCTAGAGCCTTTGGGAATTACGCCCAATCAAAGCGAGGTCTTGCTCGTTTTGGGCGAACATGCTCCGCTGTCTCTCAAGGGCTTGGGGGAATCCCTGATTTGTGAGGAAAAAAGCCCTAGTCGCTTGGTGCAGGCTTTGATTAAAAAAGGCTTGGTCAAGAAGGAAATTTCTAGCAAGGACAAGCGCAGTTCTCGCTTGAGCTTGACTGCTGCTGGAGCGGATTTGCTGCCCAAGATTGCTGAGCAAGAAGCGATTTTTGGAAAACACTTGGCGCAGCAAGTGCCTAATTTGGAGGCTTTTAGCCAGATTTTAGAGGAATTTTTGGTAGATAGTTTCTACGAAGACAAATTAAAACGCCGCTCACTTTGGCGGCAAGAGGAAAAATAGAGGATAAGCATGAAGATTGCAGCTTTTGATACGTCAAGTAAGGCGCTGACGCTCGCGATTTTAGAGGACGAGACCTTGCTGGCGCAGATGACTTTAAATATAAAGAAAAACCACAGCATTACCCTGATGCCGGCTATTGATTTTCTGATGAATAGTCTGGACATGAAGCCGACGGATTTGGATCGTATCGTAGTTGCTCAGGGTCCGGGCAGCTACACAGGTCTGCGAATGGCGGTGGCGACAGCCAAGACTCTGGCTCATACCCTTAAGATTGAGCTGGTTGGTGTGTCTAGTTTGCTGGCTTTAGTCCCAGAGCAGGTGGAAGGCTTGGTCATTCCTATCATGGATGCCCGCCGGAATAATGTCTACGCTGGCTTTTACCAGTCTGGTCAGGCTGTACGGCCGGAAGATCATCTACCTTTGGCAGAGGTTTTGGAAATAGCTGGCGCTGCTAACCAGCCAGTCACCTTTGTCGGAGAAACAACAGCTTTTGCGGAGCAAATTGAAGCTGCTCTTCCTCAGCCTGCCATTCAGCCGACCTTACCAGATGCGGCAGCTATTGGTCGTCTCGGTTTAGACCTGCCAGCCCAGTCCATTCATGATTTTATTCCTAACTACCTCAAGCGGGTAGAAGCCGAGGAAAATTGGCTCAAGACCCACCAGGAATCCAGTAATTCTTACATTCAGCGCCTATGATTAAGTTGAGAAAATGGAGCGACAGCTCGGATGTGGACGTGGCAGTTCTAGCAGAAGAGCTGGAACAGCTCTTACTTGCAGTCTATGCGGTCAGCCCTTGGACTGTGGGTCAATTGGAAGAGGTCCTGCTCTCGAATGTGAATAGATGTGCGCTAGCAGAAGATGGGAGTCAGCTTGTCGGCTTTTTAGTCTGGCAGGATACAGACTTTGAAGCAGAAGTTCTGCAGATTGCTGTATTGCCTAACTATCAGGGACAGAAAATCGCGACAGCCTTGTTTGACTTTTTGCCAGCAGACAAAGAAATTTTCCTCGAAGTGAGGGAGTTCAACAAGCCAGCTCTGCTATTTTACAAAAAAGAAAAATTTGAAGAAATCGCGCGGCGGAAGGCCTACTACCATGCGCCGGTGGAAGATGCGATTGTCATGAAAAGAGAGATCCATGAAAGATAGATATATTTTAGCTTTTGAGACTTCCTGTGATGAGACCAGTGTGGCGGTTCTGAAGAATGAGACGGAGCTTTTGAGTAATGTCATTGCCAGCCAGATTGAGAGTCACAAGCGTTTTGGCGGAGTCGTACCGGAAGTGGCCAGCCGTCACCATGTGGAGGTCATTACGGTTTGCATTGAGGAGGCCTTGGCAGAAGCAGGGATTAGTGAGGAGCAAGTCACAGCGGTGGCCGTCACCTACGGTCCTGGTCTGGTTGGGGCGCTTTTGGTCGGCTTGGCAGCGGCCAAGTCCTTTGCTTGGGCTCATGATATTCCCTTGATTCCGGTCAATCACATGGCTGGACATCTGATGGCAGCCCAGAGTGTGGAGCCCTTGGAATTTCCCTTGCTGGCTCTCTTGGTCAGTGGTGGCCATACCGAGCTGGTCTATGTTAGTCAGGCTGGTGACTATAAGATTGTGGGGGAAACTCGCGATGATGCGGTCGGTGAAGCCTATGATAAGGTCGGTCGAGTCATGGGCCTGACCTATCCAGCAGGCCGGGAGATTGATCAGCTGGCTCATGAGGGACAGGACATTTATAATTTTCCGCGGGCCATGATCAAGGAAGACAATCTGGAATTTTCTTTTTCCGGTCTCAAGTCGGCCTTTATCAACCTGCACCACAATGCCCAACAAAAAGGACAGGTCTTGTCTAATCAAGACTTGTCAGCAAGCTTTCAGGCGGCGGTCATGGATATTCTCATGGTCAAAACTAAGAAAGCACTGGAAAAATATCCAGTCAAGACTCTGGTCGTGGCGGGCGGTGTTGCGGCCAATCAATGCCTGAGAGAACGCTTGGCAGCTGAGATTCAGGATGTTAAGGTGATCATTCCGCCTCTGCGCCTTTGCGGTGACAATGCTGGTATGATTGCCTATGCTAGTGTCAGTGAGTGGAATAAGGAAAATTTTGCCAGTTTGGATCTGAATGCTAAGCCAAGTCTAGCTTTTGAAACGATGGAGTAAAGGAGAAGAATGCGCGGACAGACATTTAAACAGGGTGCAAAAGCAGCTGTGCCAACAGCTCTGGGCTATATTGGGATTGGCCTAGCCTGCGGCATCATGGCGGCGGCTTATATGAATCCCTTGGAGATGGGGCTGATGAGTATTCTAGTTTATGCTGGCAGTGCCCAGTTTGCCATGATTGGTTTATTTGCCCAGCAGGCGCCGGTTTTGGCCATCGCACTGACTGTTTTTCTCATCAATATCCGGCATCTTCTGCTCTGTCTGCATGCATCGACCCTTTTTCGTAAGGCTAGCTTGATGCAGAATATTGTCATTGGCTCTTTTTTGACGGACGAATCTTATGGGGTCTTGATGGGAGAGCAGGTGCATACAGAAGAGATTGCGGCTAGCTGGATGATGGGTAACAATTTCATGAGTTATACTTCTTGGATTTTGGGTACTATTTTAGGAACTGCTCTCGGCGCCCTTCTGCCCAATCCTGAGAGCTTTGGCCTGGACTTTGCCCTAGTCGCCATGTTTATTGGCATTTTCTCTTCTCAGTTTACAATCATGCTGCGACGGGTCAAGATAAAGAAGCTCTTTTTCGTCTTGGGCGTGGTGGGCCTTGCCTACTTAGTCCTAACTATGCTACTTCAAAATTCGTTGGCGGTGCTTTTTGCAACCTTGCTAGGCTGTATGGTGGGGGTGATCTTGGATGATAGGTAAGTATATTTTGCTGGCCATTCTTTTGTCAGCCCTGGTCACTTGGATTCCGCGGGTTTTGCCCTTTATCCTAGTCAAGTACAAGGGGCTTCCGCCCATGGTAGAGCGTTTCCTCAAATATCTGCCAGTTTCCATTATCTTTGCCCTAATCCTGTCCAGTGTCACCAATGCTAAAATAGGTCAGCTGCCGAGTTTTAAATGGCTGGATTTAATGGCCATTTTTCCGACTAGCTATGTGGCTTTTAAGTATAAGAACTTAATTGCAACTGTTGTATTTGGTGTAGTCTTGGTGGCCTTGCTGCGAGTATTTTTGTAATCTTGGGTAGAGAGGTGGAAGTTTTACTTATTTCAATTCTGGTAATGTGAAAGGGTCAAGTGGATTTACTGAAAATTCTTGACTCTTTTCTTTTTTGTGGTATAATTAACCAGTAAAGCTTTAACTGGTTAAGAGAAGGAGGAGGAAATGACTCATTTAGCGCAGAAGATCGATCAATTTTTAAATGAAGTTATTTTGAAAGCAGAAAATCAGCATGAGATTCTGATTGGTTCTTGCACGAGTGATGCGCCTTTAACCAATACGCAGGAGCATATTTTAATGCTTTTGTCTGAGGAATCTTTGACAAATTCTGATTTAGCCAAAAAACTGAATGTGAGTCAAGCTGCTGTGACCAAGGCTGTGAAATCTTTGGCTCGGCAAGAGATGCTGCAAGCTTTTAAAGATAAGAGAGATGCACGGGTTACCTTTTACCGTTTGACTGAGTTAGCGCAGCCGATTGCAAAGGAACATCAGCATCATCACGCACATACTTTGGAGACGTATCAAAAATTATCAGAGCAGTTTTCTGCTAGTGAACAGGCGGTGATTGCGAAGTTCTTGGAAGCCTTAGTGGGAGAGATTGGTAAATGAGATATATCACAGTGGATAATCTTTCCTTTTACTATGACAAGGAGCCTGTACTAGAGCATATTCATTATTTTCTAGATAGCGGTGAGTTTGTCACCTTGACGGGGGAAAATGGAGCTGCTAAGACGACACTTATCAAGGCTAGTTTGGGAATTTTACAGCCTAAGCATGGGGAAGTTAAGATTTCCAAGACTAATGTGCGAGGCAAGAAACTGCGGATTGCTTATTTACCTCAGCAGATTGCTAGTTTTAATGCTGGTTTTCCTAGTACGGTGTATGAGTTTGTCAAGTCGGGACGTTATCCGCGCAAGGGTTGGTTTCGTCGTTTGAATGAGCATGATGAGGAGCATATCAAGGCAAGTCTGGAGTCAGTTGGAATGTGGGAACATCGGGATAAGAGGATTGGTTCTCTCTCTGGTGGGCAAAAGCAGAGAGCTGTGATTGCTCGGATGTTTGCTTCGGATCCGGATATTTTTGTCCTAGATGAGCCGACAACAGGGATGGATGCAGGCAGCAAGGATGAATTTTACAAGCTCATGCACCATAGTGCTCACAAGCATGGGAAGGCTGTCTTGATGATTACACACGATCCGGAAGAAGTTCGTAAATATGCTGACCGCAATATTCATCTGGTCCGTAATCAGGACTCACCTTGGCGTTGTTTCAATGTGCATGAAAGCGACAATGGACAGGAGGTGAGCCATGTTTAATCTATTTTCCTATGATTTTATGCAGCGAGCCTTCTTGGCAGTTATTGCCATGAGCCTCTTCTCACCGATTCTGGGGACCTTTCTGATTTTACGTCGTCAGAGCCTTATGAGTGACACGCTCAGTCATGTTTCACTGGCAGGTGTCGCTTTTGGTTTGGTTCTTGGACTATCGCCCACTCTCACAACGGTGCTTGTCGTCATTATAGCAGCAGTCTTCTTAGAGTACCTGCGAACAATCTATAAGAATTTCATGGAAATCGGGACAGCCATTCTTATGTCAACCGGCTTAGCTATTTCCTTGATTGTTATGAGTAAGGGTAAGAGTTCTAGCTCGATGAGTCTGGATCAGTATCTGTTTGGCTCCATTGTGACTATCAGTATGGAGCAGGTGATTTCTCTCTTTGTTATTGCTGCTGTGGTGCTTGTCTTGACCCTCCTCTTCATTCGCCCTATGTACATCTTGACCTTTGATGAGGATACGGCCTTTGTCGATGGGCTGCCTGTGCGGACCATGTCCATTCTCTTCAATATCGTGACGGGTGTTGCGATTGCCCTCATGATTCCAGCTGCGGGAGCCTTGCTAGTTTCGACCATTATGGTCTTGCCGGCCAGTATTGCCCTGCGGATTGGGAAAAATTTCAAATCGGTCATTTTGCTGGCAAATGCCATTGGTTTCTTTGGTATGATTGCCGGACTTTATATTTCTTACTATGCAGAGACGCCAGCTAGTGCCAGCATTACGATTATCTTCGTCGGCTTGTTCTTGCTGGTCAATCTGGTCAAAAAATTTATGAAATAGGAGCAGAAAATGAAAAAAATTAGCTTACTATTAGCAGGTTTACTGAGTATTTTCTTAGTAGCTTGTTCCAATCAAAAAAATGCAGATGGCAAGCTCAATATTGTCACGACTTTTTATCCTGTTTATGAGTTTACCAAGCAGGTGGCTGGAGATGAGGCCAATGTTGAACTTCTAATCGGGGCAGGTACAGAGCCGCATGATTATGAGCCTTCAGCTAAGGCAGTTGCGACGATTCAGGATGCAGATGCCTTTGTCTATGAAAATGAAAACATGGAGACTTGGGTTCCAGATTTGCTAAAAAACTTGAAAAATAAGGAAGAAAAGGTTATCAAGGCGACTGGAAATATGCTCTTGCTGCCTGGTGGTGAAGAGGAAGAAGACCATGGCCATGGTGAAGAGGGACATCATCATGCCTATGATCCCCATGTCTGGCTGTCACCGAAGCGAGCTATTAAAATGGTGGAGCACATCCGTGATAGCCTGAGCAAGTCTTACCCTGACAAGAAAGCTGCTTTTGAGAAAAATGCAGCGGCTTATATCAAGAAGTTGGAAGCCTTGGATAAGGAATATGAAGATGGATTGGCCAACGCCAAGCAAAAGAGCTTTGTCACTCAGCACGCAGCCTTTAACTATCTGGCATTGGACTATGGTTTGAAGCAGGTGCCAATTTCTGGACTTTCACCAGACAGTGAGCCATCCGCTTCACGCTTGGCTGAATTGACCGAGTATATCAAGAAAAATAAAATCAAGTATATCTACTTTGAAGAGAATGCCTCTCAGGCTCTGGCTTCTACTCTGGCTAAGGAAACAGGGGTAGAACTTGATGTCCTGAATCCGCTGGAAAGCTTGACCGAAGAACAGACCAAGGACGGAGCAGACTATGTTTCTATCATGCAGGCCAATCTAAAGGCTCTCAAGAAGACAACTGACCAAGAGGGAGCGGAGATTGCAGCCGAGAAAGAAGAAGACGATAAGACAGTGCAAAACGGCTACTTTGAAGACAGTGCCGTCAAGGATCGGACCTTGTCTGATTATGCTGGCGAGTGGCAGTCTGTTTACCCTTATCTGAAAGATGGGACATTGGACCAAGTCTTTGATTACAAGGCTAAGCTGACTGGAAAAATGACGGCAGCTGAATACAAGGACTACTATGACAAGGGCTACAAAACAGATGTTTCCAATATCAATATCACAGACAAGACCATGGAATTTGTGGTAGATGGAAAATCCAAGAAATATACGTATAAATACGTTGGCAAGCATACTCTGACTTACTCTAAGGGAAATCGTGGAGTTCGCTTCATGTTTGAAGCGACAGACGAGGATGCTGGGGAGTACAAGTATGTTCAGTTTAGCGACCACAACATTGCACCGACCAAGGCGGCTCACTTCCATATCTTCTATGGTGGCGAAAGCCAGGAAGCACTCTTTGACGAGCTGGAAAACTGGCCAACCTACTATCCAAGTAAGTTGACCGGTCAAGAAATTGCTCAAGAGATGTTGGCGCATTAATATAAATAAAGTAAGAAGACGGGACTATTCCGCCTTCTTTTTTTGCATATCAGGAAATGACGATAAAAACACTTGACAAATTACGATTACAAATGTAAACTAATAAAGAGTTAGATTACAAATGTAAATGATAAGGGAGTGTTGAACAATGGAACAGCAAAATATTAGCCAAGCAGAATGGCAAGTGATGCGTGTGCTGTGGGCTTATCCACACAGTCGCAGTACAGAGATTATAGCTCGTTTGGAAGCCGATTTTTCCTGGAAACCGGCAACCATCAAGACTCTTTTGAATCGTCTGAAGACAAAAGAATTTATCGCTATGGAAAAAATCGAGGGCAAGTTTTACTACGATGCTCGGATTTTAGAAGCGGATCATCTGGAAAGTACTTGGCAGGCTCTTTTTGACAATATCTGTAATACTAAACATGGAGATCTTTTGATTTCAATGATTGAGGGCAATCAGTTTAGTCAGGGGGATTTGGAGCGGCTCAGTCAGGTTATAGACAAAAAAAGAGCTTCGGCTCCGCTGGAAATCAAATGCCACTGTCCGCAAGGTCAGTGTCGTTGCGGGCACGGAAAGGAGGCGCATTGATGAGCGAGAAGAAAGAATACAAACTCTCTGGTATGACCTGCGCTGCCTGTGCTATGACGGTAGAGATGGCGGTCAAGGACTTGGAAACAGTCGAGGATGTCAGTGTCAATCTGGCGACAGAACGTCTCAGTTTGCTGCCTAAGGCAGGATTTGACAGCCAGCAAGTGCTGGATGCTGTAGCCGAGGCTGGTTATCAGGCAGAAGAGAAAGGAAAAGACCGATCGTCTGATGTAAGCGAAGAAGCTGTGATTAAAGCTCAGAAATTGCAAAAAAAGAAACAAGAATTACTAATTCTTTTGCTTACTGTTTTGCCCTTGCTTTATATCTCTATGGGAAGTATGGTCGGTCTTCCTCTGCCTAGCTTCTTGGACCATATGGAGTATCCTTTGGTCTTCGTTCTGTCACAACTACTTTTAACGTTGCCTGCTGTGTGGATCGGTCGTGGTTTTTATCAGAGAGGATTTCGCAATCTTATCAAGAAACATCCCAATATGGATAGTTTAATTGCAGTGGGGACTAGTGCAGCATTTTTCTACAGTCTCTACTCAGTCAGTCAGGTTTTTCTAGGTCATCATCCCTTTGTTCATCAGCTTTATTTTGAGTCTGTTGCAGTGATTATTGCCTTGGTTCTTCTGGGCAAATATCTGGAAAGTTCTGCCAAGGGTCGAACGTCTCAGGCGATTCAGTCTCTACTTGAGCTAGTACCTAGTCAGGCGACAGTGATTCGTTATGGTGAGGCTGTGACCATTGATACGGAGGATATCCGAGTTGGAGATATTATCCGTATCAAGCCAGGGGAGCGTATGCCGGTAGATGGCCTTGTGATGGAGGGGCAGACCTTTGTGGATGAGTCCATGATGACTGGTGAAAGTGTCCCGATTGAAAAGAAGGTCGGTGATACCATTACCAGTGCCACAATCAATCAAAATGGTAGTATTGATTATCAAGCAACTAGGGTGGGTTCGGATACGACCTTAGCTCAGATTGTTAGATTAGTGGAGGAAGCGCAAGGATCTAAGGCACCGATAGCGGCTTTAGCCGATAAGATTTCGCTCTATTTTGTCCCAATCGTGCTGAGCTTGGCTACTTTGTCCGCGCTTGGCTGGTATTTTCTGGCTGGTGAGAGTCTTAGTTTTTCCCTGTCAATCTTTATCGCAGTTCTGGTCATTGCCTGCCCTTGTGCGCTAGGATTAGCCACTCCGACAGCCATTATGGTTGGGACTGGTAAAGGGGCTGAAAATGGAATTCTGATTAAGTCTGGACAAGCTTTGGAAGCTGCTTATCAGCTGGATACTATTGTTCTTGATAAGACGGGGACGATTACGATTGGCAAGCCCAGCCTGACGGATTTGTTGCCTTTAGGTGCTTTTAATCGCTCTGACTTATTGCAGCTAATAGCCAGTGCTGAGCAGCATTCTGAGCATCCTTTGGCTCAGGCTATCTTAGAAGCAGCTGAAGAGGAGGGGCTTGACTTACTGCCTGTCAGTCATTTTGAGGCTATGGTTGGACGAGGTTTGTCAGCTCAGGTTGAGGGCAAACAGCTTCTGGTGGGAAATGAGTCATTGATGAAAGACAAGAACATTGACAGCAGTGTCTTTCAAGAACAGTTGTTGGAGCTTTCCCAAGAAGGGAAGACAGCCATGTTTGTCGCAGTAGATGGACAGCTGGCTGGTATTCTAGCGGTAGCAGATGAGATGAAGTCTAGCAGCCTGAAGGCAGTGCAGGAGCTCCAGTCTATGGGGCTGGAAGTCATCATGCTGACAGGAGATCGTGAAGAAACCGCGACAGCTATTGCCCAGAAAGCTGGCATCCAAAAAGTCATCGCAGGTGTATTGCCAGATGGTAAGGCCACTGCTATAAAAGACTTGCAGGAAGCTGGGAAAAAACTGGCTATGGTCGGAGACGGTATCAATGATGCTCCAGCTCTGGTTCAGGCAGATGTTGGAATTGCCATCGGATCAGGCGCTGATGTAGCTATTGAGTCGGCAGATGTAGTGCTCATGCATAGTGATTTGCAGGATGTGGTCAAGGCTATCAAGCTCAGCCAGGCGACCATCCGCAATATCAAGGAAAATCTCTTCTGGGCCTTTGCCTACAATACACTAGGCATCCCGATTGCTATGGGGCTATTGCGTCTTTTCGGCGGTCCCTTGCTCAATCCTATGTTGGCTGGTCTGGCCATGAGCTTGAGCTCAGTGTCAGTTGTGGCCAATGCTCTGCGTCTAGGACGCTTTAAAATGAAGAAATATACGGAGGAATGAATCTATGAAACAAATAGTCCAATTAGAAAACTTATCTTGTCAAAACTGTGTCAAACACGTCACCCAGCACTTCCTATCTATGGAGGAAGTGTCAGATGTGGCGGTAGACCTAGAAAAGCAGACAGCCCACGTCACGACTGATAAGCCTTATGGTGCATCAGATTATGAAGCAGCTCTGGCAAAAACAATCTACAGGGTTCTGGATGTGGCAGAAGCTGAATGAATAAAGTCAGTAGTTTTGCGCCTGCCCAGTTGCTAGACTTCTTCTTGTAAAAAGCGATAAAATAATCTATAATGTTACTAATCACATGTTTTATCTTACCGTGAGAAAGAGGAGAAAAATGAAGAAAAAAGCTTTACCTTTTTTACTAGTAGGAGCTGCTTTATTAGCTATGACAGCTTGTTCAAAGGGCAGCGCTACGAATCAATCAGAGACGCCTACTAGCAGTACTGGCTCAGTAACAAGTTCTGTGGAGCAGGTATCCAATCAATCAACTGCAGCAGCATCTTCAGCGGCTAGCAGCGCTAGCTCAGAGAGTGCGAGCACAGAAAAAACTAAGGAAAAGAAAGAAGCGATGGACATTTCAGCACTTGCAAATGGTAATTATGCCAGCGTTAAAGGAACCTGGCAGGATGCTTCTGGCAACCAGCTTGTTTTTGATGACAAGGGCTTGGTTTCAAGTGTTTATGAATTGTACGGAGCTTCTCTGACAGACTATGGTACTGCTGCTGGCGGTGTCTACGGTGGAGACAGCGGAGGTTTTCTGGTTGAGTTTCTTCCTAAGGGAGTTAAGGTCGCAGACAAGGAAAACTTTACAGATAATTCAGATGCTGGCCAAGACAGAATCTGGACAGGGGTTGGCCTGAATAGCTTTGACGAACAAGGTAGCTTCTATTATCGAGTAGATTAGATGAAGCTTGGTGTTTAATTTTATAGCTTATATATTGACGAGAGCAGAAGACTATCTGCTCTCTTTTCTTTGGGAGAGTAAGAAATTTTACAGACAAAAAAAGCCTACCTAAACAAGGCGGGCTTCATAATTTTGAGTTGAACTAGGGCTCGCTGTGCGAACTAACAAATTGAGCCATAGGTGTTGAAACGATTGATAGAAATAATTGTGCAAAATCTTCTGAGGGCATAGGTTCTTCTTTGATAATCCATATTTCAATAAGCGAATTAATCCATTTTACGATAATTTCTGTTCCCATCTCTTGAGGAATTCCCATTTTTTTTGCATCGATATCTAGATTGTCTTTTACCCATTGTGTAAAGAAACTAGAAATATACTCTCTCCAGAAAGGATCAATAGCAGTTGTATAAAGAACTTTCATCCATTGTCTATGTTCGTAGATGGCAGGAATCATATGTTGAGCAAAGAAGATTAAAGGATTTTCTTTACTTCCTTCAGCATAGCTCTCATACAGAGGGATAAATGGAGCCATGATACTTTGACGGATGTACTCAATAATTTCTTCAACGTTACTAAAGTGTTTTTTATAAATTGCTTGTCTAGATAATCCAGCTTGCTTAGCGATTTCAGAAAAAGTAAAGTAAGATTTTTCTGGATTTTGTTCTGCCAGCTCAATTAAGGCATTAACGACTTTGTTTTTAGTATCTTGTGGCATATTTACCTTCTTTCATTAATAATCTACCTTTTTAAGTTAACTGATTGTCAATTAAATGATAGCATTTTCTTGACTATTTGTCTATTTATTTCTTAAAATTTTTGAAAAATTTAAAAAACAGTCTCAAATATAGAAACTGCTCCCTTTACTTCTTTTTACTTCTTTGTCTTTCTGCGAGATGGCTTTTTGATAATAATTTTATTTGAAGACTTAGTTTGACTGTTAGGAATAGTGAAACTAGTAAGCGGTGAAGAAACTAGGTTAAGGAAAATATTTGAGAATTTTTCTAAAGATAGTGGATAAGTCTGAGTAATCCAGTTTTCGATAAGTAAGTTAAAACATTTGGCAAGAAGAGTGTTACTTATCTCGCTAGGCATATCTAGCTTTGAGTCATCAAGTTTGATATTTTGAGAAATCCAATCAGTGAAATAAGAGATAATAAAATCACTCCAAAAGGGGTCTACTGAAGTAGTATAGAGTGTTCTAATCCAATCTCTATTTCTGTATATTATGGGGAGAATGGTTTCTGAAAAAGAGAGAAAGGGATTTGAAGAAGTAAATTTGTACTGGCTACAAGCTTGATTAAATTCATCATTCAACTTTTCATGTATGTAATCAATAATTTCGTTGACATTATTAAAATGCCGTTTATAGATAGCCTGTCTTGATAAATCAGCAGTTTTTGCTATATCTGTAAAGGTGAAACGAACTTTGGTCGGATTTTGTTCAGCTAATGTAAAAAAAGCATCTAATATCCTTTTTCTGGTGTGAAGCGTCATAAATTTGCCCTCCTATTCCATTCTACTGTTTAAAAATGAAATAATCTAGGAAATACCTCTTATTTTTTAGAAAAAAAGTTTACAAAGTGTAAAAATATCCATTATTTTGGATATTTAAAACTAACTAGTAATATTTTTTTTAAAAACAAGCATATTGATTGACACCGTGTAAATTACTTTGTTATACTGGTAATTGTTGTCATATTTTTATGAGTAGCTAGTTGTATATAGGGAGAGATTTATATGGAGAAAAAGAGAAAAAGTACTTGTTTATTGCTGATTTTAAGTTTGGTGTTATTATTTACTAGTTTTGATAGTCCTAGAGTTTTGGCAGCTGATGATTTAATCTTTAGTTCTCATATTATAACAAAAGAAGAAAGCCGAGATAATCAAGAAGTGATGTTGTCGTCTTTTTGCTCAGCTAATTCTAAGATTGATAGAGAGCTTCTAGATAAGCAGCTCTCTCTGTTGAGTAGCTATAAAGATTCTCAAGTGACTAAGGACAAGCATAATGATCAGGTGATGAACACCCCAAAAGTTGAAGCTTTATCTATATTAGCTAATCAATCGCAATTGCCTTCAACAAGTAGTGTAGAAAATATTTTCTACTTCTTGTTTGGAGCCAGTTTGATAGGGGTGCTAATTCTATTCTTTAAAAAGAAGCCTTGAGTAAGATTTTTTATCATAGAATCAAAGAAACAGCCTTTTTAGGTTGTTTTTTAAAATCATGCAAACGTTTTACTAAAAGTGCTTGAAAAAGTCAAAAAAAAACGATATAATGGACAATGTGAAAGCGCTTTGCAAACGAGAGCTTGAAAGAAAATATTTTTATTCAAAAGAAGGGGCTTATTATGGTCGAATTAAATCTGAAAAATATCTATAAAAAATATCCCAACAGCGACCACTACTCAG
>NZ_LSJN01000009.1:0-394 GCF_001557225.1 Streptococcus sp. CCH8-C6
AGAATGGCACACCAGTTACGGCGACTTACAGCCCAGAGTTTACTAAGGTGACTCCAACTGGTACTGGTGATAAGACAGAAGGTCTGCAGGGTCAAGTGCAAGAAGGTAAAGTAAGCTTCACCCCAGGCCATGACTCTGTTCCATTCCCAGCAGGTTCAACTCCATTATTCGATAATGGTACCGCAGTGAAAGAAGTACCAAATGTTGGTAAGTTTGAAGTAGATGCGGACGGCAAGGTAACTTTCACTCCGGATAAACAATTCAAGGGTGAAACACCAGAACTCGAATTAACTCGTGTGGATGCCAATGGCACTCCAGTAACTGTCAAGTACCAAGCGGTAGTGAAAGAAGTGGTTCCTACAGGTACCAATGCAACGAGCACAGGTCCTCAAGG